>JALYJW010000028.1 GCA_030775085.1 Acidobacteriota bacterium | reverse complement strand
GCCGACTGCGAGCGAAGCGGACCGCCCTCTATCCCAGATACCGCTCGATCGAGGCGATGAATGTCTTCACGTCGATCGGCTTGGAGATGTATCCGTCGCAGCCCGCTTCGAGGAAGCGGTCTTTGTCGCCGCGCATGGCGTGGGCGGTGAGGGCGAGGATGGGGATGCGCGAGGTGCGCTCGTCGGACTTGATGGCACGGACGACCGAGAGGCCGTCCATGCCGGGTAGGTGAATGTCCATCAGGATGAGATCGGGCGCCACGCCGGGGCCATCGCGCGTGATGGCCAGAGCCTCTTCGCCGCTCGTGGCCTTGACGATGCGATACCCGCCTTCCTCCAGGAGGAATTCGACGAGCTGCATGTTCATGTCGTTGTCTTCAACGACGAGGATATTCCGATCTGTCATGTTCGGATGGGACGACCGTAAGTGTACGCCTTAACCGTTCGGCGGAGTGGCGGGCGGCGCTCCCGGCATCCCTGGCGCGGCCGGCTGCGGCGGGAAGAACTTCGGATCGAGATCGACTTTCGCCGCGCCCTGCAGACGCTTCACTTCTTCCTCCGCCACCTGCTGGCGGACGCGCTGCGTGAGCATCGGACGGAGATCTTCGAGCGACGGCTGTTCGACCTTGAAGATGTGGACGCCGAACTGCGTCTTCACCGGATCGCTCATCTGTCCCGGCTTGAGCTTGCTGACCACTGCGGCGATGTCGGGAGGGAGCTGGTCCGGCTTGGCCGGGCCGATCATGCCGCCATTCGCTCCCGACTGTTCGTCGTCGGATTCGGCGCGCGCGGTCTGCGCGAAATCGGCTCCGCCGCGCAGCCTGGCCGCAACGGCGTTCGCTTTTTGCGTCGCCACTTCGACGGGAGGCGCTTGCTGACCGCCGCGCGCCGGTGCGGCTCCGCCCTGATACGCGAAGAGGATGTGTCTCAGCGAGACCGACGAGGCTTTCTCCTTTTCGTATTCGGCGCGAATCCGGTCGTCGCTTTTCTGATTGGCGATCTTCTCGAGCGCACGCGCGGCGGTGATCTGCGCCTTGGCCATCTCGATCTGCGTTTTGGTTTCGGGATCGTCGTCGATGCCCAGGCGATCGCCTTCCTGCTCCAGGACTTTGAGCTTCACCAGCTCGTCGGCCAGCGCACGGCGTCCCGCGGGGCTTGCGTAGTACTGCCGTCCCTCGGCGGGCGCATTCTGCAGGAACAGATTGAACTCGCGCTCCGTGATCGGATCCCCGTTCACGCGCATGATCACGTTGTCGCTTCCCGAGGCTTTCGCTGCGGCATCATCCTTCTCTCCTGTGGAGGAGGCGGACGACAGATTGGGACGGAGCGCCGCCAACCCGAAGGCTACGGCCACGACGATAACGACGGCAACTGCTGCAATGACGATGTCTTTTTTCACTGGGTTCCTTCAGTAAGGCGATGACCAACGAACGATGAACGATGAGACTGCCCGATATTGTTTCATCGTTCATCGATCCTCGTTCATCGTTTTCGATCGTTGACGCTCTCTGCCGAAATCAATATCCTCTCGCCCTTGTGAAAGTTTTCACGGACTGAACCGTGTCCAGCTTCACGAATCCGCTGCTTTCGCCCGCCCGCCCGGGCGCTACATCTGCATCAGCAAAAGCAACTTATGGCTAAAGTCACCATCGACGGAATCGAAGTCGAAGTCCAGGACGGGATCAACGTCATCGAGGCCGCCAAAGCCGCCGATGTTCACGTCCCGCACTTCTGCTATCACCCCTCCCTCAGCGTCGTCGGCCAGTGCCGCATGTGCCTCGTGGAAGTCGAGGGCATGCCGAAACTGCAGGCGGGCTGCGCCACGCCGGTGAAGGACGGGATGAAGATTGCCGTCTGGAACGAAAAGGTCGACAAGGCACGCAAGGGGCAGATGGAGTTTCTGCTCATCAATCACCCGCTGGATTGCCCGATCTGCGACAAGGCCGGCGAGTGTCCGCTGCAGGATTACTCCTTCAACTATGGCTCGGTCGAATCGCGTTACGGCGAGTTCAAACGCACCTATCCAGGCATGGATCGCACGGCTATCGGGCCGCATGTGATCCAGAACATGAACCGCTGCATCCACTGCACGCGCTGCATCCGTTTCACGCAGGAGATCACCGGCACGAGCGAGCTGGCGTTCTTCCGCCGCGGTGCATCGACCGAGGTGGGCGTCTTCCCCGGCACGCCGCTCGACAACTGGATGAGCGCGAACGTCACCGACATCTGCCCCACCGGCGCATTGACGCCGCGCGAATTTCGTTTCGAGTCGCGCGTCTGGAACCTCGATTCGACGGAATCGGTCTGCAATGGCTGCGACGTCGGCTGCAATCTCTTCATCGGACATCGCAGCGGCCAGGTGTTCCGCTATCGCCCGCGCGTGAATCCCGAGGTCAATGACCATTGGTTATGTGACTACGGACGCTTTTCTTACGAACAGTACGAAACGGATCGCGTGGTCGTGCCGAAAGTGCGCACCGAGGATGATTACCTGGCCATCTCGACCTGGCAGGAAGCGCTCGAAGCGATCGAACGCGGTGCCGAGAACGCGAAGAACGTCGTCGTCATCGCCTCGGCGCAGATGACGAATGAAGAAGCTTGGATGGCGAAGACGCTGTCTGCGAAGTGGAAGGCGAAAATTGGTGTCATGGTCGATCCGATCGGGCCGATCAGAATGAAGTCGCGCACGGAGTGGATCCTCGGCGAACAGGCCGGGCCGAACTTCCGCGGCGTGCAGGCTATTGTCGGCGACACATCAACGTCGGGGGACTCATCGATCGATGAGCTGTTGACGAATGGTGCCGAGGGCGTCGACGTGCTGTACATCCTCGACGCGCGATTCAGTGAGAGGGCGAAGGATCCTTCGGTGGTCGCCAACCTGCGCAAGGCAAAGTTCCTCATCGTCCACTCGTGGGAAGCCGATCATCCGCTGACGGAAGTGGCGGATGTGCTGATCCCCGGCGCGACACTTCCTGAAAAGGAAGGCACGTTCACGAATCTGCAGGGACGCGTGCAGCGCATCCATCAGGCCTTCCCGCCGAAGGGACATGCCGTAACCGATCTCGAGGCGCTGCGCCGCGTTGGTGCGCGTCTCTTCCCGAACGACGCATCGTTCGCCACCGCAGATGCACTCGATGTGTTTGCAACGTTGCGCGCGGAGTCCCCGGAGATGGCGGAGGTCAGCGCCTGATGCCTTTCGATCCGACCGACATCGTCCTGTCGATCGTCAAGATCGCCATCATCCTCGGCATCTGGCTGTCCGTTACGCCGGTCATGTCGTGGGTCGAGCGCCGCGGCAGCGCGCTCATTCAGGACCGTCCCGGCCCGAACCGCGTCGGCCCTTTCGGACTTCTGCAGGCCATGGCCGACGCGCTGAAGTTCATCCTCAAGGAAGACATCATTCCGGCGCAGGCGCACAAATGGCTGTACACGCTGGCGCCGACGTTCGGGCTGATCCCCGCTCTCACCACAATCGCCGTCGTGCCGTGGGGCCGCGCGTTCACGATTCCGGAGATGCACCTCTTCGGGCGCACGCTCTTCGAAGGCGGCCGCCTCTTCAACCCGATCATCGCCGACGTGGGCGCCGGCATTCTGGTGATCTTCGCGCTGGCGTCGCTGGGCGTGTACGGAATCACCATCGCCGGCTGGTCATCGGCGAACAAGTACTCGATGTTCGGCGCTATCCGCGCGTCCGCGCAGATGATCAGCTACGAGCTGTCGCTGACCTTAGCCGCGGTTTCCGTGCTGCTCGTGGCGGGCTCGCTGCGGCTGACCGACGTCGTGGCGCAGCAGACCGACTATTACTTCGTCCTCTTCGGCTTCCTGAAACTCCCTGCTTGGAACGTTCTCTCGCCGGGGATGTGGCTGAGCTTCATCGTCTTCTTCGTTTCCGCGTTCGCGGAGACGAACCGCCTGCCGTTCGACTTCGCGGAAGCGGACGCCGAGCTCGTGGGCGGCTTTCACACCGAATACTCGTCGATGAAGTTCGCGCTCTTCTTCATGGCTGAGTACATGGCCATGGCCACGATGTCCGCGCTCATCACCACGCTCTACCTCGGCGGCTGGGACATCCCCTGGTACAACGAGCCGGCCACGTTCCTCGGCTTCCTGCTCTCGTTCGCCGCGTTCCTGACCAAGATCGGCATCCTGATGTTCATCTTCGTCTGGGTGCGCTGGACCATCCCGCGCCTCAAATACGACATCCTCATGCGCATCGGCTGGAAATTCTTCCTGCCCCTGGCCATCCTCAACATCGTGATCGTGGCCGCATTCATCGCGGGAGGATGGCTGTGATGAAACAGCCGGCGGTCGGCAGTCGGCGGTCGGCAGTGGGCCACCGCCCAACAAATCAAATGTCATTCACGGAGCAGTGGTCAGTCTCGCATCGGTGTTCTACTGCCGACCGCCGACTGCCGACCGCCGACTAACATGGAATTCGCAATCTTCTTTCTGTTCGCCGCCGTCGCAGTGATCTTTGCACTGGTGGTCGTGCTGCATCGCAATCCGGTGGTGGGGGCGTTGTCGTTGGTGGCGTCGTTTTTTGCGCTGGCGGTGATGTACGTGCTGCTGGAGGCGCCGTTCCTCGCGGCGCTGCAGGTGATCGTTTACGCAGGCGCGATCATGGTGCTGTTCCTGTTCGTGATCATGCTGCTGAATCTGCAGCACGCCGCCGAGCCGCCCACGCGCCCGATCCAGCAGTTCCTCGGCTACACGACCAGCGCGGCTTTCGGTCTGGGCCTCGTCTATTACATCGGCAAGTACGCCGTCTTCACGGCCGGTCCGGCGGGCCTGTTTCAGGCGGATGCCCGCACCATCGGCATCCGCATGTTCGAGGCTTACGTCTTCCCGTTCGAGATGGTCTCGATCCTTCTGCTGGCGGCGATCGTAGGCGCTCTTTACCTCAGCGGCCGTTCGCTGCCCATGCCCAAAGAGACGGCGCAGAAATCGGAGGAGACGCAGTGATTCCGACGCACTGGTTTCTGATCCTGAGCGCGATCCTGTTCACCATCGGCGTCTGCGGCGTGCTGACGCGGCGCAACGGCATCACCATCTTCATGTCCATCGAGCTGATGGTGAACGCCGTGAACCTCACGTTCCTGGCCTACGCCCGCCAGTTCCACGACGTCCACGGAGTGATCTTCGTCTTTTTCATCATGGCCATCGCCGCAGCGGAAGCCGCCATCGGCCTGGCCATCTTCATCTCGCTGTTCCATCACCGCGACACGATCGACGTGGACGAAGCGAATTTGATGCACTGGTAAGAAAAAGCTCGCAGCTCGCAGCTCTCAGCTCTCAGGTCTCAGGTCTCCCTGCCAGCCGAGAGCTGCGAGCTGCGAGCTAAGAAGCGGCACAGACGTAGCAACCGTTCAGGCAGGAGCCTGAACATGGACAAGACTGAGAAACTCATCGACTGGGAAGAAAACGAACGGGAGGACCGGAATCGGAACGGAATCAGCGATGACATTGAGCCGCCCTCGGTCGATATATCGGCCGGCTCGGCAAAACTTGCACACCGGCTGAAAAGTGACTCGCTCGCGGATCCTGTCGTGACCGCCGGCGACCTCGACACGCAGTGGGAGGGAGCACAGTTCAGCGGTGACGAGTCAGCGGGCTCGAGCATGCCCAGTCCGGACCAGAACGTGGTCGAAGAGATTGGCCAGGCGATGGGCGTGACGTACCAGGACAATGAAGAACTGCGGCTCGGCGAAAAAGAACGCGATCGCGATAAGAAACGCTGGGAGCTCGATCCGGCATCTTCGGATGATTATCAGGACCGGCTGAGAGACGAAGACAGATAACGGCCAACGCGGGGTTCTCCTCACGTCGGTCGTGATGTGAGGAGAACATGAACGTAGAACGCTGAACACGGAACACGGAACGGAGGGGCCGCCTTCGTTCCGTGTTCCGTGTTCCGTGTTCCGCGTTCGCCCGCAACCATGCTCAATTACCTCTGGCTCATCCCCATCACGCCGTTCGCCGGTTTTCTGCTGAACGGCCTGTTCGGCAAGCGCGCCGGTAAGGGGTTCGTTTCCGCCGTGGCACTCGCGGCGTCGCTCGGCGCGGCCGTTCTCGGAACGGTCGCTGTCTTCGAATACACCGGCCAGTATCACCACGGCGAGCGTCACCTCAACGTCGTCTACGAGTGGTTCAACAGCGGCGGCATCGGCACCGACATCGCCTTTCAGCTCGATCCCCTCTCCATCGTCATGCTCATGGTGGTGACTTGGATCGGTTTCCTGATCCATCTTTACTCCGTCGGCTACATGCATCATGAGGAAGGTTACTGGCGCTACTTCGCCTATCTGAATCTCTTCCTGGCCATGATGCTGATCCTGATCCTCGGGAGCAGCTATCTCTTCCTCTTCGTCGGATGGGAAGGCGTCGGTCTCTGTTCGTATCTCTTGATCGGTTTTTACTACCAGACCGATTACGCGCCGCCGGCCGGCAAGAAAGCGTTCATCGTCAATCGCATCGGCGACTTCGGTTTCCTCATCGCCATGTTCCTGATGTTCGCCTACATCGGCAGCGTCGACTTCGCGAAAGTGCAGCAGGTCGCGTCCGCAGGCGGCGTGGAAGCCGGCATCCTCACGGCCATTTGCCTGCTGATGTTCGTCGGCGCGGCCGGCAAGTCCGCGCAGATTCCGCTCTACGTCTGGCTGCCGGACGCAATGGCCGGCCCGACTCCGGTCTCCGCGCTCATCCACGCCGCCACCATGGTCACCGCCGGCGTCTACATGATCGTCCGGTCCAACGTGCTCTATCGCCTTTCGCCCGACGCAATGATGGTCGTGGCCATCGTCGGCGGATTGACGGCGCTCTTCGCGGCCACCATCGGTATCCGGCAGTTCGACATCAAGAAGGTCCTCGCCTATTCGACGGTCTCGCAGCTCGGCTTCATGTTCATCGCCGTCGGCGTCGGCGCGTTCTCGGCCGGCATCTTCCACCTCGTCACGCACGCGTTCTTCAAAGCCTGCCTCTTCCTCGGATCGGGCTCCGTGATTCACGCCATGAGCGGCGAGCAGGACATCCGCAACATGGGTGGTCTGAAGAACAAGATCCCGCACACCTATCGCACGTTCGCCATCGCCTGTTATGCGATCGCCGGACTGCCTCTCGCCGCCGGCTTTTTCTCGAAAGACGAGATCCTGGTCTCCGCATGGGCCACGCCGTATTTCCCCGGCGTCGGCAAGTTCGTCTGGCTCCTCGGCACGCTGGCGGCGTTCTGCACGGCGTTCTACATGTACCGCCTGCTGTATCTGACGTTCCACGGAACGTTCCGCGGCACGCACGAGCAGGAGCACCACCTGCATGAATCACCGGCCACGATGACCGGACCGCTGTGGGTGCTGGCGATTCTGTCGATCTTCGGCGGTCTGCTTTCGCTGCCGCACGCCCTCTGGCACGGTCCGTCGCTATCGAAGTGGCTGCACTCGATCACGCCGGACGTGGCGGGAACGTTCAATGAGATCCATCTCGAGCTTTCCACCGAGATCATGATCGCGGCGATCTCGACTCTGATCGCTCTCGCAGGTTGGTTACTTGCGCGCAGTCTGTACAAAGAGAAGCAACTCGCCGCGGATGTCGCGTTCGAACAGCGCGCGCCGGGTCTGGCTCGCGCGCTCGAGAACAAGTGGTATGTCGATGAGCTCTACGCGAAGATCATCGTCGATCCGCTCGCGGCGCTCTCGCGATTCTTCTGGAAGGGCATCGACGCCGTTATCGACGGGATCGCGGCACTTCTCGGATACGTCGTCCGAGGATTCGGCGACGTGCTGCGATTTTTCCAGACCGGCAACGTTCGCAACTACGCGCTGATGTTCTTCATCGGCGTAATCGTCTTCATCGCGTTTATTGGCTAAGTTCATAAAAAAAGAAAATCACTGATGCCATTCCTCAGCGCACTCCTCTGGCTTCCGATCGTCGCGGCGATCGTGCTGGCCTTCTTTCCCCGCGCCAGCGAGACGCTCGCCAAGGGGTGGGGACTCTTCTCTTCCGCGGCGGTCTTCGTTCTCTCCCTCGGCTTGCTGCGCGGCTGGGAAGACGGCAGGGCCGGCATGCAGTTCGTCGAGAACAAAGACTGGATCCCGCAGTGGGGCATCACCTACGGCCTCGGGGTCGACGGCATCTCGCTCTGGCTCGTGCTGCTGACCACGTTCCTCACGCCGCTGATTTTTCTGGCCGGCTGGAACGTGAAGCTCAAACACTCCAAGGAGTACGTCATCGCGTTCCTGGTGATGGAGACGGCCATGATCGGCGCGTTCATCGCCACCGATCTGCTGCTTTTCTACGTCTTCTTCGAGCTGATGCTGCTGCCGATGTATCTCATCATCGGTGTGTGGGGGGGCAAGAACCGGATCTACGCGGCCATCAAGTTCTTTCTCTTCACGGTCGCCGGATCGCTGCTGATGCTGCTGGCGATTCTCTACCTGGCCTTCCAGAGCTATCACCAGACCGGCATCCCGACGTTCGCCATCGCGGACCTCTACGGCACGCTGCTCGATCCGAAGGCGCAACTGCTGCTCTTCTTCGCCTTCACGCTGGCCTTCGCCATCAAAGTCCCGCTCTTCCCGCTGCACACGTGGCTTCCCGATGCGCACGTCGAAGCTCCCACCGGCGGCTCGATCATCCTGGCCGGCGTGATGCTGAAGATGGGCACGTACGGCTTCCTCCGTTTCGTGCTGCCACTCTTTCCTGAAGCGTCGGTGCGCTGGGCCGGCCTCATGATCGCGCTCTCCGTGATCGGCATCATCTACGGCGCGCTCGTGGCGTGGGTGCAGCCCGACATGAAGAAGCTGGTCGCTTACTCCTCGGTTTCGCACCTCGGTTTCTGCGTGCTCGGCATCTTCGCCCTGAACGAAACGGCCATCGAAGGCGCGATCCTGCAGATGGTCAATCACGGACTCTCCACCGGCGCGCTCTTCCTTCTGGTCGGCGTGATCTACGAGCGCCGCCACACGCGCCTGCTCGCCGACTACGGCGGCATCGCGCGCACCATGCCGGTCTTCGCGGTCTTCTTCGTAATCTCCGTTCTGTCCTCGGTCGGACTGCCGGGTCTCAACGGATTCATTGGCGAGTTTCTGATCCTGGCCGGAACGTTCCAGACGCATCCGATCGCCGCCACCATCGCCGCCAGCGGCGTGATCCTGGCCGCGATCTATCTGCTCTGGCTCGTGCAGAAAGTCTTCTTCGGACCGATCACGAACGAAGAGAACCGCAACATCCCCGACATCGCCTGGAATGAGATCGCGGCCATGGTTCCGCTCGTGATCTTCATGGTCTGGATCGGCGTCCACCCCAACACCTTCCTGAAAAAGATGGAACCGAGCGTGAAGCACTTGATGACGACGATCAACGGACGCAGTACCGAGGCCGAGACGCCTGTCTTCGCGACACAGTCGGCAGTCGGCAGTCGGCAGTCGGCAGTAGCTGAGACACGCGTAAAGGATACGGACTCCAGGGCGGACGGGCTCCACCGCCGACCGCCGACTGCCGACCGTCGACTGGCTCACGGGGGTGCGCAGTGAATCTGCAGCCTCTTCTCGAGCCCGGCTGGGTAAACGCCATCCTCCCGGAGATCATCCTCTCCGCCGGCGGCATGCTGCTCATCCTCTTCGATGCCTTCGTCCCGCGCGCGAAAGTCGTCCTGGCGCCGATGGCGTTGCTGATCTTCGTCGCCGTGGCCTGGTCCCAGATCCTCTTCCTCGCTCCCGGTAACTGGTTCGGCGGCACTTACGAGATCAGCGCCATCACGGTCCTGTTCGACCTCACGTTCCTGCTGGCCGGAATCCTCACCATCCTCTTCGCGCGCGAGTACCTCCAGCGAGAAGGGATCGAAGACGGCGCGTTCTACGCTCTCCTAGCCTGGGGCACCGTCGGCATGATGATGATGTCGAAGGGTCTCGATCTCCTGCTGGTCGTGCTCGGCCTGGAGATCCTCTCCATCTGCATCTTCGTCCTGGCCGGCTTCCATCGCCGCATGCCGGTCTCGAACGAAGCCAGCCTCAAATACTTCCTCATGGGCGCATTCGCCACCGGCTTCATCCTGTACGGCGTTGCGCTCTTCTACGGTGCCACCCAAACCACAAACGTCGGCAAAATGGCCCTTTGGTTCGCGTCGAACGAGGTCACGCCGCTGATGACCGTCGCCTTCGTGCTGCTGATGTCCGGCTTCGGATTCAAGCTTGCACTGGCGCCGTTCCATCCGTGGGCGCCCGATGTCTATCAGGGCGCGCCGACGCCGGTGGCCGGCTGGTTGAGTGTCGCGCCGAAAGCGGCCACGCTCATCGCGCTGGTGCGCCTGTTCGACGCCATGGATCCCGTGCTGCCGAAGGTGACGTGGATGAACATGGTGGCGGCGCTGGCCATCCTCTCCATGATCGCCGGCAACGCCGTAGCCATCGTGCAGCGCGACCTCAAACGGATGCTGGCCTACTCCGGCATCGCGCACGTCGGCTACATGACCATCGCCCTGCTCACCGTGCGCGACGACTCCGTCGCAGCCATCGCCGTCTACACCATCACCTACGCCCTCATGAACATCGGCGCGTTCGGCGTGGTCTCGCTGCTCGTGAAGAACGAGAACGATCCGCACACGCTCGACGACATCGCCGGCCTCGGGTTCCGCCGCAAGTTCTTCGGCTTCGCCCTGGCCATCTGCATGTTCTCGCTCGCCGGACTTCCGCCGACGGCGGGCTTCATCTCAAAGTTCTACATTTTCAAGACGGCCGTCGAATCGGGTCACAACACCGTTGCCCTGATCGGTATCCTGGCCTCGATCATCTCCGTCTACTACTACCTGCGCGTCGTCTACTACCTCTACATGAAAGAGCCGGCGGAAGGGACCGCGGTGGCAACATCCGCCGGCGTCTTCGCCGTCGGCGCGTTGATGATCGCCGTAGCAGGCATCCTCATCATCGGCATCTACCCCTCCCCTCTCTTCCAGGCGGCCGGCAACGCCGCGCGCATGTTGTTGCAGCAATAGCCGATGCAATGAGCCGGGCCCCCAGCAACGACCGCGAAGTCATCTCCGAGTTGACCACCGGCCGCCTGTCGGTCTATCTCCGCTGCCTCACATTCCTCGAGTCGCAGGAACAGAAGACCGTTTCCTCGCACGAGCTGGCCGAGCGCTTCCATCTCAACTCCGCGCAGATCCGCAAAGACCTGGCCTGCTTCGGCGAGTTCGGCACGCGCGGCGTCGGCTACAACGTCTCCCGTCTCAAGAGCCAGCTCGTGGCCACCCTCGGCATCGACCGCACCCGCAATGTCCTCATCGTCGGCGCCGGCAACCTCGGCATGGCCCTGGCTGACTACGCCGGCTTCAGTTCCAACGGCTTCCACCTCGTAGCCATCCTCGACAGCGACCCCGCCAAGACCGGCCGCACCTCCCGCTCCGGCATCCCCATCCTCGCCTGGGATCGAGCCGCGGAGATCGCCCGCCGCAACGCCATCGACATCGGCATCATCGCCGTCCCCGCCGAAGCCGCCCAATCCGTCCACGACACCCTCGCCAACGCCGGCATCCACGCCATCCTCAACTTCGCCCCCGTCCAGATCAAACTCCGCCCCGACGTAAAAGTCCGCTCCGTCGACCTCCGCATCAACCTCGAATCGCTGTCGTTCCACCTCAAAAACGCTGAAGACGGTATCAGCGCGGGGTAGAGGGAAACGAGCAGATGGCGACACGTTGTTCTGTGTACGATGTCTTCGTGACATCCCTGCGCATGAGCATCGTCCTGGATGAGGAGCTTCTTCAGCAAGCGAAGAAGTACTCGTCAGCCTCCACGAAACGAGGATTGGTGGAAGAAGCTCTGCGTACGTTCGTCGAAGTCAAATCGAGTGAGCATCGACGCGAGGAGTACGCGGAGCGGCTCGCGGACATCCACAAAAGGACGAGCAACGTCCGACTGCAAAAAAGCTCCTCCGCCATTCTCCGTGAGAATCGCAACCGGCGATAACCGCTTAGCACGTGTCCGTGGTTACGCGACAGGGCGAGCACCGCGAGCATGAGGCTTGTCCGCGTTGCCAGTCTGCGGCGCGCCGCGAATGGCTCGATGCACGTTCGGCCGAGCTTCTCCCGGTCCCGTACTTTCACGTGGTCTTCACTGTGCCCGAGGAACTGAACGTTCTGGCCTTGCACGCACCGCGCGTTTTCTACGACCTACTCTTCCGAGCGGTCGGAGCCACGCTCACCGATGTCGCACAAAGCAAGCTCAAAATCCAGGTTGGTGCGCTCTGCGTGCTTCACACCTGGGGCCAGACACTCGTGCTTCATCCGCACATCCACTGCGTCGTTCCCGGCGGAGGCTTCTCGGTCGATCGAACGCGCTGGATCGGCGTGCGTAAGCCCACCTTCTTTCTTCCCGTGAAGGTTCTCTCGCGTCGCTTTCGGACCCATCTGCTGGTTACTGCGCCAGTCCTGGGACCGCGGAGTGCTCAAAGTTCCCGAGCGCGTTCTCCTCGACACGGCCGCTCTCGATCGCTTACTTGCTCGCGTAGCTGCCAAAGCATGGGTCGTCTATGCCAAGGCGCCCTTCGGTGGCCCTCCACAAGTCCTCGCGTATCTTGCCAACTACACGCATCGCATCGCCATCAGCAACTCCCGCATTACCAGCTTCGACGGCGAACGCGTGTCGTTTCGTTATCGCGACTATGCCAACGACAATCTCGCCAAGGCGATGACCCTCGACGTCGGAGAGTTCCTTCGGCGCTTCCTCCTGCACGTCGTCCCCAGTCACTTTGTTCGCATCCGTTACTACGGGTTCATGGCCAACCGCGTTCGAGCCACTTCTCTCGACCGAGCACGCCTCCTTCTGGGTACTCAGAAGCCGATCTCGGCTCAGATCCGCACTGAGCCCGTCGAACAACACTGTCTTCAGTGCGGTCAGGGCATCATGCGCATCGTTGGTCCCATCCAACCGCAGCGGCCAATCCCGCTGTACGAGGACTCTTCATGACGCCAGGCGCTTGTTCAAACTCCCTCTTCGTCCACGGCCATTCGGCTCTTCTGGCCGCGCTCTTTTCACTCATCTCGGGCCACGGCACCTCGACCGTTTGCCCTTCACGATCACCATCATTCCCGCCGTGCGCGCTCCGATACCGCCTCGTTCCAGCTCCCGATGGGCGCTCCGTCGCTGCTCCCGCTCCGCGTCCGCCATCAGCGAGCCTCAAATCAAAACCCATCTGTCCTGCGCCGGCTCAGTCCAACTCGGCTCCATCCGAAATCCTGACTCTCCGCTCCCAGCACGGCTATCATCTCCACCACGAACGGAGCTTCGATCACGGTCTTCTTTTCGTGGGATTCCGGATAGAGCTTCTATACGTTGGTAGCACATTCTGCTCGACTTCCTTGAGTCGCGATTTGAGCGCGATACGGATGCGGAGTTGGGGACATTTATGGGGACAGATGGGAAATGCGCGCTCCATTGTCAGGATAGAACCCGGCAGCATCCGCGGGAAGCTGCAGCGTCAGCAACGCCCGGCCGTGGGATACGCCAAATACTCCGCGACGGCATGGATCTGATCTCGCCTGGCTGCCACCTGTTCAGCCGGTTCTAGGGTGTCGACGCCAGCGGCGCTCCACCTCGATGTATCAGGCTGCGTCGACGAGTCCGTCATCTACCGCGATCGCCGCGGCACGACTGCCACCGGTCGGGATACCGCTCGCCGTATCAGGATGAGCCAGAGCACGAGAGCGTCTCCAACAGCCAGTCCGCACCGTGCGCGGCAACGTACGGCGGGTAAATGCGCCCCCGCAAACTGTAACTCGAAAGTCGAAGTCTGTTGCTCGGGTAGTCTTCGTCCGCAACAAACGCGCTATCGAAAGAAAGAGGGGTATACTTCAGCATTCGCCACAATCAGGTGTTTCCGCGATGAGCAAGGCATACGACCACGTGAAGTGGGATGTGATCGACGAGCACGCGTTACGCGCATTCAGCAGCCATAACGTCTGGCGCTGGCTAGTCGCTGTTGCGCTGGAATGGTTTCTCATCGCGGCGGCCATCGCGGTTTGTCTTACGTGGCCGCGCTGGTGGGTGTGGGTATTGGGCGCGTTACTCATCGGCACGCGACAACACGGCCTTTCGATTCTCGCCCACGAAGGGGCGCATCACCTCGTCGCTCGCTCGCAGATTTGGAACGACCTCCTCACGAACTACTTGACCACTTACTGGCTGGCCTTTCCCGTCCAGGGCTACCGCACTACGCACCTCAAACATCATTGGTATCTCGAGACGCCGGACGATCCCACAAGGGTGACTCTGGACCGCTATCCTGGCGAATGGACTTTCCCAATGTCCACCCGGCGATTTATCGGTATGTTCGTACGCGACCTAACGCTCCGCAGCCAGCGCGCGGAACTGACGCTGATGCAGTGTCTATGGGACGTTCCGGGGAAGCGCGTGCCGCACGTAGCCGGCATCGTCCTGCTCCACTCGATCGTGATCACCATCGCGGCCTGGAGTGGCCACATTTGGGCATACGTCTTCCTATGGCTCGTCCCGCTTTGCACCGTCACGGTCGCTTGCTATCGGCTCCGCTCACTGGCCGAGCATTCCGTCGGACCGCAGTCGGAGCGGTATGCGCGCAGCGTCGTCGACAATCTTCGCAGCACACGCACGACCACCGGCTCTGCGCTCTCACAATTCCTGTTGTACCCACACAGCATCTCGTACCACATCGAGCATCACATGTTTCCGTCTGTCTCGGCGTTCCGGCTGCGCGGCCTGCATGAGACGCTGCTCGAGAATCCTGTGTACGCGAACAACGCCCACATCACGCATGGACATTGGGAGCTCATCGCCGAGCTCACGCGACATGCGCGGCGGCAGGACGCGTGAACGACGATCTCATCCTCTCGCTCGACGCGGTGCGCAGGGGCGATATGCAGCTCGTCGGGCAAAAGGCGGCCAATCTCGGCGAGCTCATTGCCGCAGGTTTTCCAGTCCCACCGGCCTTCGTCGTCACTACGGCCGCGTTCCGGCGATTTTTCGGCTCACTGGAGCTGCAGGATGAAATCGATCGCATCGATCAAGCCACTGATAAGGAATTGCGCGATCGCTGCAGGCGCATCCAGCAGCACATTTTGTCCGGGACGATCGCGAAAGACATCGCCGATGAAACCCTCGTGGCCTACCGATCCCTCTCGGGAACCGACGAACATGCGCGGAGCGCCGTGCGAAGTTCAGCGACAGCCGAGGATCTGGCGCGGGCGAGTTTCGCCGGGCAGCACCGGACGTATTACCACGTCGAATCCGCTTATCTCCTGGAAATCATTCGGCACTGTTGGGCGTCCCTCTGGAGTCCCGAAGCTGCGATCTATCGGGCGGCGCGCGGCATCAGCGATGAGTCTGTGGCCATGGCGGTCATCGTCCAGCGGATGGTCCGGTCGGAAGTCTCAGGCATCGCCTTCAGCGCGGACCCGATCACTCTCGACCCACGAACAATCATCATCGAGTCGACCTGGGGATTGGGAGCAGCCATCATGGATGGTCGCGTCATCCCTGATCGGCATGTCGTAGACCGCCTCACACTACAAGTTCGAGAGCGACGTGTTGCTGAGAAATGCCTAATGGTTCCGGCGGACCCCATCTCCTCGGAAACCTTAGTAGAAGTACAGCGCGACATGCGGAACGTGGAGACACTAAGCCAGCTACAGATCGAAGCCGTGGCCGCACTGGCAATCCGTTGCGAACAGCATTTTGGATCGCCGCAGGACGTCGAATGGGCACTCGCCGATGGAGAACTGCATCTCCTCCAGTCTCGTGCGGTCACCACGCTCCGGCGAAAAGAAATTGCCGCGCCCAAAGGAAAATGGGTGCTGTTCAAACCGGTCGTCGAGAACTTCAGCGATCCGCTGACACCGCTGCAGATCGATCTGATGACGCGCGTCTTCTCCGGCTTCCTCCGCCCGATCGGAGACCGCTTCTATGTCAATATCGCTCCCCTCCGTTGGCTGCTTCCTGTCGATCTGTCGGACGAAGCGGTCGCAAGCCTAGTCTATTTGACCGGCGACGGTATGCCCAGGCGAGTTCGGCCTCGCCTTCTCAAGCTGCCGATGACGATCCTCGCCGGCGCGGTGGCGTGGCTCGCTACAGGCGTCCTGCTGGCACGCAGCCGCGCAATGCCCGGCGATTTCATGGATGGTTATCGCGCCCTTTGCCGGACTGTTGACAGCGACTCCCGCTTCGGGCCGCTCGATGCGCTTCGCCGGCTCCTGACTGCCGGGCGTTTCGGCGATCCCATCGGACGGATGGTGGTTGCGGTCAATTTCGGTGCCGCCATCCGTTCTTCATTCTGGGTTGGCGTGGTCAAGGCGATGCTGCGGCGATGGGCTCCAGAACACGGGACAGACGCGGTGGCCACTCTTTGCGCGGGCTCTGAAGGAGTCCTATCGGTGGAAATGGGCCACGATCTCGCGGCGCTCGCCGATTTCGCGCGACGCGAACCGGGCGTCGTGGCGTTGCTCTCGAAAACGCCGGCGGAGGAAATGTTGTCTCGCCTTCAAGCGACCCCAGCGGCTCGCGAGTTTCTGACGCACCTCGAAGCTTTTTTGGCCAAGCATGGCCATCGCACGGCCAAAGAGTTCGAAGTCCAGACGCCGCGATGGGAAGAGAATCCGTCTGCGGTGCTCGCCGCGGTGAAGAATTTCCTCATCGAAGCGCAAACTGGTCCGCGTGTAATGCCAAAGCGTGTCGAGCAGGCGCGCGAAACACTGGAAACGCATTTACGTCAGTCGCTCGGTTGGCGCTGGATTGCGCTGCGCTTCGCCGCACAACGCGCCCGAGAGTTCTTGAAGCTACGCGAAAATTCACGCTTCTACCACATCATGGGTATTGGCGTTGTTCGCAGGAAGCTCCTCCTCGTCGAAGAGGAGCTGTTGCGCGACAGCAAGCTCAAGCGTCGAGGTGACATTTTCTACCTGCTATGGTCGGAAGTCACTGCCCTTCGATCGGGCTCTTTGCGATGGCTGGACGTGGAAGAGAGACTTCACGACCGCAGGATCGAACATGTGCGGCTCTCAAAATTCCCTCCGCCGCGGACGTTCGGGATCGAGACCACGTCGTCCGCCTCAATGATCGTCTCTGGCGACGTTCTTCATGGACAATGCGCCTCTCCCGGCCGATACGAAGGGGTGGCGCGAGTGATTCTCGATCCATGTGCGGATACAGGTCTCCGGCCGGGCGAGGTTCTCGTGGCTCCCTACGCCGATCCGGCATGGAGTCCCCTGTTTCTGACGGCCGGCGCTGCCGTCGTAGAAGTGGGCAGTTACCTCTCCCACGCCGGGACCGTGGCGCGCGAATACGGCATGCCGCTCCTCGTCGAGGTCCGCGAATGCACCCGCCGTCTTCGAAGCGGGATGCGCGTGCTGGTGGACGGCGATCACGGCACCGTGCGCATTTTGGAGGAAGAATCGGCGTGACGATCGTCCTGGCGGCAAGCTCCTTCAGCCTCGGCGTCTATCTTTCGATGCGAACGGTCGCCGCTCTCTACCGCGTGATCGATCTCTGGTATGCGCTAGCACGAGAGTGGCTCCGAATCGCCCGCGGAATTCTCGGCTGGCTCGGAGCAACCGCAATTGCAGCTTTGCTGATGGATCGCGAGGCCTTTCTTTGGGGCTTCGCCTGTTACGCCGTCGCGTTCGTGGCGTTCTCGCTCGGTTCGCATCTCTGGTTTTACCTTCACGTCCGGGAGTGAGCAGATGGCTCCAGTTCCAGCAACGATTTGTGTTTGTTTCGAGGCAAACGAGAGGAAACGTCTCGCAAACAGGGTAGGGAAAGCGACGGTCCCGTCACTCCTATGTTGCGGAGTAGTCTACTCTCTCGGATCTGATAACTAGGAATTATCCCTATTGCGACACTTGCTATCGCGTTTCCGGAGCGCCACCGCGGAGCGGTGGAAGACCAGCAGCGATTGGGTACAGAGGCCCTTCGCATTTCCGGAACTCCAGCACGCTTGGCGTATCATGGCCATCGGGGCTGCTCCATCGGTGATGGTGTTCCTCGTCTTCCAGTTCGCCGTGACTGACGCGGCGATGACGAGAATGTGCCACACGGCCTCGTCTGCGATGACGCGCCACGATCTCGCACCACTGGTCAACTATTACATCTCGTGGGTGGCGCATCTTACCGTCTCCGTCGGCGTCGCATACGGGGCGAGACGTGGTGCGCTGCACGCTTCGGAGCCGAAGGCGCCGTTTCTCAGCCAGTTTCCGCTGGCCGTATGTCTGTTGATCGTGGCGCTTGTTTTGGCCGCGGACGCGTTCCACACAAGGATGGCTGTGCTGTCGCACGAGAGACTCTTCAATGTGCTGTCGGCGGAGCCTTCGCTGGCACCGTTGTTTCGAGTCGAAGCCGAAATCCCGAATTTCACGCTCTCGCTCTTTTCGATCATCGGAGTCGCTACGGCACTCTGGACCCCAACTCTCACGCTGTCGTTTCCGACCTGGTTCTCATTCTTCCCGATCGTCGGAGTCGCTACGGCAATCTGGACGACGTGCGTCGTGATCATGTGTGCAAGCAAATTTCTGGTGACGTTCACAGCGCAGGACGTCGACACGCCGGAAGTCGATCCACGGGCCAAACTTACGGAGTCGATCGAGGCGCTGCGGACGCACATGCTGGCGTTGAGTCTTGTGCTCGTCACGAGCACATTAGGAACCATCGCGTACCTCCGCATACCCCTCGGGCTCCTCGCCGACGGGCCGCGCAGTGAGTTCAAGTCGATTTCGGACTCGGTGGGCTTGGTTTGGGGCATTATGTTCTCGCTCACTCTGGTCGCCCTGTGCTTATATCCGCTCATTGTTCTTCGGGAGCGATTTGCCACGCTGAGGGCGCAAACGGAGGACACCAAGAACAAACTGATGGAGAAGTGGATGGACGAGAACCGGTTGCTGGTCCAGGTGCCGACCAACCTGCAACTGCTCCTCTCCATCGTGTCGCCGGCGGCTGTGGCTGTGGTGTCGAATCTCGTTTCGACCTAGATCTTCTGGATGATCTCGACGGCGCTTACCTTGAGCCCGGAAGCTGCGATCCAACCGATCGCCGTGTCATCGACCTTCACGACTCCCTGTTGACGCGCGCGATAGATGCTGCTCGGAAGCGACGACGTCGCGATGTTGCCTTGCTCCGCGAACGTCGAGAAGACAGTGAGGTTGGGACTGACCCGTGCGGCCACTTCGGCAACGATCGGTCCCATCACGGAATGTGGGAAGACGACTCGCGGTGTCCCCATCCGGCTGAGCAGTTCACGGAGTACGCGTAACGCGGGACCGATCGTGTGTCTCGCCAATTCTCGGCCGTAGGCCCGAAACCCGCAGGTGTTGGATGGGTCTAGCCGCGGGCTCGGACCTGCGTAGTCGGATGAGGGACCGAGCCCCACGGTGCAGAGGTCGGCGAACTCGTTGTGCGATTCGTGGACATACCGCCAGGCAGGACCATCACCGGTAAGCACGCTGGCCGTTGCGGCTTCTCCCAGGGTGAACGCTGGAAATTTAGACTCAAGGTCATCATCGGAGGCTATGGTGAAGCACTGGGGTAGTACCGATCCGTTGAGACGCATCGGGAATTCGGCACTCGCGATAAGCGCCACCGCTCCTGGCGCCGATGCAAAGAGTGCTTGTGCGATCTCGGTGCCAGTGGCCCAGCCGAGGCAAGCATCGGCAATATCAAAAGTTCTAGCGCGATTCATTCCAAGCTCTTTTGCGACGAACGACGCATTCGCGGGCTCTGCGAATCCACGGTCTACCCCAACATAGATGACGAAATCCACTTCGCGTCCGGCGATGCCAGACTGTTTGAGCGCAAATTCACACGCGTCGCGGAGCAATGCTATTGGTCGCTGCTTGGGCGAGCGCCAATAACGGCTCACGATACCGGCTCGCCTGAGCTTTGCATCGATGCCAGAGATCAGCGAGCGCAGGTCACCCGCGTACACGCCGCGACTGTAGTACGCAATGAGCTCGAGGACCTCCTGATTGAAAACTCTCTCCGACGGCAGCGCGCAGCCCACTCCTGACAGGTGCATAATTCCTAGTTATCGGCCATGGGAGGGATAGGCGTGCCGTCGCCCTGGCGCGAACAACTCAGGCAGGTCCATGCGTCAAGGCCGGCCGAACGTATCCGTGAGTACTTCCTATTAGGTACTCACCGCATTCGATCGCAGAACACGGCAGAATCGAGGTTCAGTAGACGTAGGGTATGAACCGCTTCGTGCGCTTCGAATACTCTGCGTAGGCTAAACCAAAGGCACTCTGCAATAGTGATTCTTCTGCGCGTGCCCGCAGATCGCTCCCTAGGACGATGAGGATGACACCTATCCATACCATCGGTGTAGACACCCACAGCAACGTGCCGAGCGCGGCTAAATTCATTCCCGCGTAAATCGGGTGGCGCAAGAGTTTAAACGCGCCTGTCGTCGCCAACTGGTGTCCCTCGGCCAGTTTTGCTCTGAAGCGCCAGGAACGAAGTGAGGCAATCGCCCATGCAATCAATGTTGCGCCCAGCACTATGATGAGCACACCCACGGCTCGATGCGCTGATGCCCAGGTTTGTACCGGCCGATCCAGCCGCGCCTTCGCCACGCCAACGTAGAACATGGCGATGCCACACATATGAAATACCAAGAGCGTACGCGAGTACGCGGCCGTATATTCGCGCGATGCTTGGAGGCCTCCCGAATGAGCATTTCTCAGGCCGGGTCGGCCGCGCATAAAAAGACGCGCCGCACAGAATAAGCTCCACAGCGCAACGTGGATCCCGTAGAGAATCAGGTTGGAACTAGTCATAAGAGCGTACGGCGGTGAACGGCTGCAACTATTCGAATGTGCCCTTCGTGCTGGCTGAAGCAGCTGCCCACGTTTTGAACATTCCTGGTACCCCGGCGGCGGCCGCGATCCTGTCGGCGAACCGCGGCGAAAGCACCTGCGTCATCAGGAGCGGCAGAATCGGCACACCATTCAGGACGATCTCCGGCTCGTCGGAAACGATTGCTCGCACAACGGCCCTACCAACCTTCTCCACAGGTACAGATCCTATCATCACGGGAGCTCTCATGTCGGTCGCCGCAGTGGCGGACTCGTACATTCCGGCACCCCTCACCATACCGGGACAGATCACGGACACCCCGACCCGATGCCCATCTGAGCGCAATGACACTCGCAGACTCCGGGAGAAGCCGACAAGTCCATGTTTCGACGCAGCATACGCTTCTTCGTATGGAGTCCCGACGAGACCGGCCAGCGACGCAATATTGACGATGTGGCCCTCTGCCCGCCTGATCATGTCCGGCAACAGCAAACGGGAGAGAATCATCGGCGCGAGCAGATTCAAAGACATGACGCCTGTCATCCTTTCGAGGTCGATGCATTCGTAAGAGCTCGCGTGTTCTGCGCCTGCATTGTTGACCAGGATGGCGATACCGCCCGACTCGGTCTCAGCACGGTCAACGAGCATCGCGATGTCACCCGGCTCCCGCAGGTCGGCAGCGATACAGTGAACCGACACGCCGCGTTCGCGGGCGTCCGCCGCTGTATGCTCTAGCGCTCCCAAATGCGGTGCGGTGAGGACGAGACCAACGCCTTCGTCCGCCAGCACATTTGCAATCATACCGCCGATTCCCCCGGACGCGCCCGTGACCAGCGCAAATTTCCCACGAATTTGTTTCATAATGGCCACTACAATACGCCAGTCACCGAATGATTCAAATCTCTTTAGCCATAGCCACGTTTATCTTTTATGCCGTTCGGTGGCGACCCAGCGTGCTCAGGCGCGTTGCAAAGCGCAGCGTCAACATGGCTCTTTTCATCTGCGACTTGTTCTTTTTTTTGCTGATAACCTGTCAGCTCTGCGGCATGAACCATCCGGAGTTAGCGGCGCCGACCTATGTCAATTACATTGGCCTAGTTGCCGCGTTGCTCGGCGGGGCGTTTGCTACTTCTGCGAGACTGGCCCTGAGGGACAATTATCTTCCGGCGTCGTCAACCGCAGCGTCCCGCTCACTGACAACACGCGGGCCCTATCGAGTAGTCAGGCATCCTTCGTATTCAGGATCAATCATAGCGTTCATCGGTGTGGAAATGTTCCTCAACAGCTATCTGATTTTGATCACGTTACCTTTCGTGCTCATCGCCTGCAGACAGATCGCCCGAGAGGAAGACATTCTTTCTGAGCTCCATGGAGGCGAGTGGCAGCGATTCGCGGCAAGGACGCCGTACAAGCTGGTCCCATTTATTTATTAGTGGTACCGGGACAGCGCCAGCTCAAACGGTCGGGTTCGAAGCCGCATGCGCGACCACCCGCTCTGAGTTATTCACCCGTAACTCGTTCTCTTCCCAGATGGCAGCCAAGGACAGCCGTCATCCGGAGTTTCTCACCCCCCAAATTCCAATCGGCTCGAGACGGCGGCGATTTCGATCTCAAGGTCAGGCAACAGTCCCGCTGCGGTCGTGAGCTGTCCTGCCTTCGCCGCGTTTTCGAGCTCGCGCACGATGGCCATCGCCGGACCGCCGAAGTGGCTGAGGGAGCCTTTGAGTTTGTGGGCGTTGCGGGCCAGGGATTCGAAGTCGGCGCGGCTGAGGTCATCGCGCAATGCGGCCAGGAGCTCGGGGGTTTGGCGGGCGAAGGCGTCGCGTACGCGTGCAAGCAATGCAGGGTTGACGGCGGCGATGTCATTGACCGGGTCGCGGGTCAGCAATGTGTCCAGCGACTCTTCGAGTTGTTGCGCGAGCACGGGCTTGGTCAGCACGGCATTCATGCCGGCGGCGAGGCAGCGGTCACGATCACGCGGCGAGGTGTGGGCGGTGAGGCCGATGATGGGCGTCGCATGCGCGGCCGAATATCCGGAGGCGCGGAAGCGGCGCGTGAGCTCGAGGCCGTCGATGCCGGGAAGCTGTACGTCCATGAATACGGCATCGAACGTGTCCGACTCGAGCAGGGTCTGTCCCTGCTCGCCGTCGATGGCGATCGTGACTTCATGGCCGAGGCGGCGCAACATTTCTTCGAGAACCTCGCGGTTCACTTCGTTGTCGTCGACGAGCAACAGGCGCAGCGCTCGCGCCGGACGCGTCAGCGGCTGGAGCGTGTAATTCGGAGACGTCGTTGAGAGCTCGAGCGCCAGTCCGACGGCATCGAGCAGCTCGCGCTCGCCGACCGGACGCGTGACCTGAATCGGATGCGCGTGATGCTCGGCCGGCGACGCGATCAGGATCTGCGGCTGCACCCAGATCGTCGGATCCGAGGTCACGGCGCAGGCGAAGCGGCCCCGCGGCACGTCGGTCGCTCGCGCAAATCCGCTGGCGAAAACACCGCGCGCGCGCAGGATTTCCGCCATCGCGCTGCGCGCCATCGTGGCCGGCTCGATGACGAGAATCGACTTCCCCGCCAGCGCACTTTCCCACGCCGGTCGCTCGGGCGCCGCGCCGACCGCATCGGCGGGCAGCGGAATCGTGAACGAGAAGACGCTCCCTGCGCCGGGATGACTGGCCACTTCCACGGTCCCGCCCATGGCCTCGAGCAGACGCACCACGATCGACAAACCGAGCCCGGCGCCGCCGTAGCGTCGGGAGAGTGACGAATCGGCTTGCGTGAACGGCTCGAAGATTCGTTGCCGAACCGACGGAGCAATGCCCACACCCGTGTCGCGCACGTCGAAACGCACCTTGGCGCCGACGCGCGCGGCGTGGACCGCGATCTCTCCTTCATGCGTGAACTTGATGGCATTGCCGAGGAGATTCACGAGGATTTGCCGCAACCGGACGGGATCGCCCCAGACACTTTCCGGACAATCGGGACGCACGTAGTACGACAGCGTGAGCCGTTTGGCCGCAGCAAGCGGACCGACGGACTTCATCGTCTCCGCCATCAGTTGCCGTAGAGAAAAGTAAACCGGCTCGAGATCGAGCTTGCGCGCCTCGATGCGCGAGAAATCGAGCACGTCGTCGATCATGGCCATCAGCGTTTCCGCCGAGCGGCGCGCTGTCTCCAGCCGTCGCACCGTGGCCTCCGCAGGCTCATCGCCGATGGCCAGTTGCAGCATGCCGATCACGCCCTGCAGCGGCGTGCGCATCTCGTGCGACATGTTGGCGACGAACTCGCTCTTGGCCGCGCTGGCCTCCTCGGCGCGCGCATGCGCTTCTTCCAGTCTGCGGATCAGCTCGCGAGAAACGCGAACCGACGCCGTCAGGCGCCCTCTCCGCCGCTCGGCCGTGCGCGCAGTCAGCGAGATGTACACGCCGGCAAACAGGATGAACACCAGCTTGGCCATGGCCACCGGCAGCACGATGGCGCGCCCGTCGATCATGACCACCCACAGCAACATCGAGGCGTAGCAGCCGGCAGCGAGCAGCGCGAAGATCAGCGCACGACGGAACGTCGTCTGCACCTGATCGGCCACGCGCAGGAGGAGGATGAAGAACAGAAGACTGCCCTCGGCCCCCGACTGGTAGATGGCAAATGTCCATACCGGCAGATCGCCGACCAGCACGGGCATCGTGAAGTCGATGGGAGGATCGCGACGGAGGAAGTAGCCGATGGCAATCCAGGAGACGAGGGCGTACAAGCCCACGACAATCGTCACGCTCAGCCAGGCGTTCGTCTCGGTCGTGGGAATCAGAAAGCGGTTATGAACATAAACCGCCAGCGCCAGCAGAACCGATCCGGCCAATCGCACCAGAGGCAACTCCACCGCCGCCAATCGCCACGTGCGCTCCCGGCGCAATTGCGGATCGATGTTGATGGGACTGTCCATTGGCTGTCCAGATTAGAAATTGAAAATTGAAAATTGAAAAATCGGAGCGCGGTTCTCGCGAGAGCTGTGTTCCGTTTTTCAATTTTCAATTTTCAATTTTCAATTCGCGTTTTCCCTCGGATGGCTCCGTTGCAGGATGCCACGAATCTTCGGCAGGAGCACTTCTTTACGGATGGGCTTGCGGAGAAAACCCGCCGCGCCCATCTCCATGCTCTGCATCTCCACGTCGGTGCCACTCATGCCGGTGATGAAGATCGCCGGGATGTCGATCCGTTTCTGGAGCATGATCTCGAAGACTTTCAAGCCGCTCAACGTGGGAATGTTGATGTCGAGGATGAGCAGATCGAAGTGGCGGCGTCCCAGCTCGAGCAAGGCGTCTCCACCGTCCGCGACCGTGACGATCTCGTATCCCGCCTCGGCTAAGTACCCTTCCATCAGCACGGAGGAGACGAGGTCATCCTCGACCACCAGCACCAGCACTGGCCCGCCGGAGCGTGTGTGCGCGACTTCGCGCGGCGCCGGCGTCAACTCCAGCGCACGGACGATCTCGCGATGCAGGCGTTCGGTCTCGGGCGAAGGCTCGCGGTCAAACTCCCGGCGCAGGATGTCGGCGCATTCCTGATAGCGGCGCAATGCCGAATCGGCCCGGCCCTGCTCGAGTTGCAGACGCATCAGCGTCCGATGCACGACTTCCTGCGAAGGATCGAGCGACAGCAGCCGTCCCGCCGTCTCCACCGCTTCTTCCCACCATCCGGCGCGGATCTGCGTGGTCAGCAGGTTCCCGAAAATGGCCAGCGCGGCGCGCCAGTACGTGAGCCGCCGCTCGGCCAGCCATTCATCGAACGGCCCGATGCCGCTGGAAAAGTTCTCGAGAAGGTTGCCGCGATAGATGTCCACGGCTTTGCGAATCGAGTTCATCGACGGTGCGCTAATGAGCTCTTCGAACGCGCGCGCATCGACCTCCACAGTTTCGCGATTGAATCGCACCGTCGTGCCGTCGTCGATGAGGATGTCGTGCGGCAGGAAGCGCAGCGCATAGTGAAGGTCGCGCACGACCTCTCGCACCTCGGCTTCCGCCTTCGGGTCGCCAAACAACAACGACGCCAGCTCGCTCAGCGACGTCTTCCCGCCGACACGGATCGCCAGATAAATGATCAGTGCCTGCGTGCGGCGATTGCCGACCGACAAGGCGTCGCCGCGATAGTCGATTGCCGACAATTCACCCAGAAGACGGACGGAAAGGAGGACCATTTCGGACGGAACTAAATGTAGCACGGGCGGGCCGGGTGGGTAGGTGAAATTCGCGTGGAGAACTCCTACTCGAACGCACCAGCCGGCACTTCCCGCGCGACCGCAATGTCATTCAGCAGAACGAACTGCGGCCGTCCCTGGAACTCGCGTCGTGTGGAAATCTGCAGGCCGCCGAAGCGCTGGTAGTCGTGGAAGATCAGAACGCCCGGTTCATCCTCCGGTTTCGAGCCTTCCAGCTTCATGTGCCACTGATCGACGAGCCCCGTCTTGCGGTTCACCCACATCCAGTACACATCGCCGGGCGTGAGGCCGACTTTGTCGAACGACAAGCGGACCACGTCATACGCGTTTCCCGCGTCGCTCTTCTCGCCCGCGTACTCGCGCGAGACGCCGGGATCGAACGACTTGAAGCCCATCAGCAGCCAGTAGGTGTCGTTGATGAAACGGCGATACGCGAACGTCAGCAAATCTTTCGGATCGGCCACAGGCTGGCCGTTCTTCCACGCCTTGCCTTCCTTCGTGTTCACGTTCATGACCACGAGCACGTCTTCGCCCTCGCGGTTCTTGCCGCTGAGGCGATAATCGCCGGTGAAACGGTCCCACCGCTGCGGGTACGACGACACAACCTTGCCTTCGCGCTCGACGGAGAACGTGAACGCGAAGTAACGTGCGTCGTTCCACGCGGGACCGGCCAGCACATCGATTGCACGTTGCGCCACTGCATCGGCAGTGGGCTGGGCTGAAGCAGCGGATACGATGCACACGGAAAGGACGGCGGCGATGGCGAGGCGGCGTGTCATCGGCACACTCTAAACCCAACATGAACGACGGGCGAATCGTCATCACCGGCATCGGAGTCCTCAGCCCCAACGGTACCGATCGCGAGAGCTACTTCACGGCCCTCAAAGAAGGCCGCAGCGGCATCCGCGTCATCACGCACTTCGATCCCGCCTCGCTTCCCTGCCGCATCGCCGGCGAGGTCGATTTCGATCCCACGCGCTGGGTCGATGCGAAGAACATCCGCCATGTCTCGCGGACCGTTCCGCTGGCCATCGGCGCCACCGACGAAGCGCTGCGCGATGCGAAGCTCGATCCGCTGGCGGTCGATCTGGAGACGCGCCGCGAGATCGGAGTGATGCTCGGTTCCGGCGGCGGTGCGGTGGAGTTCAGCGAGCGGATGTACGAGCTTTGGTACAAGGGCGCCGCCAAGCAGGCCTCGGTGTATTCCGTGCCGTCCGGCACGATCGGCACGATCGCCTCCGAAATCTCGATGGCCTACGACCTCCACGGCTTCTCGCATCTCATCTCCACCGGCTGCACGTCGTCGACGGACGCCATCGGCTACGCCTACCGCAATCTCAAGCTCGGCGTCTGCGATTACGTCGTCACCGGCGGCGCCGACGCCGCCATCACCGAAGGGGTGATGACCGGTTTCTGCATCATGCGGATCGTGAGCAACACCTGGAACGAAGATCCCACGAAAGGGTCCCGCCCTTTCACCGCCAACCGCGATGGGTTCGTTCTATCCGAGGGAGCGTGGATGTTCGTCATGGAGCGCGAAGAAACCGCTCGCGCACGCGGCGCACACATCTACGCGGAAGTAGCGGGCTACGGCTCGACGTGCGACGCCTACCATCGCGTGCGCATGGATGAATCAGGCGAAGAGCCGGCGCGCGCGATGACGCTGGCCATGAAGGATGCCGCCGTCGATCCGTCCGAAGTTGGCTACGTCAACTATCACGGCACGTCGACCGATCTGAACGATCGCATCGAAACGCGCGCGGTGAAACTCGCGTTCGGCGATCACGCCACGCGACTGCCCGGCTCCGCCACGAAGTCGATGATCGGCCATCCGCAGGGCGCGTGCGGCGCCGCCGGCGTCGCCGCCACGCTCATGGCCTTCCGCGACGACATCCTGCCTCCCACGATCAATCTCGACACGCCCGACCCCGAGTGCGATCTCGACTACGTCCCAAACGTGGCCCGGCCCGCACGCATCGACGTCGCCGTCTGCAACACCATCGCCTTCGGCTCGAAAAACTCCGCGCTCGTACTGAAGCGCGTGGAGTGACTCCGCGCCGCAAAAGCGAGCACATTTGCCCCGGAGGGGCAGCCAGAGGGTAGCCGGTGGCGGAGCGGTTTTTGCGACGCCACCGGTATGCGGATGGGCAGGTACCGCCCCGGCAGGGGCGGCAGACATCGCACGCAAAAAGCGCATCGCGTCGGCGTTCTGTCGCCCCTGCCGGGGCGGAAAAACAACGAATGCATTTCCGGTGGCGGCGCTCGTACCTCGCTTGCCACCGGCTACCCTCTGGCTGCCCCTCCGGGGCAACGGATGACGTTGACGTATCCTTCGCCATCCACATGATGCTCACTCCTGCACGCATTCAATCCGAGGAACTGCTCGACGAGCACGACGCACCGCGCGAGGACATGGAGCGCTCGCTGCGTGATCTTCGCTTCATCAATCGCTACCTCGGCGGTGTACGCATTTATCGCGCGCTCGTGCGTCGCTTTGCGCCGCGGTCGATTCTCGACGTCGGGACCGGTACGTCCGATCTGCTCGAGTCGATGACGGACTTGCGGACGCGCATCGGCCTCGATTTCAAGATCGATCACCTGCTCTTTCTCCGCGAAGGCTCGCGCGTGCTGCGCGTGGTCGGCGATGCGCAGCGCCTCCCCTTCCGCGATGGCAGCGTCGATCTCGTCACGTCATCGCACTTCTTCCATCACTTCTCGCCCGGAGAGAACGACACGATCCTCGCGGAATCGTTACGCGTGGCGAAGAGCGGCGTGGCCGTCAACGACACGCGACGCCACTACGCGCCGCTTCTCTTCGTGCTCCTCCTTTGCCGGTTGCGCTTTTTCGGACGCATCACGCGCTACGACGCGCCCGCATCCGTGCGGCAGGGCTACACGCACACCGAAGCGCGCGCGATCGCAGCACAAACGCGGGCATCGCGATGGGATGTGATTCGCATGTGGCCGTATCGCTTCGCGATTCTGCTGTGGAAGTGATGGAGACCGTCGACGTCGCCATCATCGGAGCCGGTCCGGCAGGATCGACACTGGCGGCCTTGCTCGCGCAGCGTGGCGTGAAGGTGGCCCTGTTCGATCGCGACGCGTTTCCGCGCGACAAGCTTTGCGGCGAGTTCCTCTCCTACGACGCGCTTCCCGTCCTCGCACCGCTCGGCGTCGTCGATGCCATCGATGCCGCCGGCGCGCCGCACATCGAGCGATGTCGCGTCATCGGCTCGAAACGGACGTACGAATTCGCGCTTCCGCATCCGGCGCGCGGCGTCTCGCGCATGTTCTTCGACGACCTCTTGCTGCGCACCGCGGCTGCCAAAGGCGCGCAGCGTCACGACGGAAAAACCGTCACGTCGCTCGATCACATCCAGGCCACCGTCATCGTCGGCGCATGGGGCCGCTGGGGGCGTTTCGATCAACAACTGCAACGCGCGTTCGCACGCGATCGCTCGCATCGCAACTTCGGCTTCAAGCGCCACTACGTCGCCGCCTCGCCGGCCCGCGACTCGATCGATCTCTACTCCTTCTCGCGCGGTTACCTCGGCGTGAACGCCGTTGAAGGCGGGATCACGAACATCTGCGGTCTCGTTCACGCGTCGCGATTGACGGGTCACAAAGGACGGTGGGATGCGTTCATCGAAACGATTCGCGCCGAGGAGAAGCAGCTCGATGCGCTCTACTCGGTGCACGAGCCGGCGCAGGAGGGATATCTCTCCTCGGAGCCGGTGATCTTTCGCGCCCGCTCGGCGGTGGAAGGTGGCGTCTTCATGATCGGCGACGCCAGCGGCGTCATCGATCCGCTGACCGGCAACGGCATGGCCATGGCCATCCAATCGGCGCTGCTGGCCGCGCCGATGATCCTCCGTCTCGTAGAAAAACCGCTGTTGCGAACGCTGATCGAGAACGAATATCGCAACGCCCACCGTGCCTTCTTTTCGCCGCGCATCGCCTGGAGCCGCGCCGTGGCGAAACTGCTGTCGCGCCCGCGCCTGCTCGATGCCGCGCTGGCCACCGTCCGCTCCCCGCGCGCCGGAGAAACGTTCCTGCGCCGCACCCGCGCGAACACCGGCGCGATCGAGCGAATGACGGAGCAATGGTTTGGGGGAGATTAGTCGGCCGTCGGCGGTCGGCAGTCGGCAGTAGATGAACAACGCGTACGTGGGCGGGCGGTCTACTGCCGACCGCCGACGGCCGACGGCCGACTTCGTTCAGATAGAATCCGCATTGATGCCGCCGCTTCCCCAAGGCGAATTTCTCCTCCCGCTGTTCCCGCTGCCGAACATCGTTTTCTTTCCGCACACGCGACTGCCGCTGCACGTGTTCGAGCCGCGATACCGGCAGATGGTGCAGGACGCGCTCGAAGCGGATGAGCGATTCGGGATCGTGCTGCTGCGGCCGGGCTGGGAGTCGGATTACTTCGGAACGCCGGCCGTGTATGACTGCGGCACCGTCGGCACCATCGAGCAGGCCGTGCCGCTCGAGGACGGCCGCTACAACATCGTCGTGCGCGGCGACATCCGCTTCCGCATCCTCGAAGAAGTGTCGCGCGTCCCCTATCGCACCGCACGCGTCATCGCCGAGCCCGACCCGCCGCCCGGAATGACCGAAGCCTACGCGCAGCGCGAATGGCTCGCCGAGATCTCGCGGCAATACCTGCAATACCTCCCCGATCAAAGCGCCGTGCCGGAGATCGAGACCGTCAGCCTCGACGCGCTCACCAACGCCCTCATCATGTCGCTCAACCTCGACATGGAAGAAAAGCAGCGACTCCTCGAGCTCCGCGACGTCGTAGCCCGCGCCGAGCAGGTCGGCACCGAGCTCACCGGCCGAATGGAAAGCCTCCGCTTCCTGGCCCCCTTCCGCCAAGGCGGCGACCCCGCGCAAAACTGATTGCGCGCGTCACCGTCTCACCACGTCACCGTCGCCACCACCTGTCGTTCGGACTTTGCGGTCAGGGCAACGAAGTAATCCTGGCGCTCGCCATTCACGTACACGATCACGTGCGCCAGCGTCTGCAACGAGAATCGTGTTTCATCGCCGGCGTAGTACGTCAGCACGATTTGATACGTACCGGGATCGAGTTTCGGCAGGGTGTAGGTTTCCGGTCCGAAGCCGCTGGTCACGTCGTCGTGCAGGAAGCCGCCTTTCGAGCTCCGGCGATGGTGGAAGAAGACTTCCTCACCGCTCGATTCAACGACGTGCAGATCAACGTCGGTGTAGTTGGAATCCCACATCGCCTCGACCTGCAGTGCGGCGGTGCCATCGATGCGCGGGTCCGTTCCCGGACGGCGGCGCTGCAACTCGGCGCGGATGGCGGTCTCGGTCTGTTCCATCCTCTCGTCTCGCGCCACGGTGCCGAAGCGGTGCTGCAACCGCGCAAGCTCGTTCTCGTCCCCTTCCTTCGCCGCGAGCAGCATGAGCTCCCTCCATGTCTGCGTCTCGCGTGGCGCGAGATCGAGCGCGCGCTCGAAGAGGAGCCGCGCCAGATCGCTGCGGCCCCAGCCGTCGAGCACGCGTCCCAACAGCCGCAGCGTCGGCGCATCATTCGGATAGGCCTCGGCGAGATCGGTCAGTGCGCGCACTGCAAGCTCCGGCGCGTCTTCATGCATCGCCAGCGCGGCCTCGGCCTGGAAGAGTTTCTCTCCGCCGACAACGGATCGCGCGGCGACGTAGTAGCGGAAACGCTCGTCCGGTGATCGAAGAGATCGCAGCTTCGCAATCACTTCGTCGATCCGGCGAAGCCGCAACGCGATCGGCACCGACGCCAGTTCGTCGTCCGTCAAAGGAGCAGCGCCGGTCGCCAGCACGGAGAGCAGTTGATCGGCGAGAGCGGACGGTGTCGGATTCACCAGCGACACATCGAGGCTACCGACTTGCGATGCTGACGTTTCAACCTCGGGCGCGGAAGCCGTCACGGTAATGGCCTCGGCGAGGGAAGCGAAGCGCATTTCGATCTCGATGACCGTGCCTCTGGGTGTACCCCGAGGAAAAGAGCGGATGACAGTGTTCAAGCCTTCGAGCTCCGCGCGAACTGTGAATGCTCCCGGCATTCGTGGCGCGGTCAACCAGAACTCGCCCTGCGCGTTGCTGACGGCGGTGAAGTCCCGCTGGCCCGTCTCGCTTTTGGTGATCGTCACACCGGGCAGAGGAGAGCCGTCGGTCGACACCGTGCCTTTCATGAACCACGCGGCGGAATGCGCGGACCTTTCGTTCATGACGCCGCGCAGTGTGATCGTTCCCGATCCCATCCAGCCCGCGCGTGCCGCCGCGGCTTCGACCAGATCGGCATCGCGTTGCGCGCGCAAGTCAGCGGGCACCGGGATGCCGTGCCTCTCATAGTCCTGCCACGTGTCGAGCACGAGCAGCGAAGTCTGCGGCGTGAGCTGATTGAAGCGAAGACCGTGATCACGCACCTGCTCGTCGGACGCACCGCGCGCAAGCAGCGAACGCAGTTGCGCTCGCGCCCAGGCGCGGATCACCAAATCGCCGTGCCTGCCGGAGTCGACATGGCGCACGGACAGGCTGTGACGATCGTTGCCGGCGAAGACGTCGAATTGCAGGATGCGCTCGCGCGAGCGAGCGCTCACGGTGATCTCCATGTCCGACGCGACGAGCAGCGAATCCGGCAGCACGTCGGCGATCGAAGGTTCCGCGCCGCTCACGTCCGCACGCACCGGCACACGCATCGCCGCGTCGACCGCCGTGACGGCATCGATCTGACTCAGATCGAGATACCAGCCTTCAGTGGCGCGGGCGATTCCCGCCAACACGTGGTCATCCGCCGATGGCGACGCGTTGACGACGGTCAGCGGACGGCGCAGCTTCTTCAGCGATTCGATGGTGCGAGCGAGACGATGCGGGGCGCCGAGCGTTTCGATTCCGTCGGTGACCAGGACCAGTCGCGAGTCCGCCGGAACTGAAGCGGCAATCGCGGGCAAACGCTCGAGCATCGAAACGAGATTCGTCGCGCCCGCGAACGGCAACCCGGCCATCGTCGTCTCCAGGGCGAGCGGGCTCGTCTCCAATGCCGAATCGACGGCGATGTGGAACGGAATCACGCGCACGGTGGTCGAGGTTTGCCGCGCGATCAATGCGGAGAGAAAATCGCGCAGCTTCGCGGCGTCGCGCTGCACGGCACTCGACGAGGTGTCGACGAGCAACGTCACATGCGACGAGGCGCCGACCTTCCTCGCGCTCGAGCGAACACGCACGGGCGCCGACGCGTACCACATCCCATCTGCCGCAGACCATGAAACGTAGGCCATTTCTCGCGCGGCGCGCGTGGCGCGAATCGTTCCGTCGAGTTTCGTTGCGCGCTCGGAAGCGATCCAGTGATTGCCCGATCGCCGCAGCGCCAGGCCATCGCCTTCCACCGGCCCTTCGCTGTCGATGGTCAGGTCGAACGCGTTGAGATCGATCGCGTAGCGAAGATCGAGTTGGTAAGGCCGCGAGGTCAGTTCCTCGTCGTACGCGATGTGAACCACCTTCGTCCCATTCGCGGGAATCGGGTAGACGCGGAATCGGAAGGATCGCGTCGATCCGCTCCATTCCGCCAGTGCCGGATCGACGCGGCGATGCACGGTCTCTTCATACGCCGTGCGCGCACGCACGCGCTCGACCGCCTCGGCGTTGCGCAGCTTTCCGTCGAAGTAGAGACCGACCTCGCTCACTTCCGCATCGGCAGGCAGAGGAAACGTGAAACTCCCATCCACATCGAAGTCGAGATCATTGCGATAGGTGAGCTCGAACGTCGTGCGCGCGAGATGGCCGCGGATCAGCACATCGATGCGCACCGAGTCCAGCGCGAGAGCGACCATGCCGTTGTCCCCTTCGACCGTCAGCGACGGAATCCCCGCTTTCGGTGCCGCGGTGGTGTGCGCGGCGAACAACAGAACGGCGATGAGCGAGAGGCTTGTTACGGAACGCATGACGAGCTCCCTCCGAATGCAACAGAGGAGCATCGGTGCTGCCACACCTCGCGCACGAGGCGGCGGCACTTATGAATACGGCGAATTGACGAACGGCTCCAGAAATCCAAATCGGCGCAGTGGCCGAACCGTCAACGTTGTTGCCGATCGGTGAATGGGTTCAGTCTCCGCGCCGCAGCGCTTTGGAGTGCGGTCGGCTTGCTGCCGCTTTCTGTAATGTGCAACGGAGCGCACATGCCACGCTACCCAAAGCGGCGGCAAGCCGGCCGCACTCCAAAGCGCGCCGCGCGGAGATGGCTTCGTGCGCGTCCCTCGATGCGACGCGCGTCGCAGTCATGAGAAGATTCGCTCCGTGTCGCAGATGTACACGGCTTCGGCCACCACCGACCCCGCCTCCCTGCAAGCATTCGTTCGTGACGCCGCACCGCGTCCGCCGTTCCGGCACGTGCTGATGGTCGATCCCGCGCACTTCCAGGTGCGGCATGTCATCAATCCGCACATGGAAGGGATGATCGGCGCCGTCGATCAGGAGCGCGCCTTCGACGAATGGTCGGCCATCAAACGCGCCTACGAGTCGCTCGGATTTCCGGTGACTGTCGTCGATGGCACGGATGATTTCCCTGACATCGTCTTCGCCGCAAATCAGCTGCTGCCGTATGTCGACGCGAACGGTGAGCCGGCGCTGGTGCTTTCGCACATGGCCAAAGTGGAGCGGCAGGGAGAGGTCGCGTATCTGGCCGAGTCGCTCCGTCCCCTCGGCTACTCGATGCATCCGTTGCGAACCGTTCTGCCGCTCGAAGGCACCGGCGACGCCATCTGGCATCCCGGCCGGAATCTGATCTGGGGCGGACACGGTTTCCGCACCGATGAGTCGTCGTGGGAGGAAGTGGCGGAGATCACCGGCGCGCGCGTCGTGCCGCTCACGCTCATCCACGAGCACATGTATCACCTCGACGTGGCGCTGATGCCGATCGACGAATCGACCGCGTTCTCTTATCGCGGTGCGTTCGACGACGAATCGTGGGCCCGTCTCGCAGCCGCCTTCCCGCGCCTCATCGAAGTGCCGGACGCGGAGGCCGTGGAAGGTTTCGCGCTCAACGGCCACTGCCCCGACGAAAAGACGCTGCTCCTCCCCTCCGGCAATCCCGAGACGCGCCACCTCGCCGAGTCCCTCGGCCTCGACGTGATCGAGCTACCCACGCGCGAGTTCCAGAAATCAGGCGGCTCGATCTTCTGCCTCAAGAACATGCTGCCGTGATGCGCGCTCACCGGTCCACGTACTTCATCGCGCGCTCGTTGTAGCGCGGTCCTGCGACTTGCTCGGGTGACAACGCCGCATCGATCTGTCGCATCTCCTCGGCACTCAATTCGATATCCGCGGCGGCGACGTTTTCTTCGAGATACGAACGACGCTTGGTGCCGGGGATCGGCACGACGTCGTCGCCTTTTTGCAGGAGCCATGCGAGCGCGATCTGTCCCGGCGTCGCTCCGCGGCGCGCGGCGAGGTCGCGGACGGACGCCGCAGCGCGCATGTTCGCATCGAAGTTCTCGCCCTGAAATCGCGGGTCGCCGCGGCGGAAATCGCCTTCCGGATATTCCTCGGCACGCTGCACGTTGCCGGCGAGAAAACCGCGGCCGAGGGGACTGAACGGCACGAGACCGATGCCGAGCTCGCGCAACGTCGGGATAATGCGCTCTTCGAGATTGCGCTCCCACAGCGAGTACTCGCTTTGCAGCGCAGCAATCGGATGGACGGCATGCGCGCGGCGAATGGTCTGCTCGCCCGCCTCGGATAAGCCGAGGTAACGAACCTTGCCCTGCTGCACGAGATCGCTCATCACGCCGGCGACATCTTCGATCGGAACGTCCGGATCGACGCGATGCTGATAGAGCAGATCGATCGTATCGACGCCGAGCCGCTGCAGCGATCCCACGACAGCCGCGCGAATTCGCTCCGGACGGCTGGTGATGCCGTTCACCTTGCCGTCCTCGATGTTCCAACCGAACTTCGTGGCGATCACCACGCGATCGCGATGGCCGCGCAACGCGCGTCCCAGCAACTCTTCATTCGCGAACGGACCGTAAACCTCCGCCGTATCGAAGAGCGTCACACCGAGCTCGATGGCGCGATGCACCGTGGCGATCGACTCCCGCTCATCCGCCGCGCCGTACGACTGACTCATGCCCATGCATCCGAGCCCGAGGGCCGAGACTTCGAGATCAGGACCAAGCTTGCGTTTGTTCAACATCGCGCGATGCTACGTCATGCGGAACGCACGCTGAAATCGCGTCGCGCCTGAATCCGTTCCTGAATGAGATGACGCAGACCGATCCCACACGCCGCGTTGGCGCAGTGCTCCTGCGCGGACTACGCTGCAAATGTCCGCGTTGCGGCGAAGGCCCGCTGTTTCAACGCTGGATCGTGACGCATGAGCGCTGCTCCTCCTGCCGGTTGCTGTTCCAGCGCAACTACGGCGACATCTGGATGTTCATGCTGATCCTCGACCGCATCCCGATCCTGCTCGGCATCGTGATCGTCTACTTTGGCTTTCGCGCCACGAACTGGATGGCTGCTGCAGCGTTCGCTCTGGTCATGGCCGTTCCGCTCATCGCCACGATGCGCAATCGCCAGGGCCTCGCGCTCGCGCTCGACTACCTCTCGCGTGTCTACTTGCCCGATCCCTCCGACGAGATTCACGGCGGGCGCGAGTTGTCGGAGTCGGAAGCAAAAGCGCTGCGTTAGTTCATATTCTTGTTGACAAATGTGAAGACCGGAAGAGCGCGTCCGCGTCGTGCTGCGTGTCGTCGGTGGCCACGGGCGCCGGGGCCTGCGCGACCCGCGTAACCCCGCAGTCGCAAAGTCGCAGAGTCTCAGAGTCTCAAATGGCGTGGCAATCACACCCCTTTGAGACTTTGCGACTTTGAGACTCTGCGACTCCCCGGGGGCGTGCGATATTGTTCGACTCAAATGAGCGACGTCCGCACTGTCTATCGCGCATGCAATCTCTGCGAGGCCATCTGCGGTCTCGAGATCAAGATCGACGGTCCGAAGATCCTCTCCATCCGCGGCGATGAGGACGATCCGTTCAGTCGCGGACACATCTGCCCCAAGGCAGTGGCGCTGCAGGATGTTCACGAGGATCCGAATCGGTTGCGGCGGCCGATGCGGAAGGTGGACGGCGCATGGTCAGAAGTGTCGTGGGACGAGGCGTTCGATCTTGCCGCGGAGAAGCTCGCGGCGATCATCTCGCGCAACGGCAACGACGCCGTGGCGTTCTACATCGGCAATCCCTCGGTCCATAACATCGGGACGCTGCTGCACATCGTGCCGCTGGCGCGCCTGCTGAAAACGCGCAACGCCTTCAGCGCCACGTCCGTCGATCAACTGCCCAGTCAGCTCACGTCGCTGCTGATGTTCGGGCATCAATTCATGATCCCGATCCCCGACATCGACCGCACCGACTACTTCCTGATCCTCGGCGCGAATCCGGTAGCATCCAACGGCAGCCTCATGACCGCACCCGATGTCACGCAGCGGCTGGCGGACATTCGCAAGCGCGGCGGCAAGGTGGTGGTCATCGATCCGCGGCGCACCGAAACGGCCGATGTGGCCAGCGAACATCATTTCATCCGCCCCGCCACCGATGCGGCGCTGCTGATGGCGATGATCAACGCGATGCGCGAGGAGAATCTCTTTCGCGTCGCGCATCCGGAACGGCTCGATGGACTCGACGCAGCGCTCGACGCCATCGCCCATGTCACGCCGGAAGTGGCCGCGAGCGCGACCGGCATCGACGCGGAAACGATCCGCCGCATCGCGCGCGAATTCTCGAGCGCACCGTCAGCGGTCTGCTACGGCCGGGTCGGAGCGTCACTCCAGGCGTTCGGCACGCTCAGTCAGTGGCTGATTCAACTCCTCAACATCGTCACCGGCAATCTCGATCGCGTTGGTGGAGCCATGCCGACGCAGCCGCTGCTCCCGATCACCGGTCCGGGAACGCGGCGCGGGCATTACGCGCGATGGACGTCGCGCGTGCGCGGACTGCCGGAGGCCGGCGGCGAGTTGCCGGTGGCCGTGCTCGCCGAGGAGATCCTCACGCCGGGCGACGGCCAGATCCGCGGTGCGATCACCATCTGCGGGAATCCCGTGCTCTCCACTCCCGACGGCCGCCAGCTCGACGACGCGCTGGAGTCGCTCGAATTCATGGTCTCGATCGACATCTATCTCAACGAGACCACGCGCCACGCCGATCTGATCCTGCCGCCGACGTCGAGCCTCAATCACGATCATTACGACCTGATCTTCAACGCCTTCGCCATCCGCAACGTGGCGCGTTTCAACGCGGGCATCTGGCCGCGCCCGGACGACGAGCGCTATGACTGGGAAATCTTCCGCGAGCTCTGCAGCCGGCTCGCGGCACGTCTCGAACGCGAACCGATGCCGCTGCCTGCCACTGCGACTGTGATCAGCGGCATGCTGGAGAAAGGCGCCGGCACACACGGTATCTCTCTGCAAGCGCTGGTCGGCGCCACGCACGGCATCGACTTCGGTCCGCTCGCGCCGTCGCTGTACGAACGCCTCGAAACGCCCGACGGAAAAATCCACTGCGCGCCCGAACCGATCCTCTCCGACATCGCGCGATTCCGTTCGCAAATCCTCGATGCCGCTGCCGATCGAACACAGTTCCGCCTCATCGGCCGCCGCCATCTGCGCAGCAACAACTCCTGGATGCACAACTCGCATCGCCTCATCAAAGGCAAACCCCGCGATCAACTGATGATGCATCCCGACGACCTGGCCTCACTCCAGATCACCGATGGCCAGCTCGTCGAAGTGCGCGCCCGCACCGGCTCCGTGCGCATCGCCGTGCAATCCACCGACAGCGTCATGCGCGGCGTGGTCAGCCTCCCCCACGGCTTCGGCCACAACCGCCCCGGCACCCGCCTCGGCCTTGCCGAACAAAACGCCGGCGTCAGCTACAACGACCTCACCGACGCCACCGCCATCGACGCCGTCTCAGGAAACGCGGCGCTGAATGGGATTGCGGTGGAGGTGATGGCAGTCGAATCAACCAATCCGACACGCGGAGAGACGATCGCTCGCCGGCTGCGGGGTTCGGCAACCGTCCAAATGACGACGGATGAGATCCTGACGATAACTCGAGAGTGAGGGCGTGGCACGCGATGCTCAATGGCAGAAAACAGGTGTAATCTCCTCAGACACATCCGGAGATCCATTCATGCGTACCACGATCATTCTCTGCCTGATGTTCAGTCTCGCGGCGCCGCCTCTCGCGGCCCAAGCCCGGCGTCGCGCCGTGCGCAAGACTCCTCCGGCCGGTCCAATCGTGCGGGCCGATTCGTACGCCGTCCTACGCGGTGGAACACTCGTCACCGCGGCGGGCACCGGCGTCCTCGCCAATGACACCGATCCCCTCGCGAAGCCACTCACGGCGATTCTCGTGACCTCGACTTCCCATGGAACGCTCACGCTGAATGCGGACGGTGGCTTCACGTACGCACACAACTCGTCGTCGGCCTCCTCGGACTCGTTCACGTACAAAGCAAGCAACGGCACGGTGGAGTCCAGTCCAGCAACCGCGACGATCACCATCAACGACCCGCCGCCGCAAGCAGCGGACGACTCCTTTTCGGTCAACCAGAACACGACGCTGAATGTGCCCGCGCCCGGCGCGCTCGACAACGACACATTGAACGGCGCCACGATCGCGAGCTACGGCGCGACAAGCGGAACCGAACAGACCACGATCGGTGCGAGCACGGCCACGACGGCAGGTGGGACCGTCCGGCTCCAGACCGACGGCAGCATCGAATACAACCCCGCCGGCGGCTTCAGCGGCAGCGACAGCTTCCGATACATCCTCGCCAACGCCGGCGGCACCTCGACCGCCACCGTCACCATCACCGTGCAGGTCTCGAACACCATCGACTTCATCGTCACTTCGCCCGGCTTCTTCTTCCAGTTCAGCGGCGTTGCAGGCGCGAATCCCGTGCTCACATTGCAGCGCGGCAGGACCTATCGCTTCCAGATCAACACCGCCGCCATCCATCCGTTCGGGATCCTCGACGCCCCTCAGGGCAGCGTCACCAACAACAACATCAACAACGGCATCCTCACCTTCGCCGTCCCAGCGGGTACCGGCAACTACCGCTACCACTGCACCTTCCACGATTTCGGCAACGACATCAACACGACACCGTAGGCCGGGGACTGTCGAGTTTCCCGTAGAGTGTCGACCGAGATGAAAGACAACGAATGGAAGATCGGAGAGGCAAGGCAGCAGTTCTCCGAGGTATTGAGGCGGAGCGAAAACGAGCCGCAGCTCATCTATCGACGCAATCGCTTGATCGCCGCCGTGGTCGCTGTCGATCCAGCAAAACCCGCGGCGGTCATTCAACGAGTCACGATCGGAGATCGGTTTGCGGAAGCGCGTGAGCTCTTTCGACGCGAAAGATATCGCTTGCCGGAGATCCGCCGACGTTCGCGGCGCACCGCCCCATTGCACTCTTGAACCCGTTCACCTGACCTGCCCCTCATCTTGCACTCCCGTTGCCCGGAGGCCTCGCTTGTACCGTTTCCTGCGTTACGTACCGAAGAATCACGTCAGCCGCGCCATCGGGCGGCTCGTTCATGCGCGATTGCCGCGGCCGATTGCGCGCCGGCTGGTACGCTGGTTCGCGGATACGTACAAGATCGACGTTGACGCGGCCGGTCAGCCGCTGTACGAGTATCCGTCCATCGGCCACTTCTTCATCCGCGATCTCGCCGAGGGGCTGAGACCGATCGAAGGAGACTTCGTCAGCCCGGTCGACGGCGTGCTGCGGAACTTCGGCGTCATCGCCAACGGACGCATCGAACAGGTCAAAGGCAAGACCTACACGCTCGCTCGTTTCCTCGCCGATGAAGCAAACGCCACGCGCTACGAGAACGGAACGTTCTTCAATTTCTACCTCTCGCCGCAGGACTATCACCACGTGCATTCACCGGTCGGCGGAGGGATCGTGCGCAGCGTTCACATTCCCGGCAAACTCTGGCCCGTCAACGACTGGTCGCTGGCCAACATCGACGAGCTCTTCTCCATCAACGAGCGCGTCGTCACCTACATCGACTGCGACCTCGGCCGCGTGGCCGTGGTCATGATCGGCGCCACGAACGTCGGCAAAATATCAGTCACCTACGACTCCTTCATCTCCAACAGCGCCAACGTCGATAGGACCGTCGCGCGCGACTACGCCCCAACAGTCCCCATCGCCACCGGCGCCCGCCTCGGCACGTTCCACATGGGCTCGAGCGTCGTCGTGCTCATCGAGCCCGGACGCATCGATCTGGAGCGTGTGCGCCTCGAGGCAGGAAAGAAAGCGCAGTACGGCGCCGCAATCCTGCACGGCGGGAAGTAGCCGGCATCAAGGACGGTACGCGACGATGAGAAAGATCCCGCGTCCGCACTCCATCGTGGTGGTCTCGAAAGACCAACTGGCATCCAACATCGGCGGCGAAACTGTGATCCTCGGGCTGTCCGCCGGCCGCTACTTCGGCGTCGATGCCGTCGGTGCCCGGATCTGGCAGCTCATCCAGGAGCCGGTCGTGGTAGCCGATGTAGAACGGACGATCGTCTCCGAGTACGCAGTGGAACCGGAGCGCTGCCGAGCCGATCTGTTGAAACTCCTGCAGCAACTGATCGACGCCGGGCTGGTGGAGGTGCGGAGTGAGTCTGCTCCGTAGACTGGCCCGGCTCGACCGGCAGAAACGATGGCTGCTCGCCGAGGCGGCCGTGATCGTGCCGATCGTCCGCATCGCGCTGACGGTCCTCCCATTCCGGATCGTGCATCGCGGCATCGCTGCGGTCACGCGGCGTGGCTCTTCTCGCACACCTTCGAGAGCACCGGCTCTCATCGCATGGGCCGTGACTGCCGTCGCCGCTCGCGTGCCTGCGGCAAGTTGTCTGACTCAAGCCCTTGCCGCAACGCTACTGCTGGCGCGGCACGGTCACGTTTCGACGCTGCGCCTCGGCGTCGCAAAGAATGACGACGGAACACTTCGCGCGCACGCCTGGCTCGACTGCGGCGGACGGACCATCCTCGGCGAGCCGGCACACGGTGCGTTCACGCCGTTCCCGCCCGTGGCGCTCCCGTGAGCGGAATCGCCGGCATTGCAGCCGCAGAGCTCCGTGCGTGCTGTCGGAACGAATTCGCGATCAGCACGCACGGAGTACAGGTTGCTACTGAACCGCGTTACCGGCGTTCACGAATCCATGACCGTAGAACTCGTCTTTGCCGTTCGCACCTTCATCGTCGGCGGAGTTCTTGAGGATCGCTTTCAGCGCGCCGAGCGACGCATTCGGGTGCGCCTGCTTCGCGAGCGCCGCAACGGCCGCGACCGCGGGCGCGGCCATGCTCGTACCGGCCGCCCATGAGTAAGAGGAGACGCTCGCGCCGGCGCCGCGGCTCGTGCTCACCACCATGTCGAAAACCCAGCAGGGGAATGTCACCACTCCGCTCGGGATTCGCGGAATCGAGCAGACGGCAGTACCCGGCAGCGCGAAGTCGCCGCCCGGGCCAGCCACCGTGATGGTACCTTCGCCGTAGTTGGAGTACGACGCCGGACGGCGGAAGTTCGTCGCGCCAAGCGCGAAGCCTAGTGGACCGGTGGCCGAGATGGCCAGTCCGCTGCCCGACTCGGCCGGGACGGACGTGTAGCTCTGCGACTGGCCGAGGTCCAGGGCGTCATTGCCCGCCGCGGTGATGACCAGCACGCCCTTGCTCGCTGCGTAGTTCACGGCCTTTGCCAGCGCACCGACGAGCGATCCAGCGCCGCCCGCTTTCGGAAACACCGCGCCGAGGCTCATGTTGATGATGTCGGCGCCGCCGCCGCCGGCGGAGATCGGATCGGACGCGTAGAGGATGCCGGCGATGACCTGACCGAACGAGCCGCTGCCGTTGTGCAGCACCTTCACGCCGATGATGGTGGCCTCGGGCGCGATTCCGATCGTGCCGATGTTGTTGTCTTCCGCCGCAACGATGCCGGCTACGTGCGTGCCGTGCCAAAACGTTCCCACGTCCTGATTGAACGCGAAACCGGGAACCATCGACGCGGACCGTGCCACGTCGATGTTGGCATCGAGATCAATGTGCGTCGAATGAATGCCGCCGTCGAGAATGGCCACGCGAACGCCCGCTCCCGTATAGCCAGCGCTCCAGGCGCCCTGCGCGTTGACGGCGGTCGGCGCCCACTGCGTGAGCGAGAAAGTCTCATTGTTCGGCGTCACTGCGCTCTCTTCGATCTCGACTGTCTCAGTCGGCTGTTGCCACTGCACCACCATGTCCTCGGCGATACTTTGGAACTTGTTCGAGGCGTTGGCGCGAACGAGGAAGTCGGCCGCATCCGACGTGACGATGGCAAGGCCCGATCCGTGAGCGTAGTGCACCGTCCCGCCGGCAGCGGCGACGGCGGCTTCCTGCGCGTTGCCCCACGCATTTGCCTGAATTACATAGTTGGCGCCGAGCACCGGGAACGAGAAAACGAGAACTGCCACGATGAGAGAGATAGACCTAGTACGCATTAAATCCTCCGATGAAAATGGAATCTGCTGCGCGGCGACCCGGCTGTCTCCCCTATGGAGATCCGCGGCTTTGCGTCATCACCTCACGGTGACTTTGCCCGAGCGCGCTTGATAGTATGTTGACGGAACGCTGGCATTATAATCATGCCGCAGACTCTGAAAAGAGGCAAAAATGGTAGACTGGACCGTGCCGCTGGCCATTCCTTCACCTCGACACGACACTAAAGCCGCATCGCCGCGAGTTTCGCTCCCGCGGCAATGAGGCAGGCGCCGGCCAGTCGCTCGAAGAGGGGCGCGCGTTTACCGTAGCGGGCGCGGCCGCGATCGGCGGCGAAGCCGTACAGCAACAGCACCGGTAACTCCACGGCGATCGAGATCACGCCGAGTACGACGAGCTGCGAGGCTACGCCGCGCGTGGGATCGACGAATTGCGGGAGGAGCGCGGTGAAGAACACGATCGCCTTCGGATTGGCGAGCTGCGTGAGCAGGCCCTGCACGAACGAGCCGGTCTCGCGATCGTTGGTCACCGCCCGATCATCGGCGACCCGTCCCGGCCGCATCAGCATCTTCAAGCCGAGGAGCACGAGATACGCGGCACCTGCAATCTGCAGAACGTCGAAGACTCGCTTCGACGCCAGCAGCAGCGCACCGAGCCCCGCCGCCGAGAGCGCAAAATAGATCGCGTTGCCGGTGAGGATCCCCGCCGCGCCGCGCGTCGAGCTGCGAAAGCCGCGGCGGATGCCCTGCGACACGACGAGCAGCACCGCCGGGCCGGGCGACATCGACAGCAGAAGCTCCGTAGCGGCGAACAGCAAAAGCTGACTCGAAAACACTTTGACAGGGTAAACGCTCAGCTACACTACGCGGGCTCAACCATTCGAAACTGCCCAATCCATGGCTCCTCCTGCCGATATCGGTAAGTATCGTCTCCTCGATCGGATCGGCGTCGGCGCCATGGGAGAGGTCTATCGCGCACACGATTCGGTGCTCGATCGCCAGGTCGCGCTGAAGGTCATCACCGGCGGCGACGAGGAGAAGCGGCAGCGTTTCCATCGCGAGGCGCAGTCGGCGGCGCGGCTCACCCATCCGAACATCGTGGTGGTCCACGATTTCGGCGAAGACTCCGGCCGTTTCTTCATGGCCATGGAGCTCCTGGAAGGTCACGATCTGAAGCGCGCCATCTCGCACGAATCACTCACCGATCTGCGCACACGCCTGCTCGTGATGGAGCAGATCTGCGAAGCGGTGGCCTTCGCGCATGCGATGAACGTCGTGCATCGCGATCTGAAACCGGCCAACATTTTTCTGCTGCCGAACGGTCAGGTGAAGATCGTCGACTTCGGTCTGGCCCGCGTCGGTCAGTCGAGCATGACCGGCACCGGCATGATCCTCGGCACGCCGAACTACATGTCTCCCGAGCAGATCAAAGGGCATCGCGTCGATGCGCGCGCCGACATCTTTTCCCTCGGCGCGGTCTTCTATGAGCTTCTCTCCGGCCGCAAAGCCTTCGAAGCGGAGTCGCTGCATTCCGTGTTGTATCGCGTCCTGCAGCACGAGCCCGAGCCGTTGCGCGCCGCCTCGCCCACGATTCCGCAGCAGATCTCCGACATCGTCCGCCGCGCCATCGCCAAGGATCCCGCTCTACGCTTTCAGCGCGTCGGCGACATGCGCGATGCCTTGCGCGTTGCACGCGAGAGCGGCGGAATGTCCGAGGCCAGCCTGGTCGGCAAATCGGTGTCGATGGTGTCCTCGCCAGTCAACGAAGCAACGCTGGTCGCAAAAAGCGCGCTCGTGACTGCGGCCACTGCTTCGATCACGTTTGCCGGAGAGATTGGCGGAGACGTCGTTCTCGAAGGATCCCTCGGCCAGACGCTGCTCGAGATCTCGCTGAACAATGGCATCCCGCACGCACACGCCTGCGGAGGCAACGCGCGCTGTTCGACCTGCCGCGTCGTCGTGTCATCCGGCCTGCAGAACCTCTCGCCGCGGAACAGCGAAGAGACCAAACTCTCGAAACGCCTCGACTTTCCCGATGACGTTCGCCTGGCCTGCCAGACACGCGTCGGCGGACCGGTGAAACTGCGCCGCCTCATCCGCGACGAGCACGACGTCAGCATCGTGCGCAGCGACAGCGGCAGCCGTGTCGCGGGCGCCGTCGGCAGCGAGATGCCGCTGGCCATCCTGCACGCTTCCGTGCGCGAGTCAGCGACGCTGATGAAACGCCTGCTGGCGCACGACGTCGTACACATCCTCAATCGCTACTACACGCAAGTGGGCGACGCGATCCTCGCGAACGGCGGCTCCATCGCGCGCTACGACGGCACGACGATCGTGGCCTTCTTCGGATTGGAAGGCGGCGACGCGCGGACGAAATGTACGAGCGCGATCCGCTCCGCGCTGCGCATGCAGAAGCGAATGATCGTCTTCGACACTTACCTCAGCGAATACTTCGGCACCACGCTCACGCTCGACGTCGGGCTGCATTACGGCCGCATGGTGGTCGGTCATCTCGGCCATCCCGAGCAGGCCCGCCTCACCGCCGTTGGCGAAGCGGCCGGCATCGCCGCGATGGTGGCCGACGCCAATCAGCGGCACGCCTCGAACGTCCTGGCCACCGAGGAAATGCTGAATGTGGTCGAAGACGATGTCAGCGTCGGCAACGTCTCGCGCGAGACACTCGCGTTGCGCGACCGCGAAGTGACGCTTTACGAGATCGTCGACTTCGTCAAGCCCGACGTCCATGAGCTCGTGCAAACCTCGTTCGAGCTCGTGGCGGCGCGCAAGGAAGAAGCGGCGGCGCTGTTCTACATGAAGCTCTTCGAGATCGCGCCCGAAGTGCGCCCGCTCTTCGCGAGTACGGACATTCGCGTGCAGGGCGAGATGTTGATGAACATGCTCGCCACCGCCGTCCGTGGTCTCGATCGTCTCGACGAGCTCAAGCCCGCCCTCGCCGATCTCGGCCGCCGCCACGCCGCCTACGGCGCGCAGATCCCGCACTACGCCGTCGTCGAAGCCTGCCTCCTGCACACCGTCGAAACCATCGCCGGCAGCGGATTCAACCTCGACGTGAAACTGGCCTGGACCGCCATCTACAACTTCGTCGCGGAAACGATGATCGAAGCTGGCGAAGTCGCCTGAGCTCCGCGCGGCTTTACGTGTCTACGCCACGTAGCCGTTTTTCCCGCCGAGGTACGATCGGTGAATGACCTCGATCGTTGAAACTCTCGATCCCGTGCTCGATCTCGTCGAGCGCACCTGGGGATTCTCGTCGCTGCGTCCCCTGCAACGACAGGCCATCGACGCGGCGCTCGCCGGGCGCGACTCGCTGCTCGTGGTTCCGACCGGCGGCGGGAAGTCGCTTTGCTTTCAGGCTCCCGCGCTGCTGCTCGACGGATTGACGGTCGTCGTCTCGCCACTTCTCGCGCTGATGAAAGATCAGGTGGACGCGCTCGTCTCTTCCGGCGTGGCTGCGGCCGCGCTGAACAGCATGACGGCGTCCGACGATCAACGCCTCATCGAACAACGTGCCATCGACGGATCGCTGCGTCTGCTCTTCGTATCGCCGGAGAGAGTGGCCACTCCAGCGTTTCGCGCGTTGCTGCGACGGGCGCGTGTGCGCGCGTTTGCCATCGATGAGGCGCATTGCATCAGCCATTGGGGGCACGACTTTCGTCCCGAGTATCGTCAACTTCGTGAGCTTCGTGAGCTTTTCCCCGAGGCGTCGATTCATGCCTTCACCGCCACGGCGACGGAACAGGTGCGCGCCGACATCTGCGCCGAGCTGCGGCTGCGCGAGCCGCTCGTGCTGGTCGGCGATCTCGATCGGCCGAACCTGCGCTATCGCGTCATTCCGCGCAGCGATGAAGTCCTGCAGATCGAAGACGTGATTCGCCGCCATCCTGGTGAAGGCGGCATCGTTTACTGCATCCGTCGCAAAGACGTCGACTTCGTGGCGGCGACCTTGTCAGCGCGCGGACACTCTGTGACCGGCTACCACGCCGGCATGAACGCGGACGAGCGTCGCGACGCACAGGATGCGTTTGCGTCCGAGCGTGTCGACATCGTCGTGGCCACCGTTGCATTCGGCATGGGCATCGATCGCTCGAACGTGCGCTTCGTCGTTCACGCCGGGATGCCGAAATCGATCGAGCACTATCAGCAGGAGGCGGGCCGCGCCGGCCGCGATGGCTTGACGTCGGAATGCGTTCTGCTGCACGACCCTGCTGATGCCAATACGTGGGGACGCATTCTCGAACTGAGCATCTCCGACGGTGAGCAACTGGCCGTGGCCATGGCGCAGATCGAGATCATCAATCGCTTCGCCATGTCCGGCGTTTGCCGGCACCGCGCGCTGGTCGAGCACTTCGGCGGTCAGTGGATTCTCGAGAGCTGCGACGCGTGCGATCTCTGTCTCGGAGAGCTGGAGACGGTCACCGACTCGACCACGATCGCGCAGAAGATCCTCTCCTGCGTCGTGCGCGTCGGCGAGTCTTTCGGAGCCGCGCACGTCGCGGGCGTGCTGCGCGGTGAGCGCTCGGCCCGCATCCTCGAGCGGCGACACGATGCGCTCTCCACGTTCGGTCTGCTGAAGGATCACGATCGCGATGAATTGCGCGGCTGGATCGCACAGCTCGTGGCCTGCGGTGCACTTCTCCAGGATGGGCATCCGCGGCCCGTTCTCCGCCTCGGCCCCGAGGCACGCGCCATCCTGCGCGGCCAATCACCCGTGCGGCTGGTGCAGACAGCGGCGAGCGCGATCATCCGAGATGGTATCGATGAATGGACGGGCGTGGATCGCGAGCTGTTCGAGGAGCTGCGCGCGTGGCGACGGGACGTGGCGTCCGCGCGCGGCGTGGCGGCGTTCGTCATCTTCGGCGACCGCACCTTGCGCGAGATCGCCGCGGTCCGTCCGTCCACGATCGAACGCCTCGGCGCCATCACCGGAATCGGCGAGATCCGTCTCCGCGATCACGGTCAGGAGCTGATGCACGTCGTCGAGACGGCCTGCCGCGCACGCAATCTCGATCGCGATGCCCAGGCTCTTCCCGCACGTCCGCCACGCGAGCGCGCACGCAGTTCCCGGCCTACTGCCTCGAAGGCCGAAGCCATCCGTCTACTCCAGCAAGGCAACGCCATCGAAACAGTGATGGAACGCACCAGCCGCGCACGTTCCACGGTGATCGGCGATCTCTGCGAGATCATCGAGGACGGCCGCTACCAGCCGTCACTCCGCATATGGATGACGGAAGAAACGGAAGAGATGATCCGCCGCGCCGCCGAGCAGGTTGGTATCGATCGGCTGCGGCCGATCAAAGACATCGCCGGCGAAGCAATCTCCTACGACGACATCCATATCGTCGTAGCCACGATACGGGCAGTCACGCCGAACTGACTGCTGCGTCCTCGGATCGTTGGCACTACATTACTGCAATGACTAGACGTGAATTGCTTGCCGCCCTCGCCGTATTGACGCTGGCCACCCAGATCGCCGCTGCGCCATCCCACCCCGCAATCGCCAGCGACGCGGAGATCAAGAAGATTCTCGTCGATCGGATCGATGCGCAGCAGAAGGGCGTAGGAATCGTCGTCGGCGTGATCGAGCCCACTGGGCGACGCATCGTCGCGTACGGCAATCACGATCGCAAGGAGAAGCGAGCCGTAAACGGCGACACAGTGTTCGAGATCGGCTCGGTGACGAAGGTCTTCACGGCGCTGCTGCTCGCAGACTCCGTGCAGCGCGGCGAGTTGTCGCTCACCGATTCCGTGGGCAAATTCCTTCCCGCAGACACGAAGGTCCCGGAGCGCGGCAACAAGAAGATCACGCTGCAGGATCTGGCTACGCATACATCCGCACTGCCGCGTCTTCCGTCGAACCTCATGCCGAAAGACGCAGCCAACCCTTATGCCGACTACACGGTCGCGCAGCTCTACGACTTTCTGGCGCGCTATGAATTGGCGCGCGATATCGGCGCAGAGTACGAGTATTCGAACCTCGGCGCGGGTCTGCTCGGGCACGCAATGGCGCGCCGCGCCGGCATGGACTACGAGACTCTGGTGCGCACTCGCATTCTCGTTCCGCTGGCGATGAAGAGCACCGCCATCACGCTCTCCGACAACATGAAGAAGCGCCTCGCCCCCGGCCATGATGCGCAGCGCGAGCGTGTTCCGAACTGGGATATCCCGACGCTCGCCGGTGCCGGAGCATTGCGCTCGACAACCAACGATCTCATGAACTTCATCGCCGCCAGCCTGCGCGAAACTCCTTCGTCACTCACGCCGGCGTTTGCGTCAATGCTCGCGGCGAGACGGCCCACGCCGATGCCGGGTCAGGAGGTCGCGCTGGGCTGGCACATCGCGAAAGGAGCGGAAGGCCGCGAGATCGTTTGGCACAACGGCGGCACGGGCGGATATCGCTCGTTCATCGGCTTCGATCCGAAAAATCGCACCGGCGTCGTGGTCCTATCGAACACGTCCACGAACGAAGGAATCGACGACATCGGCCGTCATCTTCTCGACCCGGCACTGCCGCTGCTGGCGGCGCCAAAGACGCGCAAAGAAACGACCGTCGACGCGAAGGTTCTCGACGGCTACACCGGCCTCTACGAGCTCGCGCCGAATTTCATTGTGACCGTGACGCGCGAAGGAAACCAGCTCTTCGCGCAAGCCACCGGTCAGCCGAAGTTCGAGATCTACGCCGAAAGCGAGCGGAAGTTCTTCTACAAAGTGGTCGACGCGCAAATCACGTTCCAGACCGGCGAGCAGGGACGAGCTACCGGTCTCACGCTCCATCAGAACGGCGACCATCCTGCAAAACGCATCGAAGGACATGCCGCCGCTCCGAAACAGCGCAAAGAGATCGCCGTCGATCCGGCGCTCCTCGAACGCTACGTCGGCCGATACCAGCTCGCACCAACGTTCATCATCGCCATCACGCTTGAAAACAACCGCCTTTTCGCACAAGCCACGGCGCAACCGAAATTCGAGCTCTTCGCCGAAACCGAGCGCGATTTCTTCCTCAAGGCAGTCGACGCGCAGCTCACATTCGTCACGGACATGGCCGGCCACGTGACCAAGGCGATCCTTCATCAAGGGGGCAGGGATCAAGACGCGCAGCGAATGGACTAGCGGACTCGTGTTTTCGCCGAAAACCGAGTGCGTTTTCTCACCCGACGCGGGATACTGCCACGCATGAACCCACTGCAGGAGCTCGAAGCAATCGATCGTATGTCCGTCGCCGAGCTCGACGCGTTGCCCTTCGGGGCCATCCGCCTCGACCGCGATGGAACGATCATCAGCTACAACATGACCGAATCGAAGCTCACCGGGCGCGACCCGAAGCGAGTCATCGGCCGGAACTTCTTCACCGACGTCGCTCCCTGCACGAACGTGCAATCCTTCGCCGGCCGTTTTCGCGAAGGAGTGGAGAAGAAGGAAATGCACGCCATCTTCCCCTATCGCTTCGACTTCGAGATGGCGCCGCGCGACGTCACGGTCACGCTCTTCTACGCGAAGCAGACCGATTCCGCCTGGGTCTTCGTCCGGGAAACGGTCGCTTGACCGTCCCTTACGTGCGCAGGCGAATGCCGCGCGAAGAGATGATCGCCGCAGCGACAGATTTTCGCGACTCGCTTCGCCTGCGTCGTACGATCCGCGACTTTTCCAGCGATCCGGTTCCTGATGAGGTCATCGACCTGGCCCTGGAAGCCGCGGCTTCGGCGCCATCGGGCGCGAACATGCAGCCATGGACGTTTGTGATTGTGAAAGACCCGGAGCTCAAACGCGAGATCCGGATCGCGGCGGAGAAGGAAGAGCACGAGAACTACAACGGCCGGATGCCCGAGGAATGGTTGCGCGCGCTCGCTCCCCTGCAGACCGACTGGCACAAGGAGTTCCTGGAGATCGCGCCGGCGTTGATCGTCGTTTTCAAACAGGAGTACGGCTTCGCCGCGGATGGAACCAAAGTCTCCCACTACTACGTCAACGAGTCGGTCGGCATCGCGTGCGGATTTCTTCTCGCAGCGCTCAACGCAGCAGGAATCTCGACGCTGACGCACACGCCCAGGCCCCATGGGATTTCTGCGCGAGATTCTCGGCCGCCCGAAAAACGAGAAGCCATTTCTCCTCATCCCGATCGGCTATCCAGCCGCGAACTGTCGCGTCCCCGACATTCGCAAGAAGAATCTGGATGAAGTGCGAATCGTGGGCTGAGTGTTTTTCAGGACACGTGCTGTTCGAAGAACACAGCCACCGCTGCCTTGCTGATCCGGCCCTCGGCCACGCCGATAACGAGGTCGTAGAGATCGTCCTGACTGGATTTCACCCCGACGTTGTTCAGTCGAAGGAACGTCAGTGCGCACGCCAGTGCGGTTCGTTTGTTTCCATCGAGGAAGGGATGGTTCCGGCAGATCGAGTACAGATAGGCCGCGGCCATTTCGAAGAGAGTTTCGTTGAGAAACTGGCCACCGAAGGTCGCTTCGACATTGCCCAGTGCGGATTGCAGGAGTCCGAGATCGCGTATGCCTGACGAACCGCCGTATTTCCGAATGCGGTTCTCATGAATGGCGAGGACTTCCTCGAGCGCAAGGAAAAGCGGTTCCATCATGACGCTACTCGGCCAACCGCCGGAACACGCCGCCATAGTCCTCGTCGAGATCATCGAGGATCTTGTTCAGCTTCCCGCGACGCGCATCGTCGCGAACCGGCGTCATGACCAGCACATCCCCATTCGTCGACACTTCGACTTCGCTGTTCTCATCGACACCAAGCTGCTCGAGGATCGGCTTGTCGAGAACGAGGGCGACGCTGTTGCCGGTGCGCGTGAGCTTCTTCTTCATGGTCCGTACAGTATAGCCGCTTCGTACGTACGGGCAACAGCCCTTCCCGCGATTTGAAACGCCGGCCTTCTTTCCGACACTAAGTCCACGAGGGGGTTAGTCATGGACGCAACTGCAAAGCTCGTTGCCATCATTGCGCTCGCCGCATTCGCCACGGAGCGGATCCTGGCGGCGGCGAATTCCATCATCAATGCCGAGCGGCTGTATCGAGTCCGGCGCGGAGCCGCAGAGTCACTCCGCGCGAAGGAACGGCGCAAGGGGGTGCTCCTGGCCCTCGGCGCCGCGATCGCGGTCGTCGTCGTCGATCGCGCGGACCTGCGCATCCTTCGGCTGCTCGACGTCGGAGACATTCATCCGCTGGTCGACTTCTGGCTGACCTGGCTCGTCGTATTCGCGGGCGCCGACAAGGTGCAAGGCATCTTGAAGAGCGGCCCCGCACCGGCCAAGGCCGTGAGCCCGGAACGACAGGAGACGCCCGTCGTGCGCGTGGTGGTGGACGGCGACGTTCGCGAGGTTCGCGAACTGCACCGGGTGAGCTGAGCCATGCCCACGATCACGGTGTTCCTCGCCGAATCGGATCGGAAACGGAACCGGAAGCGCGCCAAGTGGGCGATTCCGCTTCTCGTCGGTCTCACCGCCGCGTTTGCATTCGGCCGGCAGAAATCGCCGATCGAAGCGCAGTCGCTTCCGATCGTCGCGCCACCGCCGGCAGTCTTGATGCCGCCGGTAGTCTTGACGCCGATGGTCGAGCTGCCCGCGGCCGATGAGACGCCGGTGCCGGTGCCGGTGCCGACGCCAGCGCCCGCACTTCCCGCGCACGCCGCCGTGACACCGGCGCGCATGGACTTCGGCGACGGTCCGATGAATCGTGGAGTGGCCGCGCAGCTGGCGACGCTGCGCAACGACGGCGGACAGCCGATCTCGCGCATCACCACAGCCATCGACGGACCGTTCATCGCTACAAACGGATGTGGCGGCGGACTGGCGCCGGGCGCCGAATGCATCGTCGCGGTTACGTTCGCGCCGCAGCAAGCCGGTAAGTTCCGGGGCGCGCTCACGATCGTGACCGGCGCGGAGCGCAGCCGTGTACTGCTGCGGGGAAGCGTCACGCGGCCGCGCGAGGTCCCGCCGCCACCTGCGCCGCTACCCGCGCCGGCACCGGTCGTCGTGCCGCCGCCGTCACCTGCCGTCGTCCCCGTGCCACCGGCCCCGAAACGGGTGCTCTGCGCCGATCCGCCGAGACTGCACTTCGCCAGGGTTGGGAAGCAGACCATCACTCTCACGAACTCGGAGAGCACACCGCTGCGAGTCGCAGGCATCGCCGTCGTCGGCAAATCCGGCCAGAGCGCAACTGGTTACGAAGTCGACTCGGGAAAATGCACGCGCACCCTGATGCCTGGGCAGCGATGCAAATTCACAGTTCGCGCGACGGAGCTCGCCATCCAGAGAGGCGAGATCATCGAGCTCAAGGTGTTCCACGACGATCTCACGACTGGCCAGAGACAGCTGGCGATGGTGTCCAGGTGCGATCGGAACCGGCGTTAGCCGAAGGTATCGAGATGCGCCCCTCCGCGCCGCAGCGCTTTGGACTGCGGTGGCTTGCCACCGCTCTGGAGTTTGGACACTTCCGCACGCCGTGGTGTACCGCGTTAGCGGTACGGAGACGGTAGCCGGGGGTCGCGCGCGTAGACGCGCTACCCCCGGAAAGGTGCGCATCCTCGAGTCGCACCACGTCAGTGGTGCGGAGAGCTGTCTACGAAGCGTGCGGACGAGCGCTTCCTGCCCTGATCGTTTGCTTCGATTCTCCGCACCGGCTACGCGGTGCGACTTCAAATACGTTCTTGTCCGTGGGTAGCGCGTCTGCGCGCGCAACCCACGGCTACCCTCTCCGT
>JALYJW010000027.1 GCA_030775085.1 Acidobacteriota bacterium | reverse complement strand
TGAAACGCAAGATGAGCAGCTATCGCGCCACTACCCGCTCCAAACGCCATCGCAACTCTTTTGTCCAGCAACGATCAGCCGCCTTAACTTAAGACCGTTGGGGCTAGGGTGAGGGGCGGCTCTCGCGCAACACTACTTTCGCACGCGCCTCATCCACCGCAGCGACGATGAGTGACCACGCCCCGTCGGGTTGCTCGTCGATATGCTCGTTGCGGAGCCGCAGGACCGTCACTCCGAGCGCGGCCAGGATTCTCGTCCTCTTCACGTCATAGATGACGGTCGATTCCGTATCGTGCGATTGGCCATCCACTTCGATGCAGAGCTTCAACTCGGCGCAATAGAAATCCATGATGTAGTTGTCGATCGGATGCTGGCGTCTGAACTTATGGTCCCCGAGGTGACGATGGCGCAGCCAGTGCCAGATCTTCTGCTCAGCTCTCGTTGAACGTCTGCGCAACTCACGCGCACGTTCAGTCAGTGGATGGCGCATGGACCGAGGCTACCTCGGTGGCCGCCTGATGCTGATTTTTCTGCGCGGCGTAGAGCTTTGCGCGAGAGCCGCCCCTCACCCTAACCCTCTCCCCGCCGTTGCGGGGAGAGGGGACTGACTGGAGCCACGTACAATCACCCCATGCCCGATGCCTATCGCTGGAATCCGTTTGCGCTGCCTTGGGCGGTGGTGGCGGTGGCGTTGTTTGTTTTGGCGGGGGTGATTTATCGGCGGCAGCGGGCCTCGCGGGTGGCGGTGTTGTTTTGCGCGATGATCGGGCTGGTCGGGGTTTGGTTCATCGGGTTCATGGGTATGTTGCTGGCGGTGCGGCCGGCGCTGGCTGAGTTGTGGGGACGTTTGGCTTTATCCGGGATCTCACTTCTGCCGGCGACGATGTATGCCTTCACGGCCACGGCGTTGCGGCTTCCGGCGAATCGTCGTCCCGTGCAACGCGCGCTCTGGCTGTTCTCGTTCGCGTTTCTCGGTGCGTCGCTGTTCGGGCACGGGATCATCGGCGGCATGGCCAGCCATTCGTGGGGCTGGTATCCGATCGCGGGAAAGCTCGCGCCGCTGTTCGTGGTGCTGTTCCTCGTCGCGCTTTTCGTGCATCTCCTCGAAGGGGTGGCCGAGTACCGCAGCTCCGCCGATCCCAAACGAAAGCGTCGCGTGGCGCGGTTGATGATCGGCTTCATCGTCGTCTATGCGGCCGCGATCGATTTCCTGCCGATGTTCGGCGCCAACTATCCACCGGTTGGCTACATCCCGCTGATCGCGTTCATGATCTTCGGCTGGGGCTCGATCCGCCGGCATCGCTTCCAGCCCATCACGGCCGCGCGCGCGACGCGCGAGATTCTGGAGACGATGGCCGATGCGCTGTTCGTCCTCGATGCCGAGGGAAAGATCCGCGTGGTCAACGGCGCTGTGACTACCCTCCTCGGCTTCCAGGTCTCCGAGCTTCTCGGCCGCAGCATGGACACGCTCGAGCCGGTCGATGAAAACGTCACGATCTCGCGGACGCTCGCCGAGATCCCACACCGCGGTCCCATCCGCGATCAGGAGCGCGTTTTCCGCGATCGCGACGGACGGTACATCGATGTCAGCGTCTCGATCTCTGCGGTCAGCGAAGAAGACGTGGAGCGTGGCGCCGTTGTCATTGCGCGCGACATCCGCAAGCGCAAACGCACCGAGGCGGAGCTGCGGTCGGCCATTCATCACCTGCAACAGAGCAATCGTGAGCTCGAAGACTTCGCGCACATCGCATCGCACGATCTGCAGGAGCCGCTGCGGAAGATTCAGGCCTTCGGAGAGCTGCTCGACTCCAAACATGCCGCGTCGCTTCCGCCGCAGGCGCGCGACTACATCGAACGGATGCGCGCCGCCGCGAAACGGATGCAGGTCCTGATCAACGATCTGCTGGCGTTCTCGCGCGTGGCCACGAAAGCGCAGCCATTCGTGCCGGTGAACCTGGCCGCAGTGGCGCGAGAAGTGGCGCACGACCTCGAACTGCGCGTGCATGAGGCCGGCGGCCACATCGACATCGGCGAGCTCCCCGTCATCGATGCGGATCCGCTGCAGATGCGGCAACTCCTGCAGAACCTCTTCGGCAACGCGTTGAAATTTCAGCGCGACGACGTGCCGCCCGTGGTCACCATCGGCGCCGTTGCAGAAGACGACACGTGCCGCATCAGCATCGCGGACAACGGCATCGGCTTCGATGAAAAGTACGCCGACCGCATCTTCACGATGTTCGAACGGCTGCACGGCCGAGGGAAATACGACGGGACCGGCATCGGCCTGGCGATTTGCCGCAGAATAGCGGAGCGCCACGATGGAACGATCGTTGCGCACAGCACACCCGGCCAGGGATCGACGTTCATCATTACCCTGCCAATCAAACAGAGCGGTAAAGCAGCGAGAGGAGTCTGATGACCGAACACGGCAAGCCGATCGTCATCCTGTTGGCGGATGACGACGAGGAAGACCGCATGCTCGCGGCGGACGCGATGCTCGAGAGCCGCGTCGCAAACGATCTGCGCTTCGTCGAAGACGGCGAGGAGCTGTTGGACTATCTGTACAAACGCGGACGCTACGACGGCGCCGGCGCCGCGCCCACACCCGGATTGATCCTGCTCGATCTCAACATGCCGCGCAAAGACGGGCGCGAGGCGCTGCGCGAGATCAAGGCCGATCCCGATCTGCGCCGCATCCCCGTGGTCGTGCTCACCACTTCGAAGGCCGAGGAGGACATCTATCGCACGTATGATCTCGGCGCGAATTCATTCATCACCAAACCGGTCAGCTTCGACGGACTCGTGGCCGTCATGCGCGACATCGGCCGATACTGGATCGAGATCGTAGAGCTGCCTCCCGACCGCATTGCTTGATCACGCCACCGCTGTCATTCGTATCCTCCTCGTCGACGACGATGAGGATGACTTCGTCGTCACTCGCGATCTGCTCGCGGACAGCCGCGGGTCCTTCGAGCTCGATTGGATCCAGACGTTCGAGGAAGCGATCGACGCGCTGATCCGCGACGAGCACGACCTTTATCTCATCGACTATCGCCTCGGCGAGCGCAACGGCCTGGAGCTGCTGGTCCACGCCGCGGCCAGCGGCTGCGCGAAGCCGCTCATCCTCCTGACCGGCCTCTCCGATGGAGATATCGATCACGCCGCCATGCGCGCCGGCGCCGCCGACTATCTCGTCAAAGGAAGCATCGACGGTCCGTTGCTGGAACGCTCCATCCGCTACACGCTGCAACAGAGCCGCATGCTGCAGGCGCTGCGTGAAAGCGAAGAGCGTTACGCGCTCTCGGCACGCGGCGCCAACGACGGGCTGTGGGTCTGGGATCTATCGTCGAACGACGTTTATTACTCGCCGCGCTGGAAGTCGATGCTCGGCTACGAGGAAGGCGAGATTGCGCCCGATCCGGACGAGTGGTTCTCGCGCGTGTACGAGGACGACGTCGAGATCCTGCGCCACACGCTCGATCTTCATCTGCACGGCCACACCACGCATTTCGAGAACGAGCACCGCATCCTGACCCGCGACGGCAATGTGCGCTGGATGCTCAGCCGCGGCCTGGCCGTACGCGACGCGAATGGAAAGGCGCTGCGCATCGCCGGCTCGCAGACAGACATCACCGATCGCAAGCGCGCCGAGGAGCGGCTGACGTTCGATGCGTTCCATGACGCGCTCACGCAACTGCCGAATCGCGCGCTGTTCATGGACCGCCTGACGCGCGCCATCGACGTGCAGGCGCGCCGCCCTGAATCGGTCTATGCGGTGTTGTTTCTCGATCTCGATCGTTTCAAAGTCGTCAACGACAGCCTCGGGCACATGGTCGGCGATCAACTGCTCGTCGCAGTCGCCCAGCGCCTGCGCGCAACGATCCGCGCCAGCGACAGCGTGGCCCGCCTCGGTGGTGACGAGTTCGCGGTGCTCGTCGAAGACATCCACGATGTTTCCGGCGCGGTCCGCACTGCGCGGCGCATTCATGATGACCTGCTCGTTCCGTTCAGCATCGGCTCGCACGAAATCTTCACCACAGTCAGCACCGGCATCGCCGTCAGCACCAGCGGCTACACGCGCCCCGAGGATGTGCTGCGCGATGCCGACATCGCCATGTATCGCGCCAAGGAGCGCGGCAAGGCGCGGCACGAAGTATTCGATGCCGCGATGCACGCGCGTGCCGTGGAGCTGTTGCAGTTCGAGACCGACTTGCGTCGCGCTATCGAGCGCGGCGAGCTGCGCGTCCACTACCAGCCGATCGTTTCTCTGCGCACCGGCGAGGTTCATGGTGTGGAGGCGCTCCTGCGCTGGCAGCGCGGCGCGGAGCTCGTCGGCGCGGACGAGATCATCACTCTCGCCGAGGAGACAGGACTCATACTTCCCATCGGCGACTGGGTGCTGCGCGAGGCCCTGCGGCAACTGCGCGCATGGGACGAAAGCGGCACCAGTGATGGCTCGCTGGCGATGCACGTGAATCTCTCCGCGCGCCAGCTCCTGCAACCGGACGTCGTCGAGCGCGTGCGCGCCGCGTTGGAAGAAACCGGAGTCGCGGCCACGCGGTTGCACCTCGAAGTGACGGAAAGCGTCCTCATCGAAAGCGCCAGCGCCGCCGAGGAACTGTTGCGCGCGCTGCGCTCCATCGACGTCGGCCTCAGCCTCGACGACTTCGGCACCGGCTACTCCTCGCTCAGCTCACTACGCCAGTTCCCATTCGACGTGTTGAAGATCGACCGCTCCTTCCTCCTCGATGCCGACGCCCGCCGCGGCGACGACATCGTCCGCACCATCGCCTCCCTGGCCCGCCTCCTCGGCATGGAAGTCACCGTCGAAGGCATCGAGACCGCCGAACAAGCCGCACGCATGCGCGAGCTCCACGTGGACTACGCGCAAGGCTTCTATTTCGGGAAGCCCGTGGCACCGGAGTGACGCCGGCCGCCGTCAGGCGCGCAGTGATGGCCGCCGTCAGGCGCGCAGATGATGGCCGCCGTTAGGCGGCCCAAGGTAATAGACCCCGGCTTCAGCCGGGGGAAAGGCGCTACGAATTTCGAGCCCGCGTAGCGGTCGACAGATCTGCCGCCCGCTACGCGGGCTCGAAATTGTTCGGGATTGAATTCCCCCGGCTGGAAGCCGGGGGCTATTGCCTTTCGCGTGCTACGCACGCGTTCCTACTCCCTTTCGCGAGCTACGCACGCATTCGCCGCGCGTCTGGCACCGGAGTGACGCAGCGCACGCGCGCTGGATCGACCGGTATCTATACTTCCCGCCCTACGACAACGATGTCCCTCCGGCCAGGCATCCGTGATGCCTGCAGTTCTCGAATTTTCTCTCTCGACCAACAGGAGACAACATGCGCTCGAAATACCGGTTCTCACTCCCTCTCCTCGTCGCCGCCGTTGCGGCACTCCTTCCCCTCATCGCGTTCGCCGCCGATGTTGACCAGCGAGCGCGGCTCGTCACGACCGCAAGAGCGATCGAATGGCATCCGGCAGCGGTCGATCCGGCGGCCACCTTTCTTTCCGTGCAACGCCCGGACGGCGAGGTGATCACCCAGACATTCGCCGCCGGCCTGAGGCCAATGCTGCGGCTCGACGGCCTCGCCGACGGCGTGTACTCGTATGAACTGCGCGGCGCGCAGACGGGCGTCCAGTCAGGCTCGTTCACACTCGCGAACGGTGCAGTCATTTCGCCGGATACGCCCGAGCGCAACGTACCTGCGCGCACGATGCGAATGGCCACCGAGGAGTACTTCGCGGACGATGTCTCCGCGCGCGACGGCGTCTGCGCCGGTTTCGATTGCACCGACACCGAGTCCTACGGCTTCGCCTCGGCCAAGCTGAAGGAAAACAACACGCGCCTCAAGTTCGAAGACACCTCGGCTCCCGGCGCCTTCCCGGGCAGCGACTGGCAACTGAGCGCGAACGACACCTTCAGCGGCGGCGTGAACAAATTCTTCGTCGAAGACCTCACCGCCGTCACCGTTCCGCTGCTGATCGAAGGCGGCACGCCGACCAACACGCTCTACCTCGACAGCACCGGACGGATCGGCATTCGCACCTCCACACCGGCCCGTGACCTGACGATCGCCAATCCTGTCTCCACGATCATCCGCATGGAACAGAGCGCGTCGCCGTTCCAGGCGTGGGACATCGTGGCCAACAACAACAATTTCTACGTTCGCGACGTGAACCACGAGCAGAACCCATTCATCATCAAGACCTCGGCGCCCTACAACTCGCTCGTCGTCGACACCACCGGAAATATCGGCCTCGGCGTCGCGTCACCGGCTTTCCAGATCGACCACAGCAGCGGCGCGCGCCTCGATGCCGGCAACTGGATCAACGCCTCCAGCCGCAATACCAAACAGGACATCCACAAACTCGATCGCGACGCCGCATTCGAAGCATTGAAAGCGCTTGAGCCCGTGACCTTCGCATACAAAGCCAATCCCGCCGAAACCAACGTCGGCTTCATCGCCGAAGACGTCCCCAACCTCGTCGCCACCGTCGACCGCAAGGGACTCTCTTCGATGGACGTCGTAGCCGTGCTCACCAAAGTGATCCAGGAACAGCAGCAAACGATCGAGGAGATGCAGACACGCCTGCAGAATCTCGAACGGAAAGAGTAAGGACGCAGTACATCCAGTCCCCTCTCCCGCAACGGCGGGGAGAGGGTCAGGGTGAGGGGCGGCTCTCGCGATGAACTTGCACCGCGGTCGTTCACCGGATGGTCGCAAAGCCGCTGCGACACGGTTCGTGCAATGAACTGCGATGCTCGCCGCGTTCGCACTCCTCCTCGCCATCGCCCCACAACGCAACGCCTCGCGAGAGTGGACGCGATTGAAGGACTGCCTTCGTCAGCCGCGGCTGAAGACAAGTTTGAAACGTTCCGTCACGACGACTCACTACTGAGGCAAGGAGAACACCACCATGCGTCACACATGCGCGACGGCGCTTGCCACCATTCTTCTTCTGTCTTTCTCCGCGTGTAACGGTAATGGGACATCGGCGCCGCCGGCAGTCCTACCGGACTCGGACTACGAGATCCGCCTGCAGGCCCGCACCTTCATGCCTCCGCGCGGCATCGCCGCCGATCTTCCGGCGCGAGTCCGCGCAGTGATCGATGCGAGGCAGCCGGCCAATCCGCGCGCACACATCTACCTGCAGCTCGTCGCACCGCCGGATGCCGCGCAACGTGAGCGGCTTGCCGTCCAGGGCGTCGAACTGCTCGACCCGATCAACCGCCGGACCTGGACCGCGGCCGTGACGGCGGCGGGAACCGGCGCTCTCGCGCGTACGGCCGGCGTTCGGTGGGCGGATCTGATCCCGCCGGGAGACAAGCTCTCGAAAGCGCTCGACACGGCAGGCGCGCCGCGTCCGCATCAGCTCCGGCCCGGCGGCCGCGTCGCTTATCTGATCCTGTTTCACAAAGACGTCACGGCCGAGGAGGTGCGGGTGTTTGCGCAGCGCATCGGCGCGACGCTCGAGGGCTTCGACGCGAAGGCATTCCGCACGGTTCGCGGCGTAACGGTGGTCGTGCCAGCGGGCGGCCTCGACACGCTTGCGCAGGCAGACATCGTGGCCTGGATCGAGCCCGTTCCGCCGCCGGATATAGACGACAACCTGCTCCAGTCGCAACCGTTGGCGAACGTCGACGACGTGCGGGCCGCTCCGTACAACCTCAACGGCAGCGGCATCAACGTCGGCGTCTGGGAAGCGGACGACACGATTCTGGCGACTCACGTCGACCTATCGCCGCGCGTGATCGTCGAAGCGGGGCAGAGCGCCACGAACGACGACCATGCCGCGCACGTTGCGGGGACGATCGGCGCGAGCGGTGTCAACATTCCCAATGCCGAGGGGATGGCGCCGCAGGTGACGATCGCGAGCTATGACGCAACCAGCGATGCGGTCGAGATGACGGCCGCCGCGAACTCGCCCGGAGGCGTGGGCGATCCGACGCCGATCCGCATTTCCAACCACTCATACGGCATCGGCATCGGCTGGAACAACGCCGGAAACGCCTTCACGAACAACCAGGCATCATTCGGGTTGTACACCATCACATCGGTAGGCTTCGACAACGTCGCCCTCAACGACGGACTGATCATCCACAAGTCCGCGGGGAACGACCGCGACGACGAGCCGCCGGTGCCGGTTCCCGGACAACCCGCCGACTGCGAGCAGGGAGGGTTCGGCGTCGACGCCGACTGTATCGAAGCCCGGGGCGTGGCGAAGAACGTCATCACCGTGGGCGCGATGAACGGCGCTGCGGCCATCTCCGACTTCTCGAGCTTCGGTCCGACCGATGACGGCCGGATCAAGCCGGACCTCATGGCTCAGGGAAGCGGTGTGTTCTCGCTCGGTTCCGCCAACAACAACGACACCGCGACGTTCAGCGGAACGTCGCAGGCCACGCCGGTCGTTTCCGGCATCTCCGCGCTGGTGTTGCAGGAGGCGGCGAACCGCGGCATCCCGATGACGGATCCGGCGGCGATGAAGGCGTTGCTGATCCAGACGGCGCGCGACGTCGCGGGCGTCGGCCAGGCGACGGTCGGTCCCGACTACGCCACCGGCTGGGGAATCGCCGATGCGCTGAACGCCGTCAACCTGCTGCGGCAGGGCGGTCTGGCCACCGGAACGATCGCCGCGGAAGGCCCGGGAGGCGCGTGGACGCGCACGATCTTCGTGCCGCCCGGTCTGCCGGAGCTCCACGTCACGCTGGCCTGGACCGATCCGCCCGGCATTCCCGGGGGCCAGATCCTGATCAATGATCTCGATCTCCGCCTCATCGCTCCTGACCTCACGACCTTCACGCCGTGGACGCTGAACCCGGCCCTGCCCGGAAACGCCGCGGTCCGCAATGGCGGCGACGACACGGTCAACAACGTGGAACAGGTCTCGGTGCTGACGCCGATCGCAGGCGAATGGACGGTGCAGGTCATGGCCGATCCGGGGCTTCTTCCGCAGGGGCCGCAGGCGTTCGCCGTAGCCGGCATTCTGCCGCGATCCGATCTGGTGATGGTGATGGATCGCAGCGGCTCGATGCTCGCGGCCTCCGGGACGCCGGGCGTCGACAAGATCACGGCGCTCAGGACGTCGGCGAATGAGTTCATTGATCTCCTCGATCTCAGCGGCGGCCACACCCTCGGCCTGGTGCAGTTCCAGGAGACGGTCGTACCCTTCGTGCCGCCTTTTGATCTGCAGCCGCTCGACGGCTCCAGCGTCGGCGATGCGCACACCGCGATCGACGACATCGACGCCGGCGGCCTGACGAACATCATCGGCGGCATCGAGGCCGCGATCACGCAGCTCAGCGCTGCGGTGACGCCGGCGCCGCGGCAGGTGATCTTTGTCTTCTCCGACGGGAAGCACAATCGCCCGCTCGGAACGGATCTGGCCGATGTCGGCCCGAGTATCACCGCCGGGGACTACCGTTTCTTCAGCGTCGGCTTTGGCACCGATGTCGATGACGCGACGCTCTCGTCGCTGGCCGCGGCGAACGAGGGGATCCATGTCAACGAGCAGGACCTCTCGCCGATCCAGCTCACGAAGTACTTCCTGACCGTCGCCGCCCTGGCGCACGACCTGACCGTGCTCGTCGATCCATCGTTCGACGTCGGCGCCGGACAGGCGGCGGAACTGCCCATCGAGCTCTCGAACGCCGACCGGACGGTCTACATTGCCGTGAACTGGACGAATGCCCGCACCGAGCCGCGGCTGACGCTCGAGGGACCCGATCCGCGCTGCAAGGCCATCGACCTCGACGCGGCGCCACAAGGCCTGCAGGTGAAGCGCGGTGCGACCTACCGCCTCATCCGCCTCGATCTGCCGCACGTCTGCGGTGGCGGCAGAACGATGCACGCCGGACGTTGGGTGGTTCGCGCCGTGCCGCAGCGCGCCGACACCGTCGACATCATGGTCCTCGGCGACTCGAACATTGCTCTCGACAGCTTCGTCGAGCTGGATGACAACAAAAGGCTCTACACGATCGGCGCGCGGCTGACCGGGATTCCGAACGCCGGCTTCGGCGAGGTCATCGCCCATCACGTGCGGCCGCTTCCGCCGTCGAACGACAGCACGAAGGCTGATCTCGATCCGAAGCAGGAGCGGCCACCGTCGTCATACGGAAAGCGCCGTGAATCGACACTGCGCGTTACCGGATCGAAAGGATACGAAAAGGAGCCGCGCATTGCGACCGCGACGCTGGATGCCGCCACTCTCGAGCGAGGCCTGCACCAGGTGCGTTTCGTCGCCTCGATCCGCCACGGCGGTCAGACGCTGCGGCGCGAGAGCACGGTCAGCTTCTACGTGAGGAAGTGACGTCGTGATCCACGGCGCGTCGCGACAGGCGGCGCGCCGTTCCCTACGTCGCCCGCAGCGAAAACGAAATTTAGATTGGCGGGGCCGTCGGGGCTCGAACCCGCGACCTCCGGCGTTACAGGCCGGAGGCCGAACGAGTGGACCACGAGCCCGGCCGGAACCTCACTCGGAACGCAGGACAGGACAGTTAGCGCACGGGAGCCGATGTCGTGTGGCAGATTCGCACCATGCGCTTGGGCATCCTGCTCACACGCCGCACGGCTGGAGGCGGCGCTGGGTGCGGGTCACGATGTGCTCGACCAGCAGACGACCCGTGAACGCCGGCTCGCTGCGCCGAATCTCCCGCTGCATCAGCGGCCGTTTCGTGTCCGCCTGACTGGCCAGCCACCAGCTGCAGCCGTGGAACGCGTCCCAGGTCGAACAGCTCATCTCGAGCCACCCCGTGCAACAGGCGGTCGTACAGTACTCGCCGTTCGACTCGACACAAATCCCTTCATCGCCGGTCTGACCGGGCTGCTGCTGGCAGTACATGCATTGGGCTTCAGCGACGGAGGCGACGGCGAGGGCGGTGAGGACGGTGAGGAGCATGAAGACGTAGCGAAGCGATCGCATATATTTTTCCTTACATCATTCATTCTAACTCTAACCCTCGCGTGTGACAAGATGAGCATCGAAGGAGCCGCCTTTGATCACCGAGCCGATAGCGTTGTGTCGGTGAGGATGCAGACGACACGACAAACGCCGCACGTTTCTACCCTTTCGCCGGAATCGGAATCCTCTCCTTATTCACCGCCAGCCACGCATCGAACGACTGCAGTGCCGGGTTGAGTTTGCGCGTCGCATCCACGCTGCGCGGGCCGCGGAACTCGTTTTCGAAGTCGCGTTTGTACTGGAACATGTTGCCGAGGTCGTCGGCGCGGGGGCCGGTCGCCGAGCAGTATTTCGCGGACGATGTCTCCGCGCGCGACGGCGTCTGGGCCGGTTTCGATTGCACCGACACCGAGTCCTACGGCTTCGCCTCGGCCAAGCTGAAGGAAAACAATACGCGCCTCAAGTTCGAAGACACCTCGGCTCCCGGCGCCTTCCCGGGCAGCGACTGGCAACTGAGCGCGAACGACACCTTCAGCGGCGGCGTGAACAAATTCTTCGTCGAAGACCTCACCGCCGTCACCGTTCCGCTGCTGATCGAAGGCGGCACGCCGACCAACACGCTCTACCTCGACAGCACCGGACGGATCGGCATTCGCACCTCCACACCGGCCCGTGACCTGACGATCGCCAATCCCGTCTCCACGATCATCCGCATGGAGCAGAGCGCCTCGCCGTTCCAGGCGTGGGACATTGTGGCCAACAACAACAACTTCTACGTTCGCGACGTGAACCACGAGCAAAACCCATTCATCATCAAGACCTCGGCGCCATACAACTCGCTCGTCGTCGACACGACCGGAAATATCGGCCTCGGCGTCGCCTCACCGGCTTTCCAGATCGACCACAGCAGCGGCGCGCGCCTCGATGCCGGCAACTGGATCAACGCCTCCAGCCGCAATACCAAACAGGACATCCACAAACTCGATCGCGACGCCGCATTCGAGGCGTTGAAAGCACTCGAGCCCGTGACCTTCACGTACAAGGCAAATCCCGCCGAGACCAACGTCGGCTTCATCGCCGAAGACGTCCCCAGCCTCGTCGCCACCGTCGATCGCAGAGGACTCTCGTCGATGGACGTCGTGGCCGTGCTGACCAAAGTGATCCAGGAACAGCAGCAAACGATCGAAGAGATGCAGACGCGCCTGCAGAATCTCGAGCGCAAAGAGTAATCACCGTTTCATTGCGCGGCGGGGCATGCCTCGCCGCGCACCTCTCGCCCGCGCCGCCGCCGAGCGCAACGGCTTCACGACTCAGGACGATCCCCTGCCGAAGGAAGTGCGGTTCATCCGCAGCGACCAATTCTCCTTCGTCCAGAAAGGCATCCCTGCCATCATCTACAAAGGCGGCCTCGTGAGCGCCGATCCCGCAATCGACGGCGAAAAACTCACTCGCGACTGGCTCCGCAACACCTACCATACCGGCGCAGTAGCGCGGGTACGTCTTCCGTCCGCCGGCGCAGTAGCGCAGGTACCTATGTCTACGTCCCCGACTCGGCTTGCCGCATTTGCGGCTATCCTGACATCCGGAGAGTGCAATGCCGGGCCGTCGCGTGGTCATCACAGGTGTAGGCGTCGTGTCGCCGATTGGAATCGGCGTGGCAGAGTACCGCCGTTCCCTGCTCGCCTGCCGCTCGGCCATCGGGCCGCGCACGACGTTCGATCAGACCTGGGTGAAGGGTCCGGAAAATCATCTCGCCGCGGAGATCGCCGCCGTGCCCGCGCGGCCCGATCTCGACACCCTCGACCGCTTCAGCCGCTTCGCCGTGCTCGCGGCGGAAGAAGCGGTGCGCGACGCGAGTGAGGTACTGCTCGACGTCCATCGCGAGCGGGCGGCCGTCGTCATCGGCACGGCGGTGGGCGGCGATCAGTCGCGCGACGCCGGGAGTCATCGCATCTACAAGGCCGGCCGGCGCCCGCATCCGATGACGATCGTCCGGACGATGGTCAATGCCGCGGTCAGCGCGGTGACGATCCGCTTCGGCCTGCACGGCCCGGCGTTCAACATCTCCACGGCCTGCGCCTCGTCGGCCCACGCCATCGGCGAGGCCGCGCGGATGATCCGCTTCGGGCTGACCGATCTCGCCATCGCCGGCGGCGCGGAGTCGCTGCCCGCGTACTCGCTCTTCCGCGCGTGGCAGGTCATGGGTGTCCTCTCGCCCGACGGCTGCCGCCCCTTTGCCGCGGACCGCAACGGCATCGTTCTGGGCGAGGGCGCGGGTGTGCTGGTGCTGGAGCCGCTCGAGGAGGCGGTGCGGCGCGGCGCCACGATCTATGCGGAGATCGCCGGCTTCGGCATGAGCGCGGACGCCGGCGACTGGGTCGCCCCGCGGCCGGATGGAATGCGGCGGAGCATGGAGGAGGCGCTTCGGGACGCGGACCTGCCGGCCGAGGCGATCGGCTACGTCAACGCGCACGGCACCGGAACCGGCATCGGTGATGCGGCCGAGGCGGAGGCGACGGCGCGGCTCTTCGGCGGCCGGAAGGTCGCGATCTCCTCGACGAAGGCGCTGCACGGCCACGCCCTTGGTGCCGGCGGTGCGCTGGAAGTCATCGCCACGATCCTCGGCATGCGCGAGGGCTGGGTTCCGGCGATGCCCGCCGCGGCGGCCGATCCCGCGCTGCCGCTCGACCTGGTCCGCGGCGAGCCCGCGCCGCTCGCCGGCGACGCCGCGATGAGCAACTCCTTCGCATTCGGCGGCCTCAACGCCTCGCTCGTGCTCCTCAGAGCGCGTAGCGATTCGCCTCGCGAATGACCTTCTTCCCGTAGATCTGCTTCGCCACCGCCACCACGCCGCGCCCCACCGCCGTCGGCAGCCACGGCATCGGCCGCAGCACGTCGACGATCAGCACCACCCGCACCTCATCGCTCTCGTTGTAGACCTCGTGGTTCCAACTGTCGTCGAAGAGGATGCTCTTTCCCTCCTCCCACACGTGATGGTGGTCGGCGATGCGGATCGACGGCGGCTTGTTGCGGGGCACGCGCAGCGCGAGCTGGTAGCGCAGGTACGTCCGCGAAGGCCCGCAGTGCGCCGGGATGGCCTTGCCCGGATCGAGGATCGAGAAGAACGCCTGAATCAGCCCCGGCACGCAATCCAGCGCCGTCGCCGTTCGCGGGCAGCGGGCGCGGTTGCGCTCCGACGGAATGCCCATGCATTCGAGCATGAACACCTTCCAGTCCTTGTCGCGGTGGTAGCGGGCCGACGCGTAGACCAGGTCGGAGTCGAGCTCGTGGTAGCGCGGCATGCGCGCCTTCGCCGGCAGGATCGACTCCAGCTCCGCGCGGATCGCGGGCCATTCGGAGTCGATCGTCCGCAGCGCCGGACAGGTCGCGTCGATGTCGAAGAGCACCGGCCGGCGGCGCCCGCCCGTGTAGAGGTCGTAGAACGGATTGAGCACGCCGACGAGACTGTACGGCACGAGCTGCCGCGACAGCTTTCTCACGTTGGCCCTGACGATCTGCAATACGTTCATGGGAGTCGTTCCTGTGCGTCGTCGAAGCGGCGCAGCGCGACGACGGCGTTGAGTCCGCCGAGAGCGAACGAGCTCGAGATCGCCGCGCGCAGCGGCGCTCGCCGCGCGGTGTTCGGCACGTAGTCGAGGTCGCACTCGGCGTCACGCTCGGTGAAATTCGCCGTCGGCGGCACGATGCCGGTGAAGAGGGCCATCGCCGTCGCGCATAGCTCCAGCGCGCCGGTCGCGCCGAGGGCGTGGCCGTGGACTGCCTTGGTCGACGAGACCATCAGCCGCGCCGCGTGCTCCCCGAACACCCGCCGGATCGCCCGCGTCTCGACGCGGTCGTTGACCAGCGTGCCGGTGCCGTGCGCGTTCACGTAGTCGATCGACTCGCCATCCAGACCGGCGTCGGCGAGTGCCGCCGCCATGGCCGCCGCCGGTCCGTCGATGCTCGGATGCACCGGGTCGGCCGCGTCGGCGGTCATGCCGAAACCGGCGAGCTCCGCGTAAATCCGCGCGCCGCGCGCCCGCGCCGCCTCGAGCGTCTCCAGCACGATCACGCCCGCGCCTTCACCCAGGACCATCCCGCTGCGCGCGCCGGAAAAGGGACGGCAGGTGTCGGTGGCCATGACGTTCATCGCCTCGAACGACTTCAGCGTCGAGAAAGTCAGCGCCGCCTCGCTGCCGCCGGTGAGGGCGCGCTCCACGGCACCGCGGCGGACCATGTCGAACGCGAGCCCGATCGCATGCGTCGCCGCGGCGCAGCCGGTCGAGACGGTGAAGGCGGGCCCGCGCAGTCCGAGGTCGATGCCGACGAATCCCACCGCCGCCTGCGGGCTGATGCGCGGCACGAGCGTCGGACTGAACCGCCGCTTCCCTTCGGTCAGCCGCAGTACCGCCTCCTCGCGGCTCTCATCCCCGGCGTTTCCGTTGCCGAGGATCACCGCGGTGCGGCCGTCGTCCGGCGTGGGCAGACCGGCATCGCGCACCGCCTCGCGTGCCGCGACCACGGCGAACTGCGCGAAGCGGTCGTTGACCAGGAGTTGCCGGTCGTCGAAATGCGCGCGCGGCTGGTAGCGCTCCGCCGCCCCGCCCGGGCAGGACATCGTGAGCGTTCCGAACGTCCGCTGGATCTGCCGGATCGCGCTCCGTCCGGCGACCACCGCCTCCCACAGCTCGGGCTGTGTCGCACCGGCGGCGGAGATACTGCCGAGGCCCGTCACGACCACGCGCCGCGGAGTCATGACGCGAGCTCGCCCGCGTCCTGGCGGGCCAGCAGCTTGATCACGAGGTCGCGCGCCTCGCCGATGCTTTTGAAGTCGTCGCGTCCTTCCTTGACGATGTTCACGTCGTACCTGTCCTCGATCTCGAAGACGATGCAGACGACATCCAGCGACGACGCGTCGAGGGAGTCGAAGCGCGTCTCCGGCGTGAGCTCGGCGCGGTCGACCTGAATGGTTTTGCAGATGGCCTGCATGATCGTTTCTTCAATCTCGCGTGGCGTGGGCATCGAGAGGCTCCTCCAGCGCGCAGGAAGCTGTCGCGCGCGGCCGCGGTGCGCTGATGAGCAGCGGCGCGCCGTCGCCGGGGCGGACCCGGCGGCGAAGTTCGTCGAGCACCCAGCGTCTGTGCTTCGGTGGCAGACACGCGAACTCGTCCCAGCAGAAATTCAGCCGGCGGCCGATGAACGCCGCCGCCATCTGCCGTTCCACGTCGCCGTCCGCGCCCCGCCACAGCACCTCGGCGAGCAGCGTGTGGTCGAACCACGACATGGCGATCCCCTCGAGGTCGGCTTCGTTCATCGACGCGCCGTCGAGCCGCGCGTCCGTCAGCCGGGCGCCGGCCAGCGACGCGAAGTCGAGCCGTGCGCCGGAAAGGTCGGCGTCGCGCAGGTCGGCATTGCGCAGCGAAGCGAAGCGGAGATCGGCGCGGACGAACGACGCGCCGGCCAGCGACGCGCCGGAGAAATCCGCATCGCGGAGCAGTGCGCCGTCGAGCACGCATCCGCCCAGCGACGCGCCGCGGAACGACTGCTGGCGCAGATCCGCCCGGACTCCGAGCGGATCGTGCGCCAGCCAGAGCGCGTGGGCGCGCAGAGCCGCCTCGATCAGCGGGGCGGCGCCCATGCCGCTGCCCAGTTGATCGTGTACTTGCGCGAGAACTGATAGATGTAGTTCCAGGAAAAGGCCTGCCACGACTTCCCGGTCGTGGAGTAGGTGAAGCGGCTGTTCGTCACGAAGCGATAGGTGACTTCCTGGGTGTCGGACGTCGCCGGAAGGTGCTGCCACACCGTCTGCGCGTCGAATGCGAGCGAGCCGACGGAGATCGTCGGCAGGCCGGCCACGCCGCCGCTGCCGGCGGCGCCGGCCGGCAAGCCGGTCTGCTGCGCGCCGTCGTACGGAGTGGCCTGCGCAAACTGCCAGATGTTCGGCGACGACTGCGTGATCGACCAGTCGGAGATCGAGTTCGAGACCGACGAGCCGATGGTGTAGTTCGTGTTCACGCCCAGCCCGGCTGTGCCCGCCGACACGCCTACGCTGAACGAGGTCTCGCTCCTGTAGGTAGTCTCGTTGTTGACGTTGTTCGGCGCCGACTGCCTGGTGGCCAGTGAGGAGTTGCTGATGGCCTCCCCGTTGATCTGCAGCATCGCGATCGACCAGCCCCTGTGCGTGGAGTCGTTCACCTCGAGGCCGGCCGTGTAGAACAGGCCGCTGTGCTCGATGATCAGCCACTGCACCGGCTTGTTGAAGCTGGTGTTGTCGTAGTACGCGCCGATGTAGGCCGTCCCCTCGAACGTGAGCGACCCATCGGGCGGCTTGTAGCCCAACTTAGGTCCTCCGCCCGCGCTGATGGGGTGGTAAAAGTTCACCGGCGTCACGTCGTACAGGCCCGCCGGAATGGTGGCCGGCGGGTCGTTCGGACCGTTGCCGGTGCGGGCCTCGATCGGGCCGGACTGCAGCGCCGCGACGGAGCCGCGCACCCGTTCGATGAAACGCTCCATCTCGGTGATGGTCGGCGCCGGCCGGCCCGGAACCTCGAAAGCGTCTTCCTCGGCGTCGTCGTTCTTCCGGCGCCCGCCGCTGCCCTCGGTCCGGGTCAGGCGCCCGACGCCCGCATCCGGCGCGTACTGCTCCGCCAGGGCGAACCGCAGCGTGCCGCCCGCGTCACGCCGTGGCTCGATGAGCAGGCCCACGCTGTCGCCGTTCGGGTAGTGCCGCAGCGCGCCCGCCGCCGCGAGAACCGACTTGTGGTGGTCCGTCGGCGAGAGCACGAGCACCGGCGTGTTCGAGTCGAGCGCCGCCTTCGCGGCCACCGCGCCGTCCTCGAAATCGGCCGCCGCCAACGAACCGGCGTCGAGCACCAGCAGGTCGTACTTGGCCGCTTTCTGGCTGCCGTCGAAGGTGTCCACCTCACCCGCGGCCGACAGAGGCGCCGCAAAAAGGTCGATCAGGGGTCCGCTGCTATACACGAGTAATCGAGACTGGTCCGCCATGTCTTTTCTCCTCTCAGTTGTGGGAATTTACCCAAAGGAGGTTTTTAGCAGCATGGACGGCAGGCGTCTGTTCACTAGTGGACAGAATTCATGAATTAATTAGCGCCGCCCCACCAGCCAGTCGTAATACCCCGTGATCTCGTTCAACACGTACTGCGCGGCCAGTGCGGCGAAATGATGCCGAGGACGCGGTTAATGATCGAGATCTTTCCTTCCCCCATGTGCGGCAGCGCGATCAGGAACAGCAGGATCCGCCGCTGACGCGGGAAGATGGCCACATCCTCCCCGCCGCCCGGCTGCTCGTTCTTCCGTGGAACATTCGCGCCGAACCCGGAAACATTTCGTGTATCTGGTCGCGGGTCCGCGCAGAATTCCGCTCGCGAAATTGGCGACTTTGCGAGTGACTTTGCGAGTCTCCAATTTTCTTTTCAACCCTCTGAAAACACGAAGCGCCGCGAAGTCGCGGAGCATGAGTGTTTTAGATTGGCGGGGCCGACGGGACTCGAACCCGCGACCTCCGGCGTGACAGGCCGGAGGGCTAACCAACTGCCCTCCAACCTGCGTCGGGGTTCCCAGTCTTTCATGAAACGAATGCCGCCACCGTCGCGAGTTCCATGAAACTTCCTGCCCTCGTCCGTCACTACCAAATAGGTGGTTCCAGTCGTAAGGAGGTCGTCCATGCGTGCGACGCTGCGAATTCTTGGTTCAGTGCTCATTGTGTTGCTGTCAGCCTGACGGCCGCGGCGGGCGACACTTCGCCGCACAGGAGTGCGTTCGTCAGGTCAAATGGCGTGAAGTTGCATTACCTGGAGTGGAGCGGCGGCAAGAGAGGCGTGTTGCTGATGCTCGCCGGATTGGGCAACGACGCACACGTCTTCGACAGCTTCGCCGTCAGGTTCACCGACAAGTACCGCGTCCTCGCGCTGACGCGGCGTGGCTACGGCGAATCGGACCGTCCGCGCGAACATTGAGCAGTTCCGGCGCGAAGCGCGTCGCGGGCAGATCGTCGAAATGCGCTACGCGGATCACTTCCTGTTCCTCGCGAGCACACAGGACGAAGTCGTCCGGCGAACGCGCGGCTTCCTTTTACAGTAGACGTGGCAGGTCGCGACTCATTGATTCGGGCGAACGCGATCAGCCCTACGGCGAGGGAGCACGCGGACAGCACGCCCTCCCGCAAATCTCCGCGGTTTTCATCGGCATCCGGCACGAAACGACGCTATCACTTTGACTGCCGTGCAGGCTTCGGCTTCAGTACCTGAAGCACAAGGAGCCCGATCAGCATCGCAAGCGCAAGCATCAGCAACATGTACAGCCCGGACAGGATGGACGCGCGCGTGCTGATCTGCTCACGAGGGAAACAGGCAGAGACATCATCGGGATTCACGCTGATCTGTCTGCCGATACATTCCCGGATTTCCAGACCGCGCTTCGCGCACTCGCAACTCGGCAAGCCGAAGGTGCGGATGACTTCCGGCGGGACGGAGTTGTAGACGACTTCTTCGCCGATGGCGTCTGTGAGCGCGGCGGCCATTTCGCCGCCGGTGAGGTGGTCGCCGGCTACGCCGATGTATCGTCCGATCAGTTCCGGATGCTGGAAGATGCCGTAGGCGGCGCGGCCGATGTCTTCCGCTCCGATGCCGGGCAGTTTGGCGTCGCCCATCGGCATCGTGATGGAGAGCTTGCCGTCGGCGCCCCGCCGCGCACATCCGGTATGGCTCCAAGTCACTTCCGTCCGGCGGACGAGCCGCTGTTGTTTCGGCACGATGGTCGCTCACGCCACGGCGTGTCACCACGTGGTTGCTCGACGAAGCGATAGCTTCCGTCTGTGCAATGCACGCTCGGGCGCAAGCCCCGCCCGCCCAGGTCCCTCGCCACGCTCCGGGATGACACAATGGTGGAGGGAGAGAATCCGATGGCTGAAGGCAAAGGGCGCTACGGCCGCCGTGAGTTCGTAAAGCGCGCGGCTCTGGCGGCGAGCATGATTCCGTCGTGGCTGGAAGCCGCGCCGGCGAAGGAAACGAAAGCGCGGTCGAAGCCGATCGCGGCGCGGGCCGCGGAGATGTACCGCCGCCGCGTCGAAGCGGCGCGCGTGGAGCGCGACGCGGAGTGGCGCGAGCAGGAGACGAACGGCGACCGGAAGCTCGGCGCGTGGGCAATGTATTCGAAAGGGTTGCCGCACAACAACCTCGGCGAGCCCGACGCCGCCGCGTGCCGGCTGCTCGCGCGCGCGATCGAAACCGGCCGCCACGAGCTCTTCGAGAACGTGCCCCTCGGCGGATACGTGAAGCTCGCCGATCCGCAGGCAGCGTTCGCGTACGACGTCATCGGTCCCGACGCCTCACGGTTGACGATCGCGCCGCCGCCCGCGTTCAGCAGCGACGAGCAGGCCGCCGAGATCGTCGAGCTCTATTGGCACGCGCTGCTGCGCGACGTGCCGTTCGACGAATACGAGACGAATCCGCTCGTGGCCCGCGCCGCGGAGGAACTGTCGAATTTTTCCGCGTACCCGGGACCGCGCGTGAACGGACGCATCACGCCGCAGACTCTCTTCCGCGGCGGCACGAGCGGCGGCCTGACCGGACCGTATCTCTCGCAATTTCTGTGGCGGGACCTGCCGTGGACACCGATCCGCGTAATGCAGAAGATGCGCACTGCCGTGCCGAATCGCGACTACGTCACCGATCATGAGAAATGGCTGGCGGTGCAGAACGGAGCGATCGTCGACGACACGGTCTTCACCGAGACTCCCGCCTACATTCGCACGGGCCGCGACCTCGGCGAATACGCGCATCGCGATTTCACCTACCAGGCGTTCCTCGGCGCCTGCCTGATGCTTTTCAAGATGAGCGCTCCGCTCGACGGCGGCATCCCGTATCCGTACTCGATCTCCCAGTCGGGATTCGTGACGTTCGGCCCGGCCGACGTGCTGCATCTCGTCGCGCTCGTCGCGAACATCGGCCTGAAGGCGACGTGGTATCAGAAGTGGAGGCAGCACATGCGGATCCGGCCGGAGGAATACGCCGGCCGCGTGGCCATGCACGTGACGGCGAAGAGAAGCTATCCGCTGCACGCGGACCTGCTCAACTCGGCGGCACTCGAAGTGATTCGAACGCGCTTCAACACGGCCTATCTGCCGATGTCGTATCCGGAAGGCTCGCCGATGCATCCCGCCTATCCGGCGGGCCACGCGGTCATCGCCGGTGCGTGCACGACGGTGTTGAAAGCATTCTTCTCGGAAAACTTCGTCATTCCGAAGACGTCGATCCCTTCACCGGACGGACAGACGTTGCGGCCGTGGACCGGCGTCGATCTGAAGGTCGGGCCCGAGCTCGACAAGCTCGCGGAGAACATGGCCATCGGCCGTCAATGGTCGGGGGTGCATTGGCGGACGGACGGAATGGCCGCCCTGCTCCTGGGCGAGGAGGTCGCGATCGCCGTGTTGCGCGAAACCCGCGCGACGTCGCACGAAGTGTTCACAGGGTTCAACCTGACGCGCTTCGACGGCACGCGGATCACGGTGGGGTGATTAGGAGTGCGCGACTACGGTCGCCGCACCCCATACTCACTGCACCGGCAGTGTCACGTTTGCCGCAGGTGTCACGTTCCCGCCAAAATCTGTCGCGCGCGCGCCGATGACGAGCGGCGACGTCGCGGCGGACGGCACGACGTAGGTCATGTCGTACGGCGCGGTCGTGTCGGTAAAGACGTCGACGCCGTTCACCGTGAACGTGACGGAGGCGACGCCGACGTCGTCCGATGCCGCCGCCTTGATGCGCAGGAGCCGGTCGCGTGATGCCGGACCGTCAGCACTCACCGTCACCGCCGGCGCGACACCGAAGCCGTCGGAGAAATCGTGGACCTTCGCGATGGTGAGTCTCGAAGTGCCCGAGTGCTGCGACGTGATGAAGACGTGCGTTGGCGTCAGGTCGACCGCGGTTGGAGTACCGCCGGTGATGCCCGAGAAGATGGTCGCGTGCGGTACGAGATGGATCCCGTTGCCGAAGTCGAAGAGCACGGCATTCGGGTCCAGCACCCCGGAAGTGTTCGTACCGTGAATGCCGACGAGCCATTCGCCCTGCCGCGCGATCGCGCGGAAGCCGAACGGGTCATTGAGCCGCAGCGGCGCGACGAAGCGTGTGCCGAAGCGGCCGCTCGTGAGGCCTGTCGAAGTGGCGATGACCACGGAGCGGCCATCGGCGTGGAGGTCATTGAAGTTGTTTCCGACGGCCGTGGCACCGTTCATGTCGTTGTACCAGACCACGAAGTTCGGCAGCAGGTCGAGGTCGAAGCCATTCAGCTGGCCTTTGCTGAAATTGCTGTTGCTCGTGGTCAGCGCGTACTCGCCGGACGCATGCACGGACGTCTGCGGCGTTCCCGTGTTTCGTTGTGAAATTGCCTGCGGCGATTGCGGATTCGCGAGCTCGTATTGATAGAGAGTGTTCCCGCCGGCGATGAGCGCCCGCGTGCCGATGAGGTCGAGGGAATGCGAAGACACCGGAACGGTCGCGAACGTCGCCGCGCTCGCGGGCGACGTGATGTCGACCACCGCGACGTTCGAGTTCGTGGCGACGTAGGCGTGGTTGCCGAAGAGTCGTACGTCGCTCGACGGCCCGACCGCGACGGTCCTGATCAGCGACGGTGCGGCCGGCTGGCTGACGTCGACGATCTGCAGGCCGAGGTTCGAGGCCACATAGGCGTGAGAGCCGTTCACGGCGACGCGATTTGCAGTGCCCGGAAGCGACAGCGAGCCGACGACCTGCGGCAGCGCGATGGAGACGGCGATCGGATCCGCCTCGGCGGTGTTTCCCGCCGCATCGGTCGCGGTCGCGGTGATCGTCAGCGAGGTCATGCCGGCGGGCGCGGTGTACGCAACCTCGTACGGCGGCAGGGTTGGGGTACCGACATCGACGCCGTTGACTCGGTACGAGACCGAGGCGACGGCAGTGTCGTCGCTTGCCGCGGCGCGCAACGTCATGGTCATGGACGCCACCGTGCCGCCACGGCGTGGGGCGGTGATGGCGACGGTGGGCGCAGTCGTATCGGCGACGACGTGGAAGGTGACGGAGGCGGCGGTTGCGTTGTTGCCGCCGAAGTCGGTGGCGATCGCGGTCACGGTGTGACTGCCCGTCCCTGACGGTACGTGCAGCGTGGTGAACGGCGCGTGCTTCAGCGTCGTCACGGGCACGCCGTCGACGAGGATCGTGACCGAGTCCACGGCGATGTCGTCGCTGGCGGCGACGTCGATGCTCACGCCCTGCTGCTCGGCGAACACCGCTCCGGCGAGCGGCGCGGCGATGGAGACAGACGGCGCGGCACCGGCGGTGTCGGTGATCGTCCGGTAGCGTCCGATCGAGAACTTGTCGGTGCGGGTCTGCGCGTCGTTGAAGACGACGTGGACGAGCTCCGGCGACGGCGCGATGGCGTTGACGTAGTAACGGCTGAAGCTCGTGGCGAACGGCGAGAAATCGATCTGCCCGATGAATCGCGGCACGGCCGGGTTAGCGGGATCGATGATCTGCACGCCGATCTGTCCGCTCTGCATCTCGTCGGTCGCGGCGAAGAGAAGGCCGCCGTCCTTCGCGAATGTGCGCCAGGGGCTGTGCTCGAAGTTGACCTCGTCGTAGCGCGCGATCTCGCGGAGAGCGCTCGGATCGGAGATGTCGACGCTGATGATGTAATCGTCCGTCGGGATCAGCATGACCGATCCCATGACGATCACGTTGCTGTTGACCGCCATCCCGTACGACGAAAGCGCGAGCGTATCGATGACGAGCGGGTGGCTCAGATCGGACACATCGACGGCCACGAGCGTGTCGCACCGGGAGCACGGTTGGCCCCACCACGGATTCTGGTGGACGAGGAACAGCGTGTCGCCGACGAATAGCGCATGACGCGCCTCGGCCGGGGTGGCGATCTCGCCTCGCGGCTGCGGCGCCGCGGGCCGGCGAAGATCGAAGAGCGACACGCCGGCGTCGGTGGCTACAGCCAGACGATCGCCGTCGACGGTCACCGCACGCGGATGTGGCAGCGGAATGCTCCCGACCAGCACCGGCGCCGTCGGGTTCGCGAGATCGATCACGTGCAGACCGCCCGCGCCGCCGGCGACATACGCGTAGCGTCCCGGCACGACGACGCCGAACACTTCGCCCGCAAGCGAGAGCGTGGTGATGAGCGAAGGCGCGTCGAGATTCGCGATGTCGATGACGTGCAGACCGGCGGTTCCTCCCGCGACGTATGCGACGTCGCCGCGCGTGACAACGTCCCACGCCCACGCCGGCAACGGCAACGCCGACAACGCACTCGTCGGCATCAGCTCCATCTGCACGCTGTCCTCGGATTCCTGGTCCTTCGTGTCGGTCGCGCGTGCGATCAGCCGGAACGAGGTCACGCCGGCCGGGAGGGTGATCGCGACCGTGTAAGGCGGCTGATGAATGCTGGTGAGGAAATCGTCGTCGGCGTAGATGAATACGTGCCGGATCCCGTCATCATCCGCGACGTCCAGCGCGACGGTGACGTCGGCGCCGGCATAAAGCCCCGCGCCGTTCAGCGGCGAGAGGATGCGGACCGTCGGCGGTTGATCGGGTTGCACGGGCAGCGTGACCGGATTCGATGTCGCGGACAGGCCGAAGCTGTCGGTCGCGGTCGCGGTGAGCGTGATACTCGAAACACCGGTCGCGGGGATGAACGTCGTTGCCGCGTATGGGGCCGTGGTGTCGACCCCGATCGACGCGCCGTTGACGAAGAACTCCACGCGCACGACCGCCGAATCATCCGTGGCATTCGCCGTGACGGTGAGGTTCCGGCCGCCGACGATCGCTCCGGCCGTGGGCGAGGTGATCTGCACGGACGGCGGCGTGGTGTCGCGCACGACGTGATACGTCACCGTCGGCGAGGTATTGCTCATGTTTGCGAAGTCTGTCGCCCGCGCGATCATCGCCAGGTCGGTCACGTTCGGCGGAACGCGATAGCGGACGATCTGGTCGCGCGCTTTCGTCGACGTGTACAACCAGCCGTTCACGAAGAGCGAGACCGAATCGACCATGCCGTTGTCGAATGCTTCGATGTTGATCGGCACCATCGCGCCTTCGGTGAACGTGGAGCCGTCCGCGGGCGAGGCGATGCGCGGGACCGGCACCTGGAATTCGTTGTCGGTCGTCGCGAAATACTGCGCGATCGAGAGCGTCGAGTTGCTCGTTCCGGAGCTGAGCAGCGCATAGACGTGACGCTGGTCCGCCGCAATCCCGGCATTCGAGAGCGACGAAATACTGAATTGCCGGCGCACGCTTACTGCGGATGCGTCCCCAACGTCCGCGATCGCGTAACCCTGGCCGATGCCCATGCCGACGAACGCGAAGCCTTCGCGGATGAAGATCCGGTTGACGAAACCGGGGAACGGATTGCTCGAAACGATCTTCGGCGTCGGATGGCCGATGTCGGCGATGCCGAGGCTCGTATTCTGCTTGAAATAGGCGAACTCGCCCCAGACGCTGACACCCACGTTCGTGCCGATTGACAAGGTGGAGCGTACGTTCGCGGACGCGATGCCGTTGCGCACGTCGACGACGTGCAGCAGGCCGGAGGCGTTGACCGCGGCGATCAGGCCGCCGTCGCCGTAACCGACGGCGCGCGTATCGGGAATGCTCACCGACCCGAGGGTCGTGCCGCCGCTGTTCTGGAAGAGGATGCCGGTGTTCGTCGCCAGGATCGCGGTGGTTGGATTCAGCATCACCACGTCGCGCACGCCGCCGCTGATGATGCTGTTGCGGAGGAGCGTCGGCGCGGTCGGAATCGAAACGTTGAAGACCGCGACGCCGTCCAGATGCGCGACGTAGAGCCGGTTGTTGCCGAAGGCAATCCTGGCCGGCGTCATAGCCACCGTGATCGTCCCCACAACCAGGGGGCTGGCGCGGTTCGTGACGTCGACGACGGACAGCTTGCCTGCGGTGGACATGACGTAGACGAAGTTACCGTTCACCGCGATCGCTTGCGGCAATCCGGTGATGATGGTCGTGGAGACGATGCCGGGGGCGAAGGAGGTGACGTTGACCGGTACGGTGGTTTCGTGGCCGTTGTTCGCGATGGTGATCGTGGTCGAGCCGTTGCCGACCGCCTCGATCCGTCCATCGAACGAGTTGACCGCGGCGACGGTGGGATTGGTCGATCCGTACGTTGTCCCCTTGGCGCGCGAAGTGATGTCGATGTTCCACTCGTCAACCAGCCTTCCCCGGACGCGCAACTGCTGAGTGCTGCTGCCGAGGAGCGTCTCCAGGATCATTGAGACGGGATTGGGAGTGGCGAAGATGCTCGTCAGGGTCTGGGAGAGATCGAAGCTCGCCGGATCGAGCGGATCGGTTCCGGTCTGCACTTCCAGTCCGTCGGAGATCTCGTCGTTGTCGGTGTCGTAGTTGTTCGGATCGGTGCCGAGGCGGTATTCGTCGAGGGCGAAGAGATTGTCCCAGTCGTAATCGCTGCGCGCGTCGCTCGGATCGAACGGCGCGAGCCCGTTGGCGAGCTCGTAGTCGTCGGGCATGCCGTCGCCGTCGGAATCGAGAATGCTGGCGATGGTGATGCGCAGCAATGCCAGCGTGCCTTCGTTCGTGGCGCTGAGGATCACGTTGCCGCTGCTGTGCATCGTGACCAGTCCGTTCGCATCGACGGACGCCACGGCGCGGTTGCTCGAAACGTATCTCGTGCCGCGTGCCGGAGCGGTGACGTCGCGCGTCGAGAGATCGTCGAACGTGGCGGTGGCCGTCAGTTGCACGGTTCCGCCGGCCTCGGGGAACGTCGTCTCCGGCGCCGACAGCGCCAGCGAAAGCGGCACCGGTTCGACGTCTTCCAGCGTCAAAGAAATGCCGCCCAGTGTGGCGTTTCCGATGGGAATCTCCAGCAGGTCCGACATGCCCACGCGCGTTCTGCCGTTCTGGACGCACGTCACCCGCGCGCGCACGGCACCGATGTTCGACGGCACGTTGCGCACGATCCAGTCGCCGTCCGGCCCGACCTGCGCCGTGCGGTTGAGAATGCTGACCATGCACGATTCATCGAGTTGGGCGGCGAGAGGGAGCGAAGCGAGGAGAAGCGCGCTCGCGATGGCTGTGCGGACAATTTGTCGGAAAGACGTGATCACGATGCGTGACTCCTGCGGTAATGACGAATGGTGACAAGGAGGAAAAGCGCGCCGAACACGGAGGCCGAGATCGCTCCCTGACGGAGGACTACGGGCGGCGCGTCTTTGAGGTTCATGCGTCGGGGCGGGTGATCGAAGACCAGATCTGCGCTGACGGTAATGGTGTCGTCGTCGAATGCTTCCGCCCACGTGCGCGGTGCGCTCACGGGTCGCGCGAGGAACGAAGTGACCGCGCGTGAAGGGGCGGGCGCTTCGACGATCCCGAGCAGCGCGCGGCTGTTCGCGTCGAGCTTTCCGTCCGCGCCCGTGCTGATCAGAATGTAGCCGCCGCCCTCCGGTTCGCGCCACGACCGATAGAGCAGGGGAAACCCCCAGCCATCGCGCGCCGGGAGCCGCGCGAGCTCACCGGCCGCCGGGAGCGCGCCCTGGTGCGCGTCCCCGTATGTCAGGACCGTGCGGTGGATACGGCTCATCGCCTCGCGCGTGACGCGCTCCTTCTTTTCCATCCGCTGGATCCAGATTCCCGGCCAGCCGAGGCTCGCGACGACGCCGAGCAGCAGCAGCACCTGGACGATTCCGATGAAGGGTGTGTATCTCATAATCCTATCGGGACGAACACCACGCTGCCGCCGGTGAATACCGAGGACGCCCTCCGCACCTTCATCGTTTTGGAGTACGAGTTCCACGAGACGCCGAAACCGTCGAGCGCCTTCACGACGAAGTCATCGGCGTCCTGGTACCGCACGCCGTAAGACGGATCGTAGTAAGGCGGCCCACCGTCCGAGATAAGCGGCAGGAGAATGACGTGGTTGCCGAAGACCTTCACCGCGGGTGTGGGCGAATTCTGGCCGGGGATGCCCGTCTCCCGAACGAGTTGGCCGTACGAGGTCGAAGGGGGGTAATCCCAGAAAGTCTCGCTCGTTTCGCCGTTCGGAAACTCCGCGTCGTATTCCCCCGACAGCAGTCCGGGCATGCCGACGAATCCCCAGTTCTTGACCAGCAGCCGCGGAGATGCGCCCAGAAGCAGCGACGACAGAGGGCTGGAGGGGACCGCCTTGACCTCGATGCGCTGGCTGGCAATGCCGTTGACGTCGAGCGCTTGAGCGAGGAGATCGACGAACGTGCGGCACTGGCCGTTTCCGATCTTCAGGAGGTCATTTGACGCGGAAAGGGCGCATTGACTCAGCGGGTGCCGATTGATCTCGTAATAAACGAGGTCCATGTCTTCGTGGTTCTTGACGCCCGCCGGGCCGCTGCCGGAGCTGAAGGCATTCCACGTCTGCATCAGCGCCGATTCTTTCGTGCCCGCACCTCCGAAACCGATGGCCAGGCGCAGGACCGTCAGCGGAACCGGATCGTTGCCCCCCGAGGGAAAGGAGACGTACACGTCATTCGACGTCGTCCCGAGATCGAACGAATCCGTCTGTCCGACGAACGTTCCTTTCCAGGAAAGTGTCAGTGGGCGAAAGGCGGCCGTTGCAGCCGGCAGCGACTCCGACGATTCGAATTCACCCTGAAGCCAGAGATCGTCCTCGTTCGGCAAGATGAGCACCGTGCGACTGAAGTGATACGGCGCGCCGCTCTCGACCACCATCTGGCGCGGGTCGGTGAGCGGTGGCGATACCTTGAGCTTCACGCGCACCTTCATTTTCTTCGCAGTGTTGGCGGTCGACGCTTCGTACCAGACCGGCGCACTCGTTCCGCCGAGCGTCCATTGAATGGCCGGGTACGCGGTCAAATCGCTCCCCAGCTCGTCGCGGCGAAGCCGATGCTCGACCTGCGTGTATTGCAGTTCTTGAATGCGGAACCGGCTGGCCGTGACCTTCTTCGTGCCGGAGGTCGTGATCGCGCCGTTGCGCGTGTACGACACCTTCACGTGCACCGATCCCTCCTGATCGAGACGCAGTCTCGCCGTACAGGTAGCGAGTCCGGAGCAGGAGGGCTGGTTGAGGAAGTTGCCGATGGAAGGATTGTCGACGGTCCAGTTCACGTAACTGCCGCCTTGCGGCGTGCCCGTCGCGGTGACGTTGACGACCTCACCGATGCCGACGACGGTTCTCTCCGGCTGGATCGTCACGCTGAGCGCCTGCGCGTTCCCCTGAGGCGCGGGATTCCCGCCCCCATGCCATCCGCCCTTCACGATTCCGGCGCCCGGATCGGAGCGAACGATGCTGCCGTCGTCGGTCACCGAGCCGGTGCCGATGGAGACGAACTGCCCGAGGTCGTGATCGAAGGAGTAGAGCTCGGTGATCTCGCCGGGAACGAGGCCGTCGGTGTTCGGGAACGTCACCACCGCCGGCGGATCGAAGTGCACGCCGGTCGGCTGGATCGTCACGATGAAGCGCGGCTGCTGCCCGAACGCCGGCGTCATCGGCATCTTGTCGAAGTGGACGAGCGTGGCCGACACCACCCCGGTGCGCCCGCCGCCGGGGAACGTCGCCGTTCCCGCCGGAATCGTGAGCGAGAAGCCGGGGAGCTCCGGAATGGTGAGGGTTCCGCCAGTCGAATCGTCGACGTGCAGACCGCGGCGCACGTCGATCGGCAGGAGGAAGATCGGCATCTCGATGCGGTTGTCGATGCCGGCGATCGTGTAGATCGGATATTCGAGCGTCGGCCAGGTGCCGTCGCGCTGCGTGGTCGTGCCGTCGACGAAGAGTTTCACGTATCCGACGGGCACACCGGGCAGGACGAACTGCCCTTCCGCATCCGTCTCCGCGGCGATGGTCGTGCCATCGATGCGCACCGAGACGCCGGCGATCGGCACGTTCATGTTGTCCTGTACGACACCGGTGATGCGCGTCGCGGCGGGATCGCCGATGGTGCGGCCGGAGGCGACGAACTCGGCGCGCGCACCTTGCGGCGTCATCGCCACGAACACATTCGAGTCGTTGCCCGCTTCATCGCCGAGCGTTGGATTCACCCAGGCGCGGCCGTCGCTGTCGGAGACGACCGTGACGCTCGACTGCCCGTCGATGCTGCCGCCGCCGCGCTCGACGGCGAAGATCACCGGCACACCGGCCAGGCGGTTCGAGCCGGCGTCGACGACGACTGCCACGAGCGGGCGTGGGAGACGCTGTCCCGTCGCGCCGAACTGGCTCTGGCCGGAATCGACGACGATCAGGTTGGGCTGGCCCTGGACGGTTTGCGCCTGGAATGCGGCGAAGTTCACGGAGCGGTCGGAGCGCACTTCGACGCGATTGAACGACACGCCCGCGCGCATGCCGAGCGTCCACACGGCCGATGCTTCACCCTGCGCGTTCGTCGTCAGCTTCAGCACGCGACCTTCGCTCGCGCCGGAGCGGAGCGAACCGTTGTCGCCGGTCACGTGGAACTCGAGCAGTGCATTCGCCACGGGCGTGCCGCTCCCTTCCACGAGCCGCACGCGCAGCGGCGTGGGCAGCGTCGTACCGATCGGCGCGCTCTGATCGTTGCCGGAGACGATCACCAAGTGCGCGATGGCAGGCATCGGCGTGTGCCACAGGTCGTATTCGACCGTGGTGACGTTCCCGGCCTGATCCGTCGCCACGATGGTGAGATCGTTGTTCTCGGGCTCGAGCGGGATGTTGCGGCGCGTGAAGGAGCGGTTCGCCACTTCGGCCGCGACTCCGCCGACCGTGACCGTGACCTGCTCTGAGTTCACGGTGCCGACGACGATGTCGTCGACGTTGCCGCTGACCGTCACCACGTCGTCGTAGATCTGCACGTCGGGCGGCGGGAACGTCGGCGTGACGCGCGGCGGGATCGAGTCGCGATAGATGAAGATGCTGGCGCTGGCCATGCGGCCGGCGTCGGTGCGGCCGATGGCGGTGATGACGCTGCGTCCCTGCTGCAGCGGCACGTCGGCCGCGACGAACGTGTGACCGCTGATCGTGGCGGTGATGCCGTTCACGACGACGCCGGTCACTCCTTCGCCGACCGTCCCGCGCACCACGATGACCGAATCCGCGACGACCGCGAGATCGGCAGGTTCGGTGATGGTCACGTGCGGAACGATGAAGCGCGTGACGCTGACCGATTGAGTGGTGATGTTTCCGACCGCGTCCGTCGCTTCGACGGTGATCGTCGTGTCGCCCGCGGCCGCGGCGATGGTCGTGTTGAACACGGCGTCGACGACGGGGACGGCGATGCCGTTCACGGTCAGCGTGACGTCCGACTGATCGTCGCTTGCGTAGCCGCTGACGGCGATGTTGCCGTCCTCCACGATCGCGCCATCGGTGGGCGTCTTGATCGTGATGGACGGCGCGCTGTCGTCGACGAGGAATGTGATCGCTCCGAGAGCCTGAAGGCCGGCGCGGTCCATGACACGGACAGCGACGGTCGTCATGCCGCTGAGAGCAATGACGCAGCGAAAGCGTTCTCCTGTCAGGGTGGCAGCGGCGTCGTTGCAGGTGACGCTCTTCACACCCGACAGAGCGTCCGTGGCGCTCCCCTCGATCGTGATGGACGGTCCGGGCACGACCAGAAAAGGTGCGTCGGGATCGACGCCGTCGATCGCGAGCGTCGGCGGAGTTTTGTCGACGTTGACCACGACCGCGGCGTCGCGTCGATTGCCGGAACGATCGACCGCGGTGCCGCTGATCAGTTGTACCGCGCCTTCCTGGACGACGTCGGATCCCGAACATTCCGCCAGTCCGCTTTCCGCATCGCCGCAAACGAACGTCACCTCGGCCACCCAAGCGATCCAGTCGTCCGCATTCGGCGGCGGAACGATCGATGCGGTGATCGCCGGCTGGGTCGTGTCGGAAAGAACGGAGATTGCACCGGCGCGAGCGGTCTCGTTGCCCGCGTGATCGGTGGCGCGCACGTCGACGCTGTTCGCGCCGCTCGTCAGAGGGACCTCGCAGACGTACACATCGTCCGTGATCGTCGCCGCCGTGCCGTTGCACGTGACGCTCGCGAGCCCTGACAGCGCGTCGCTCACGCGGCCTGCAACCGTGACTTTGGTCTGGTCGTACAGCGTCGCCGTCTCGCCCGGCACTTCGATCGTGAGCGAAGGAGCCGTCGTATCGAGCGTGACATTCACCGTCGCACTCGCCGTCGCATTCGAAGTGTCGGTAGCGACGACGGTGATCGTCTTCGGACCGTCTCCGCCCAGCGCGAGCGAGATCGTCCAGTTCCCGCCGTCGAGTGTGGCCGGAAGACCGTTCACGATCACGGACGCGAGACCGCTGTCGTCGCTCGCGGTGCCGGTGACCGTCAATTGCGCGGTGCGAATCCACGCTCCTTCCAGCGGTAAAGAGATCGTGATCGTCGGAGGGGCGGTGTCGGTTTCGAGCGTGTAGTGAAGCGTCGTCGTCGCAGCGTTCGTGACAGTGTCCGTGGCCACAATGGCGATCTCATTCACGCCGGCCTGGAGCGTCACATTGCACGCGAACGCGCCCGCGCCGACGGTGGCCGCGGTGCCGTTGCACGTCACGCTCGCCACGCCGGCCGGCGCATCGCTCACCGTGCCGCGAATCGTGACGGAACTCTCGCTCAACGTCGTTCCGTCCGTGGGTGTGATTCCGGTGACGACCGGCGCGGTGACGTCGATGTCGATGTCGACCGAAGCGACGGCCGTCCGTCCGCCGCGATCGGTGGCCGTTGCGGTGAGCGTCCGCGTCGCGTTCGCCGCGGGGAAGCTCACGCTTCCGCTCCACGTGCCGCCGGTGAGCGTCATCGGCATGCCGTTCACGGTCACGCTCGCGACGCCGGTGTCGTCGGTTGCGACGCCGCTCACCGCGATCTGGGTCTGGTTCGTGATCGTGCCGGCCGCTGGAACGTCGATGCGCACGGTCGGCGGCGCGGTGTCGCTGGCCAGCACGACGCGAATCTGTTGTTGCGACGCGTTCCCTTCGCAGTCGCTCCCGGCGATCGTGAGGATGTTCGTGCCCGCAACGAGCGGCACCGCCGCCTGGAACGCGCCGTTTGCGCCGAGGGTGAGCGGCTGATTGTTCAGGGAAGCGGAGGCGATCCCCGACACGTCGGTGACCGCACCGTTCACCACAAGGGGCGAAGCAGCGACGGTCTGGCCGTCGGTGAGGCCGTCGATGCGGATCGTCGGGCCGGTGGTGTCGATCGGATGACGGAGCACGGCGACGTTGACGAAATCGCCGGCCTTCGTGGGAGTCACGGAGACGACGAGCTCATTCGCCGCCTTCAGCGTGACGTTCTTCTGCAGCTGTCCGCTCGGGAACTCCTGCTGCGACACCACCGTCGCGCCGTTGAGGGCAATGCTCCCTTTCTTGATCGCGCCGTTGGTCACGACGATCGAGAAACGATCGCCGAGGTTGTCGGCGGCGAAGGACTTGCGGAGCGTCTCGGCCTTCGTCCCTGTGGCGATGAACTTCGTTTCCGCCAGAACGTTCGTGGTGACGTCGATGTGCCGAATGATCGAGAGGGAGATCGTCGCGTCTTTCTTTCCCCCTTGGAGCGTGACGGAGAGCTGGTTGCCCGTTCTCTTCAGCGCGACGGTTTTTTCGATCGTCGCTGCCTGCTGACTGAACTGCGATTCGCTGACGACTTCCGTGCCGTTGAGCGAAATCGTGCCGCTGCTCACGCGCCGTTCGCCGTTCGCCAGGCCGTTCGTGACGACGATCGTGTAGACCGCGAGCGCGTTCGCGTCGCACGCGCCGTTCGCATCGAAGGTTTCGGTCACGCTCGCCGGCGGTCCCGATGGCAGCGCGTAGCTGCGCGGACCGAAGGTCGTGACGTGCGCTTGCGCGCAGGGAGCGAACAGAAATACGACGAGCACCGCGCAGACAGCCGCGGCGCCGTACCGGACGGAATAGTGCATGACTCTCTCTCTCTCGAGCGGACGTCAGATTGTCGGGATTACCGATGGACGGCGAATCTTAACTGATGGAACGAATTATTCGTAGCATTCGTTTCATCCACCAATTCGGGATGAGCAGCGGCCGCGGTGCGGACTACATGAAACGCCGCGCCGAGTTTTCGCGCAATGTCCCTGCCCGCTACCTCGGAGGACTCCTTCGGCGGGAGGTCTTCGCGTGTGGACCGGGGTTCTATCCCATCACATCGCAAACTGAGTATTCATGGGCCGGGCGTTGTGGAATCGCTGGCCCATGAACATGCTTTCGGCAATCGGGGTCCTACCCCTTCGCCGGAATCGGAATCCTCTCCTTGTTCGACGCCAGCCACGCACTGAACGATTGCAGCGCCGGATTGAGTTCGCGCGTCGCGTCCACGCTGCGTGCGCCGCGGAACTCTTTTTCGAAGTCGCGTTTGTACTGGAACATGTTGCCGAGGTCGTCGGCGCCGGGGAAGCCGAAGGTGCGGAAGACTTCGGGCGGGACGGAGTTGTAGACGACTTCTTCGCCGATGGCGGAGGTGAGCGCGGCGGCCATTTCGCTGCCGGTGAGGTGGTCGCCGGCCACGCCGGCGTATTGTCCGATCAGTTCCGGATGCTGGAAGATGCCGTAGGCGGCGCGGCCGATGTCTTCCACTCCAATGCCGGGCAGTTTGGCGTCGCCCATCGGCATGGTGATGGAGAGTTTGCCGTCGGCGCCGCGCGCGGGGCCCATGCCGAAGTAGATGAAGTTTTCCCAGAAGAAGGACGTGAGCAGGAACGTCGTCGGTACGCCGAGCTCCGTGAAGATCGCGTCGGCTTCGCCCTTGCCGTCGAAGTGCGGCACTTTGTATTTGCCGTGCAGCGTGGGCATGCGATCGTCCGACAGCGGCACGAGCATGCGCGTGTCTTCGAGCGTCGACCAGATCACGTGCTGCACGCCGGCGTCGCGCGCGGCGGTGGCCATGATGCGGGCTTCTTCGATCTCTTTCTCGGCGGAGAAGTGCGCCCAGAAGAACGTGACGCAGAACGCGCCGTAGGCACCTTCGAAGGCGCGGCGCAGGCTATTGGCGTCATCGATGTCTGCGGCTACGACTTCCGCGCCGAGGGCGGCTAGTTCTTTCGCCTTGTCCGAGTTGACGTCGCGCGTGATCGCGCGCGCAGTGAATGGGCCGTTCGGATCGGCCAGGATGGCGCGCAGCAATCCTCCGCCCTGCGCACCTGTGGCTCCGACGACTGCGATGATTTTCTTGTTTGTAGTTTCCGCCATGGGTTCCTCCAGAATTTTTGGAGGCCCATGCTATCAAGCTCGCGGGTCGCGGCTCGCAGCTCTCAGCGAATCGTTGATTCGTCTTCCTGAAGGCCGAGAGCGGTGAGCTGAGAGCCAGCCGGCTTGCGGAAGAACTTCGATGACGCCAGCCATCTCTTTTCGGGATAGTAGGCAAAGACGGCGCTGCCGCCGCGGATCGTGTTGATCATCTTCTTCGCCACTTCCTTGCGCACTGCCGGACAACCCCACGAGCGGCCGAGGCGGCCGAGCGCGGCGATTACGGCCCGGCTGACGTACGAGGCACCGTGCATGACGATGGCGCGATCGCGGGCTCTGTCGTTCACGCCTTCTTCGAGACCGCGCAGCCGCAGCGAGTAACCGTTGCCGCCGACGTAGGTGTCTTCGGTGACGAAGAGGCCGAGACTCGTGGCCAGGCTGCCGGGGCTGTTGGAGAAGAAGTTGGTGCGGTTGTCGCCGCTGTTCTTGCCGTGCGCGACGAGCTCGCGGAAGAGCAGCTTGCGCGCGGCGAGATCGAAGACGAAGAGGCGCGGTTGTGTCGAGGGGAGTGAATAGTCGATGACGGTGAGGATGTCGCGCCGCTTCACCAGCCCGCGCTCATCGGCCGTCTTCGCGGCGTCGAGAGCAAGGCGAAGGACTTCGGCGCGCAGACCGGGCGCCTGCCGGAGCAGCGACGCCGAGAGAGAGTCGGAGCGTTTGCGTGTTGCCTTCTCCGCCTGCGCTTCAGACGCGGCGACGAACGACAAAACAATGAGGGACGCGAGGACGATTCGCTTCATCAATACCCTTGGATCGGACTGGATTCACGTGGGGGCTGGGTGGACGACCCGCTCCCGCGTCGGGGCATGATAGCAAATAAATCGGCGGATTTAGTCCCGGTGGCCGATGGGTGCGCCCGCAAGTGTGATGTCGGCAAGGAGCATAATGGTGCGTCGGTAGCCGGAGGGACGAATGACGAGACTGGATCGAATCACCGTCGAACCGGGCAAGATGAATGGTCAGCCGTGCATCCGCGGGATGCGCATCACGGTGAAACGCGTCCTCCTCGCGATCGCCACGTACGGCACCGGGGATGAACTGCGGCGCGCGTATCCGGATCTCGAAGAAGAGGACATCCATCAGGCCCTCGAGTACGCAGCAGCAAACCTCGAGGACCGCGTCGAGGAGCTCGCCGCGGCCGAATGAAACTGCTGCTCGATCAGAACTGCTCCGCCGGTGCCGCGGAGATTTTGCGATCGAGCGGCTTGGATGTCGTCCACACTCGCGAAGTCGGCCTCGCCACAACGGCCTTCCGTGAAGCGCGAATCATGCGTGCGTAGCACGCTGAAAGACACTAGCCCCCGGCTTTCAGCCGGGGGAATCGAGTGGCAGTCAATACCAGCCCGCGTTAGCGGGCGGCAGTTCTATCGCCCGCTACGCAGGCTGGAAACGTGGGCCTTGCGTACCCCCGGCTAAAGCCAGGGGGCTATTGTCTTCTTGCCTGCTACGCAGGCCACGCCAAACAGCCAGCGGCTCACCTGAAGACCGTTGCGGCTACCACCGCCGACGATCGAGACATCCTCGAGTGGTGTCGCACCGTGGAGCGAATTGTCATCGCGGAGGTGGAGAAAAACCGCGTTATCCTGTTCCGGCGAAGGCACTTCCATGCCAGACGAAAGCGGCCAGCAGGGCTCTTACTCGCGCCCCGGACCGGGGACGGTCCTGGACGGGAAGTACGAGATTCTGAGCCGCATCGGCGCCGGCGGGATGGGCGAGGTGTTCAAGGCGCGCCACGTTCATCTCAATACGTTCCGCTGCATCAAGGTGATGAAGCAGGCGCTGCTCGCCGACGATGTTTTCCTGACGCGCTTTCTGCGCGAGGCGCGCCTGGCCACGCAGATTCATCATCCGAACATTGCTGCCGTCCATGATTTTTTCATCGGCGAGGGCGGCAACTACATGGTCACGGAGTTCATCGACGGGACGACGCTGCGGCAGTGGGCGGCGGCGCACGGTCCGTTTCCGGTGGCGCTCGCGGCGGATGTGGTGTCGCAGATTCTGTCGGGACTCGATCACATCCATCGCCGCGGTCTGCTGCATCGCGATATCTCTCCCGACAACGTGATGCTGTCGTTCGATGAAGACGATCGTCTGATCGCGAAAATCATCGATCTCGGCATCGCCAAGGACGTCAACACGACCAGCGCGGAGATGACGCAAGCGGGTGTGCTGATCGGCAATCCGAAATACATGTCGCCCGAGCAACTGGGCATGCTCGGCGACGATGAGCAGATCGACGGGCGCGCCGATCTTTACTGCCTCGGCGTTGTGTTCTACGAAATGCTGGCCGGCGTTGCGGCCTTCGCCAGCGAGACGCCGCAGGGCTACATCATGAAGCACCTCACGCAGACGCCTCCCCGCTTCGCCGTCGCGAAGCATGGCATCGCGGTGCCGGACCGCATGGAGCAGATCATCTTCCGCGTGCTGGAGAAGGACCGCCGCCGGCGTTTCGAGAGCGCGCGCGAGCTCGCCGATGCGCTGGCGTCGTTCCTCACCGCGCCGGCAGGCACGCTGCATCGCGACGACATCGCGCGTCTGCGCCGCGGCCCCGAGAAGACGATCTCGCAACCGATGCCGATGCTCGGGCCGGACGATGCCACGATCGCCGAGACTCCTTCGGCCATGCGCGTTGCACCTGTGAGCCCACCGCCGAAGCGCGGCCCGTCGACAGAAGCGAAGGCGCTCGAGTTCGAGTTGTCGCTGCTCGCCGATGTGCAAGCACGCGAGGGAGAAGGCGATCGTCAGGCTTTGCAGCGACTGGGCGAAGCGCATCCACGCGGAACGCGAGTGGGGGATGCAGCGCGCGATGCGATTCATCGGCTGGCGCAGGCGCAGCAACGAGATCGCGAAGAAGAAGAGCAGTTCCAGCGCGCGTGGGAGGACGGGCGCGCGTCGGTGTGGCGTACGTTCATCGAAGAGCATCCGAATTCGCCGCGCGCTGCGCGTGCGCAGGAACTACTCGACGAGGCGCTGGGGTTCGAGCGCGCGGCCACGGGCGATTCCGAAACCGACATCCGCCAGTTTCTTTCCGTGTGGCCTGAGGGACGGCATCACCTCGAGGCGGAAATCCGTTTGGTCGCACTGCGGCAGAGACTCGCCGCGGACGCATTCGCGGAAGCGCTGGCCGCCGACACGCAGGCCGCCATGCACGACTTCCTGAAACGCTTCGGCCTTTCCGCGCACGTCGAAGAGGCGCGTCGCATCGCGGAAGAACGCCAGGCCTTCGAGAACGCCGCCGCCACCGACACCGAAGCATCCTGGAACGCCTACCTCGGGAAATGGATCGATGACCGTCACGCCGCCGACGCGCACATTCGCCACGACCGCGCAGTGAAACGGGCGAAGGCAAAAGAAGAGGAAGCCAACGCCCAATCCGAACCGAAGGATTTCGATGAAGCGTGGGAAGGCGGAACCTCCGCGGCGTGGGATCGCTACCTGAGCAAACACGCCACCTCCAATCGCATCGCCGAAGCCCGCCGCTGCAGACAGGAAGCCGCCGATTTCGAGCAAGCCGTCGCCGCCAACATCCCGGCCATGTGGCGCGCGTTTTTGAAAACGTGGCCGGAGGGAAGGCATCGGATGGATGCGGCGCTGCGGGTGAAGGGGCGGTGAAAGAATTTTTCGCGAGAGCCGCCCCTCACCCTAACCCTCTCCCCGCGCCCGGGGAGAGGGGACTTGAACCACTCGCGAAAACACAGTCCCCTCTCCCCGCAACGGCGGGGAGAGGGATAGGGTGAGGGGCGGCTCTCGCGAAAAATCTACGTTAACGCGTCGCCAGCCGGGTTCTCCGCGTACCAGCTCGCGATGTCCGGCATGTGCGATTCGAACTCGCCGGGAATGGACAGGTTCAACACGCCCGCGCGTGTGGCGCTTCGGTTCTCGAAGTCGTGCGTCGTTCCGCCGGGGATGAGCACGAAGGAACCTGTCGACGCGTCCATCCAGCGATCGCCGACGAGCACGCTCATCGTGCCTTCGATCACGAAGAAGATGTCGTCCTCGGGATGGGAGTGCGCTCCCGGTCCTGTCGTGTTGGCCTCCAGCCACCATTCCGAGATCGAATAACCCTTCCGCGTCTCGTCACCATCCGCCTTGAACAGCGCGCTGATGCGTCCCATCGGATAAGCCCGGCCCTCGCCGGGACCAAGCACAATCGGTTTGCGATCCATGCGAGAACTATACGCTGTTTCGAGGGTGGTAGTACCGCGACTATTCCAAGTAACGTGCTACCAATTAGTTACAAACGTTGGCATTCGAACTGCTTTTCGTGTCCGCCGTTGGTAGTACCACTACCGACGCACAGAGGAAGGCAATTCGACCCCGGAAACAACCAACGTGGAGCACCTCCACAGACAGGCAGGAGTTGGTATGCGTAAGCTGTTTGGGATCGCGTTCATGGTCGTAGTCGTTCTGGGCGCCGGTACGGCGTCCGCCATCGAGCCTCGCATCAGCGAGCAAGCCCTGGACGCCAAAGTGGTCGTCCTCCCCGCGCTCAAGTCCAATCTCGACAACCTCAAAATCAACCTCTACCTCGCCAATCCGCTCTGGTCCACGTGGAATCTCGCACACGGCGGAAACTGGACGGCGCAGTTCGACACGCTGACGAATCATCCGCGGCGCGTCTACGGCGGCGCGATTCCGTGGACGAAGAATCCGAGCCAGCTCGAGCAGAAGGCACGCTCGTTCATCGACACGAATCAATCCGTCCTCGGCGTGGCCAACAGCCGCCTCACCTACGTCCCCATCGCGGCCACGGCTGTGAAAAGCGGTCGCGTGATGTACGCCGCGTTCGACTACAGCATCAACGGCATCCCGGTCGAATACGCGCGGCTGGTCTTCGCGGTCAACAACGGCAACATGATCTATTGGCACTCCGCCAACATTGCCGACGTTCCCGCCGTGACCACGCCCGTGCTCTCGGTTTCGCAGGCGCTGACCGCCGCGCTCTCGCATGCTGGCGTCGCGCAGTCGAGCACGAACATCATCAAACAGCCCACGCTGAAATTCCTGCCGCGCAACGGTCTCGCCGGCGCACTGCTGAAGTATCAGCTCACGTATGAAGTGATCTTCCGTCTCGACGGCGGACGCTCGACGTGGGTCGCACACGTCGACGCACTCACGGGCCAGGTCGTCGCCTTCGGCGATTCGAATCGCTACGCCGCCTGCACGGCCGGCACCGGCGGCAAAGTGGTCGGCGGCGTGAAGCCGGCGCAGGCCACGGACGCCGAAGTCGTGCGCTCGTTCCCGTACACCGAGGTCAATGGAACAGAGACCACGAACTCCAATGGCAGCTTCGCATGGGATGGCAACACCGCATCCACCGGTCTCAACGGCGCGTTCTTCGACACCAACTGCGAAGACTGCCTCAAATCAGAAGTCGATCCGCAGAGCGGCTTCCAGCCTTACGCGGAATCGTCGAACGGCCGCATCGATCTCGGCACCGGCGGACGCGATGTTGTCCTCGGTCCCGATCAACCCACCACCTCCTACGGCAACGGCACTTCCACCCCGGCCGATCGCACTGCGTTCTTCCACACCAACGTCGCGCGCATGATCGCCACCAAGTGGATGACCCTGCCGTTCCTTTCGATGAAGCTCCCCGTGAAGGTCAACATCAACGACGTCTGCAACGCCTTCTGGGACGGCTCGAGCCTGAACTTCTTCAAGCCAGGCGAAGTCACCTCCGGCTCCAGCATCATCAAGTGCAAGAACACCGGCGAGATCCGCGACGTCATGCAACACGAGTGGGGTCACGGTCTCGACGCGTTCGACGGCGAGGATCCGGGCTACGCCGCCGGCCTCGGCGATATGGCCACCGGTGAAGCCGTCGCTGACTACGTGGCACTCTTCGTCGATCATGACTCCTGCGTCGGTCAATCGTTCTACAACCGCTTCAGCGGTCCGTTCATCACCGATCCGGCCACGATGGCCATCGCGCAGTGCGACGGCGTCCGCAATGTCGACGAGCTCCGCGCCAACCGCAAGACGCTCACCACGACCAACGTGACCTCGAAATGCCTCCCCAATCCGACTGCGCCGTACTACATCGGACCGCTCCTCGGCGAAGGCCACTGCGAAGGTGAGCTGTGGGGCCAGGTGAGCTGGCACCTCGTGAACAACCTGGAGAATGGCCGCAAATACGGCACGGCCACGCTCGACGTGAACAAGCAATTCGTGACCTACGCCGGCGAGCCGCTTCCGAACGGCGCCAACAATTCGCCGAACGGCGGCTTCGGCCGCGACGTGGCCTGGACCATCCTCGAGCAGCTCTATTTCGAATCGCGTCCGATCGTTGCTTCCTACGCACCGTCGCGCTTTCAGGTGCAAGGCGTCTCCGCGTACGACGGTTTCATGATCGCCGACGATGAAGGCGACGGTCTCGCCAACGGCACGCCGCACGCCGCCTACATCAATGACGCGTACGTGCACCACGGCAACGAAGAGTGGGCGCCGGGATCCACCACCGCCTCCGTTCCGAACGACACGAAGAACTGCACCGCGCCCGGCACGCCGAGCGTGACGCTCTCGCAGGCCACCGACTCGCCTACCGGCACACCGGCCGTGACAATCAGTTGGACGCCTGTCGCGGGCGCAACGTCCTACAGCATCCTGCGCACCGAGCGCCGCGACGACGTCTTCCTCGAGCTCGCACGCCTCAACACCGCCAGCAGCGTCACCGACACCGGCGTCGACAACGGCGTCACCTACTACTATCGCGTGCAGGCCAACGGCGGCGGCGCATGCTTCGCGGTCTCGAACGGCGGCGTGCAGTCGATCACCGTCGCGCAGCCGGAGCCGGCCGTCTCCAGCGTCGTCATCACCGACTCGCCGAAAGGCAACAACGACCAATCGCTCGACGCCGGCGAAACGGCGAAGCTCTTCATCGTCCTCGGCAACAACGGCCTCGGAGCTCTCACCGGTGTCAGCGCCACGCTCCGCTCCATCACCAACGGCATCACCGTGACGACCGCCGACCCGATGACTTACGGTTCCATCAATCCGAACGGCACGGCCGGACCGAACGCTTCGTATGTCATCGCCATCGCGCCCGACGGCTCGCTCTGCGGCACCAACGCACGGCTCGTTCTCGACGTCACCTCGGATCAGGGCTGTTTCGCAGTGCCGGTCACGCTGCCCATGGGCGACGCCAGCTCGTCGTGCTTCGTCTACAAGAAGGCCTACGCGCAGCCGCAGTCGCTCGCCATCACCAGCGATTCGCTGAATACCTGCGGCGACGGCGACGGCTCTCCCGACCCGGGCGAGATGATCCAGGTCACGGTGCAGGTGAACAACATCGGCGACCGTCCGGCCTCGAACGTCTCCGTCAAGCTCTCGTCCGACAAGGCGTACTTCGCCATCATCAGCGACACCGTGTCGCTCGGATCGCTGGCCCCGCTGGCCAGTGAGACGAAGACCGCTACATTCACGGTCTCCGTCGGAGCGGCACCGTTCGCCGATCGCGCCACGTTCACCGCCAGCGTGACGTGGAACGGCAGCAGCACACCGTCGACGCGCAATCTCGCCACGACCGTCAACCGCGACATCGTGACGCAATCGTTCAACGCCACGTTCGAGACCGGAAACGACGGCTGGACGCCGAACGGACTCTGGACGCGCGGGAGCGCTCCGACCACCGGCGATCTGACCACCGTCTTCCACTCGGGCTACGATCTCGATCGCTGCGACACGCTGATCGGACCCGAGGTCGAGTTCTCGCCATCCTCATCGATGTCGTTCGACCTCGCGTACGTCAGCGAGAACACCGACGCTGCCTACGACGGACTCGACGTGCAGATCTCGGTCGACGGCGGCCGGACGTGGAACACGCTCGACGTCGTCCAGGGCTATAGCGCCATCTCCGGAAGCACGTCGTGCATCGGTGCAGGCTCGCCGATGTTCTCCGGCGTCTCGCCGATCATGGCGCGTTACGACATCAATCTCTCGGCCTATGCAGGAAACACCGGTCAGATCCGCTTCCGCTTCGGTTCCGACCCGCTCGTGAACCCGCAGCCGGCCGGCGCCTGGGTCGACAACGTCACCACCAGCAACGTCGTCGTATCCGTGCCGGACATTACCTGCCAATGACCGGTGCGGAACGCCGGGCGAGGGAAACCTCGCCCGGCTTTTTTCTTTTTACGGAGTGCCGAGAAGAGTGAGCTTCATCGACTTCCGCTCGGGATGAATGAAGAAATCGCCGTAGCAAAGCTTCCTGAGAATCGAGTCGGGCCGCGCGTACCAACTACCCCACGACAGCGGAGAGTCTCCGTGCATGTCCTTCGCATCGAGGGCCGCGCCACGATCGCAAAGCAGTTGAATGGTCTCCTCCGATCCAAACGCGGCCGCGCGGTGCAACGGAGTCTCCCCTTTCGTTCTGCAATCACGCATGAACCCGTGCGTCTCCACACTCGGCTTCGTGGCCCGGTTCGGATCCGCACCGCTCGCCAGCAGAACCTTCAGCACCAGATCGTGAGCGGACCGATCGGCCGTACACAACGCCGCGTGCAATGCCGTTTCGCCCGTATCGGACAACGCCGCATTCACATCCGAACCGTTCTCGATGAGAAACTGGCAAAGCCGCCAGTGCCCATGAAACGCCGCACCGATCAGCGGATCGGCATCGAGCGCATCGAGCGACTCACCGTTGGCCAGCAGAAAGCGGATCGCGCTCACGTCGCCGTAATAGGCGCACCACTTCAGGATCGACACGCCATCCGCATCGACCGAAGTGGCCGGATGACCTTGCGCCACGAGATCGAACACCAGATCCGTGCGCCCATTCGCGATTCGAGTCAGCATCTATCACCTCACGTTTCCGGGGCGTAGAGGCAGCTACGGCGCGACAGGCGGAAGGCGCTTCACGCTGTCGACCCTCACGACCTGTCCGATCGCCGAGGCGTCGGGTGGCGGGGGCTCATCGAGCCACTCGATCACGCCCGTGAGCTCGCACATGTCGTCATTCGAGCAGACCGCCAGGATCTTCTTGCCCGCTTCCGAGTCATTCCGAAAACGCATCGGCGCAAAATCCCCGCTCTCCGCACCGACGTAGTTGAACATCGACACCGGCTCCGCAACCTGGACCTGCCCGGCCCACGTTCCTGTGTCCTGATTCTCATTCGCCGGGGTCTCGACGACTGAAGCGACCGTTTCTGTGGCTGTGGTCGCAGTGTCCACAGCCGGCGCTTCGACCGTCTTCTCCGCAGCACAACCCATCAGCAACAACACTCCGACACTCGCGCTCAGCAATTTCATCAGTCATCTCCGTTCAGGGGCATTTGTGAGTCCGCGTAGCGGACAACAGGTAATAGCACCCGGCTTCAGCCGGGTGAAATCGGGATCAACATTTTCAGCCCGCGTAGCGGGCGACAGATCTGCCGCCCGCTACGCGGGCTGGAGATTGGAACGCAGCGGACCCCCGGCTGAAAGCCGGGGGCTATTTTCTTTCCGCGTGCTACGCACGCGTTCTCGACACGACCTACTTCTGGCTGATCAAACACCATCCGCAGTACTGACCCGATCCCGACGAGGCACCTCCGCATTACGCGAAACGGGGTGAAGCTGATCGCACGAGCGAACTATTTGGCTTGGCGGCTCGCGTCGGCGCTACAGCGCGTTTCGTTCTCGATCTACTACTCGTGCCTGCAGCTCGTTCGGCTTTGCGGCGCGCATGTCCGTTACTCAACCTCACGTTTCATGGTAACAACAACACGAATCGCGACCAACTCGCCCGCTTCCAGCACGATCACACCATCTTGCCCTTCGGTCCACTCGGGCCATCCCAATCCGGGCGCGGCGCAAACTCAAAATTTGGGGGTTGCTCAGGCGGCGTCTCATGCTCCGGCGCACCATCACCACAGAGACACAGAGATCACAGAGGGGACACAGAGGAAGGCAGGACGCAAAACAGCAGGATTGTTTTCCTCTGTGTCCCCTCCGTGCCCTCTGTGTCTCTGTGGTGAGCGGTACCCTGGGCCTTCAGAACTTCCCCATCTGGTAATCGAGAAACGCCTGTTTCAATTCGCCGATCGTGCTCATGACGAAGGGGCCTTGTGAGGCGACGGGTTCGCGCAGTGGGGTTCCGGCGTAGAGGATGGCGTACATGGGGGTTTCGGCTTGTACGACGACGTCGCCTTCCTCGGCGTTGAACCAGACGACCTGGCCGGCGTGGGCGGGGTTGCGGTCGTTGCCGAAGTATCCGTTGCCTTCGATGATGTAGAGGAAGGCGTTGTCGGTGGCGGGGAGCTCCTGTCGGACGGTTGCGCCGGCGTCGAGGTGCATTTCGATCATGGTGACCGGTACGTGATTCAGCGCCGGTCCCTTCACGTCGCCCGACGTGCCGGAGAAGACGCGCAGCCGCGCGCCGTCGAGTTGGCGGACGGGCATGTCGGCGCCGCGGAGGTCCTGGTAGCGCGGTTCGGTCATCTTCAATGCGCGCGGGAGGTTGAGCCAGAGTTGCAGCGAGTGCGCGCCGTCTCGTCCCGCTTCCTCGGAATGGACGACGCCGCGGCCAGCGGTCATCCACTGTGCGTCGCCAACGCGCAGTACGCCGTGGTTGTCGCGGTGCTCGACCTCTCCTTCCAGCACGAAGGTCACGGTTTCGAATCCGCGATGAGGGTGGTCGCCGAACGTGCCCGGCACGAACCAGTCCTCGGCGAGCATGAGGAATGGGTCGTACTCGGCCCAGTTCCCCGGCTCCAGCACCATGCGCACGCGATGCTGCGGGTTCATCCCCGGATGGGTGGAGGTCTCGGCGATGCGACGAACGCTGCGTGACATGGTCTGCTCCCTCACTCGTCGTAACCGAATCGCATTCCCGAATGGCATTATCGCGGGAAACGTGCGCGCGCTCACACCGTTGCCAATCGTGTAGCGCCGATCATTCGCGGGAACAACCATGACCAGGCAATCTCTCGCTCTGATTCTCGCGGCCATCGTGGCGTTGCCGCTGAACGCCATCGACCATCCCATCCTCTTCGTCACGCAAGTGCCGAAACCCGAGGACTTCACGACGATCACGTCGACCTTCGGCAACCACAGCGGACAGATCGATTCGGTGCCGCGCGGCGGCGATCTCTGGATCCGCTATCCGGACGGCTCGATGAAAAACCTCACGCGCACCGCCGGCTTCGGCATGGACGGTTTGCAGGGCGCGAACGCCATCGCGGTGCGCGAGCCGTCCGTCCACTGGAGCGGCACGAAGGCGCTTTTCAGCATGGTCATCGGCGCGCCGCAGCAGTACCAGTGGAATCCGTACTACTGGCAGATCTACGAGATCACCGGCCTCGGCAAGAACGAAACGCCAGTCATTCGCAAAATCGAAAATCAGCCGGCCGATTTCAACAACATCAGTCCCGTCTACGGCACGGATGATCGCATCCTCTTCACCTCCGATCGTCCGCGCAACGGCGCGCGTCATCTCTATCCGCAGCTCGACGAATACGAGGAAGCGGCTACCGTCACCGGTCTCTGGCGCCTGAACCCGGCCAGCGGCGAATTGCGCATCCTCAATCACTCCCCTTCCGGCGTCTTCTCGCCGATCGTCGACAGCTTCGGCCGCGTCCTCTTCACGCGCTGGGATCATCTGCAGCGCGATCAGCAGGCTGACGCAGACGCGGAAGGCGATTCATACGGCACGTTCGACTACGCCGATGAAAGCGAAAACGCCGCGCGGCTGAATCAGCGCGTGGAGGTTTTTCCGGAGCCGCGCAGCAGCCGCACCGACCTGCTGGCCGGAACGAATCTCGAAGGCTTGAGCATCAACCACTTCTTTCCGTGGGAGATCAACGAAGACGGCACGGCGGAAGAGACGCTCAATCACATTGGCCGTCACGAGCTGCACGGCTACTTCAATCGCAGCATCAACGATGACAACGCGGTGACTGAGTTCATCGACGAAGTCAGCGGCCGGACGAACCAGAACGAGATCCAGAATCTCTTCCAGCTCCGCGAGGATCCGACGCACGCAGGCCGTTACTTCGGCACCGACGCGCCGGAGTTCCAGACGCACGCCGCGGGACAGATCATCAGCCTCATCGCGGAACCGACGCGGCCCGCGGATCAGATCCAGGCCACATTCGTCACCACGCGCTCCACGCGCGATGTGTCCGATGGAACGCCGGAGAGCGATCACAGCGGCCACTATCGCGATCCGCTGCCGCTGTCGGATGGAACGCTGCTGGCGGTTCACACGAGCGAGACGCGCGCAGATCGCAACGACGGCACGCGTGCGCAGCCCACATCGCGTTACGCGTTCCGCATCAAAACGCTCGCAGCGCAGAACGGCACGTACGTGGCCACGACGGCGCTCACGTCCGGCATTCAGGCCTCGATCTCGTACTGGGATCCGGACGTGCTGGTGACCTGGTCCGGCACGTTGTGGGAGCTCAGTCCCGTCGAAGTGCGCGCGCGGCCGCGGCCGATTCCGCGCGCGTCGCTGCTCGAGGAGCCGGAGGCGCAGATCTTCCGCGAGGAAGGCGTCGATCCGGTGCGCTTCCGCAACGACCTGGCCGCGCGCAATCTGGCACTCGTGGTCAGCCGGGATGTCACCGTGCGCGATGTCGCCGACAAGCAGCAGCCGTACAACCTGCGCGTGGCATCGCCGTCCAGCGCGTCGCTGCCGAAAACAAACGCGAACGGCAAGATCTACGACGTCGCGTTCATGCAGTTCTTCCAGGGCGATCAGATTCGTGGCATCGGCGGCACGGCTTCGCCGCGCGCCGGAAGACGCGTGCTCGCGCGCGCCATGCACGATCCCGCGGTGAAGAATCCGCCCGCCGGCAATGCGCCGGCCGGAAGCGTGAAGATCGCCTCCGACGGTTCCCTGGCCGCCCTCGTCCCCGCGCAACGCGCCATGAGCTGGCAAAGCACCGATTCACACGGAACGCCGGTGGTGCGCGAGCGCTACTGGCTCACGTTCCAGCCCGGCGAAGTCCGCCTCTGCCACTCCTGCCACGGCGTCAACACACGCGACCAACTCGGCAGAAGCGCGCCGCAGAATGCACCCGAGGCGCTGCGCGCGCTGCTCAAGTTCTGGAAGAGCGAACAGCAGCCGGCGACTGGGAAGCGGCGCGCGGCGCGGAAGTGAGTTTGTCGCGAGAGCCGCCCCTCACCCTAACCCTCTCCCCGCGTCCGGGGAGAGGGGACTGTTCCAATTCAACGCAACGCCAGTCCCCTCTCCCCGCAACAGCGGGGAGAGGGCTAGGGTGAGGGGCGGCTCTCGCGACACATTCGATTCGCAGCTGAGCGCCGCTCGTCCTTTTGCGTGATCCGGATCACGCCCCCTCGCGCTCGGCGGTTGTATCCCTATTGGTATGGTCGCCTCGCCGAGCGTCGACATCGCTGCCGGGACTCTTCGTCTGCTGCTGGTGGAGGATGATCTTCGCTCCGCCTATTCGCTGCGCGAGTTGCTGGAGACGTCGGAGAGTCCGCGCTTCAGCGTTCGCCATGTGACCACGGCCCATGCGGCGTGCGATGCGGTGCAGCATGGCGGGATCGATGTGGTGATTCTCGATCTCGGTTTGCCCGATGCGAACTACCTCGAGGCGCTCAGTCAGTTGCAGGAGTGCGTTCACGAGATCCCGGTCATCGTACTCACCGGTCAGGGCGATGAGACGCTGGCGACGGAAGCACTGCATGGCGGCGCCGAGGACTATCTGCTGAAGGGAGCGATCGGCTACGACGGACTCTTGCGATCGATTCGTTACGCGGTGGAGCGGCATCGCGGCGTGCGCGATCTGGCGCGCATGAAGAAGCAGCTCGAGAGCGCCAATCGCGATCTGGAACGGCTCACGCTCATCGAGCCGCTCACCGAGCTGCTCAATCGCCGCGGACTGCAGCAGGCCATCTCGCGGGAGGTCCAGCACCTCGGGCGCGGTGTGCCCGGGAGCGCGGTGCTGGTGATCGATCTCGACGATTTCAAAACGATCAACGACCAGCACGGACATGCCGTTGGCGACGTGGTGCTCAAAGAGATCGGACGCCGCCTGCGCGCTTCCGTGCGCGCGGTCGATTACGTGGGACGCATCGGCGGCGATGAGTTCATGCTCATCCTTCCCGAGACCGATCCGCCCGAAGTCACGCGCGTGGCCGAGCGCATCCGCCTGGCCATCGCCACTGCCATCATCCAGCACAGTAGCGGCACGGTGACGCTCACCGCCTCCATCGCCGCGATGCTCCTCACGCCCGACATGCCGGCCGTCGATCAGTTGCTGGCGCGCGCGCATCTCCTGCTGCCACGCGCCAAGAGCGAAGGCAAGAACCGCGTCGTGTTCCAGTCCAGCGATTTCGACGACACCGCTCGGCGACTGCGCGCGCAGACCGACATGTGCTCGAGCCTGACGCGCGGGAAACACCTCCTCACGGTCAAACAGCCGATCTTCCGTCTCCACGACGACAGCCCGATCGGTTACGAGTTCCTGAGCCGCTATTCGAACGTCACGGTCGAGTTGCCGGACAACTTCTTCCGGCTCTGCGCGGAGCGCAACGTGCTGACGCTGGTCGATCACGCCTGTCTGCGCGCGTCGATCGGCGCGGCCATGCAGCTCCCGCCGTACGCGCGGTTTCATCTCAACATCTTCCCGACCACGCTGCTGGCCATCCCCGTCGAGCATTTGCTCGATCTCTTCCCGAGCCCGATTCCCGCCGATACGTTCTGTCTCGAGATCAGCGAGCAACAGATCATCGGTGATCCGACGTATCTCGTCCCGGTGGTGAAGGCGCTGCGCGAAGCAGGCATCCTCATCGCCATCGACGACGTCGGCTTCGGCAGCAGTTGCCTGGAGAGTCTCGTGCTCCTCGAGCCCGACATCCTCAAGCTCGACAAGCGTTGCGTCATCGGCATCGATACCGATCCGGCGCAAGTCGATCATCTCCGCCGCTATGTACGCATCGCCCGCTCCCTCGGCTGCCAGGTCATTGCCGAAGGCATCGAGACCGCCGGCGAGCTGGCCATCGTCCGCTCCCTCGGCATCGAGTACGGGCAGGGTTACCTGTGGGGCCGGCCGGCGTAAGTTGATGAACCCTTGCCCCGGAGGGGCAGCCCGAAGGTAGCCGGTGGCAAGCGAGGAACGAGCGCCGCCACCGGACATAGGGTGCGCTTTTTTTCCGCCCCAGCGGGGCGGCAGAGCGCCGGTACGAAGCAGCGGTTTCTCTCGAAATTTCTGCCGCCCCTGCCGGGGCGGAAACACTTTCACGATCAGGATCCGGTGGCCGCGCCGCTTCACGGCTTGCCACCGGCTACCCTCTTGCTGCCCCTTCAGGGCAATCGATGGCCGCAGTTCGGGTAGGACAAACCACAATCCGTTACTCTCCTCATTCATATCGAGGAGGAATTTTGACCACACTTCCCCTTCCGCTCGCGCATGTTCTCGAGGAGGAGTACGTCCGGCTTTACGGTTCCAGCGAGGAGCCGCTGGAGCGGCGATGGTCGATTCGCGTCGAGGAGATTCTCGATGCGCGTGCGTTGGCGAAGGATCTTGCCGAGCGCCTCGGACGCAATGCTCCGCAAGCGATTTCGGGATGGCGGGAAGCGACGAGTCACGATCCCGTTTTCCGGCAGGCCGTCGCGGATGCGATCAACGGCATTCTGAATGCGATCGCGCCGGCGCGGTGGCTTTACGAAGAGCCCGCGTTTCGCGATGCGAACAAGCCGCCGTACAGCAAGCTCGGGAAGGCCAAGACCTTCGCCGACCATGACGCGGTCTTCAATGTGAACCGCGAGATGTTCGACGGATTGTTCAGCGACCACATTCGCCGCGCATCGGACGTGCGTTACGCGGAGATCCTTCGCCGCATTCACGCACGGGCGCGCAACGGACAGTTGCGGACGGCGCTGTCGATCTCCGGCGGCGGCATCCGCAGCGCCACGTTTGCGCTCGGCGTGATGCAAGGGCTGGCGCGCACGCGCATCCTGGAAAAGTTCGACTACATCTCCACCGTCTCCGGCGGCGGCTACATCGGAAGCTGGCTGTCGTCGTGGGTGCGCCGCAATCCGTGGGGGATGCGCGGCGTGGCGGCGCAGCTCTCCGAAACGCCGGCCGATCCGCTTTCGTCCGAGCCGATGCCCGTCCAGCACCTGCGCGCATTCAGCAACTACCTGACGCCGCGCTTGGGCGTTCTCTCGGCGGACACCTGGGCGCTGGTGGCCACGTACATCCGCAATCTGCTGCTGAACTGGGTCGTGCTCATCCCGTTGCTGACCGGCGTGCTGGCGGTACCGCGGTACCTTCTTACCGCGGTGGTGCGTGACCCGGAAGGCTCGGACACGGTGGCCTCGCGCGGCGCGGTGGCCGCCCTCATCGTCGGACTGGTCCTGCTGATCTTCGGGCTGGGGGCGCTGGTCTGGAATCGCCCGGTCACCGACTCACCGAAGAAGAAGACCTTCCACGACGGCAGATTCGTCGGGCTGTGCCTGCTGCCGCTCCTCGGCTCCGCGATCTCGCTGACGCTGGCCTGGGCGTGGTTTTCGAGCGCGATCGATCTGAAAGAGGACCAGCCGGATCCGTTCGGCCCATGGTGGATCATCGGCATCACCACGGTCTGCTGTCTCGCATCGTTCCTGATCTTCCTCTGGCAATACCTCGGGGCGTCGTTCGTGGAGAAGCGTACGCGCATCGACCGCGGCCATCGAACCGGGCGCATCGTGTCGGAATTCGGCGGCTCCCTCGCGGCTGGTCTCCTGGGAGGGATCCTGGTCTGGCTCGCCGTGACGACGATCTTCAAGGTGCCGGTGGAGAGAGTGGGGAGCGTCGGCGTCATCCGCTGGCCCATCGCCGACGAGGGCATTCTCAACGCCGTCACCGCGAACTACGTCTGTTTCGCCGTTCCGCTGCTGATGGGCATCCTCTTTCTGCAAGCGGTCGTGTTCTCCGGAATCTCCAGTCACTACAACCACGATTTCGATCGCGAGTGGTGGGCGCGCGCCTCGGGATGGATGCTGCTCGGCGCATTGACGTGGATCGCTCTCTCGGCCATCGCCATCTACGGTCCCATCGGGATCTATCACGTGCCCGGCCTCGTGACCACGATCGGCGGCGGCGCCGGCATCTTCTCCCTGCTGGCCGGCCGCAGTTCTCAAACGCAGGCGGGCTCGAAGGAAAAAGGCGAAGAGAGCAAGACCACGCTGGCCGTCAACTTTGCGGTGTCACTGGCGGTGCCGGTCTTCGTGCTCTTCATCCTTGCGCTCATCTCGACCGGCACCACCGCCATCCTGCGCAAGGCCATGGACGCCGAGCGAGTGTCGAGCACACAGATCGACAGCGAATCGCGGCTGGCTGCTCATGCGTCGCGCGAATATCCGGCCCGGATCGGACCGCACGTCGCGAAAGTGAAAGAGGTCCCGCTGTCGAATCCGGAACGGCTTCGCTCCGTCGAGCATCTCCAGATCGTGCAGACCGCCAATCCGTTTTTGATGCTCAGCATCGCGCTCGGGTTCCCGCTGCTGGCGCTGCTGTTCTCGCGGTGCATCGGCGTGAACGTCTTTTCAATGCACGCCATGTATCGCAACCGCCTCGTGCGCGCGTACCTCGGCGCGTCGCGCGTTCATCGCGATCCGAACCAGTTCACCGGATTCGATCCCAGCGACAACCTCAGCATGCACGACCTCCGTCCGGAGTATCTCTGGGCGTACAGCTTCCGCGACTCCGATCGGGCCGTGGCCGCGCTGCAGTCGCCCACGGCATCGCCGGAGCTGAAGTTCCTGGCGGCGAAGATCGATCGGGCACTTGGCTCCGAAGGCAAACGCGTCTTCCACGAAGAAACGAACGTCAGCACGCGCCGCGAAGCGCTCTTCCATACCCTCAACGTTTTGATCGGCACGGTTGATCTCGCGCACCACTACGATCCGTCCTCAGCGCCCACCCCGCACGTGCGACGTCCGCTGCGGAACCGCCGCTTCATCGAGAGCGCATTCGGCGACACCGAGATCTATCCGTCGCCGATGCCGTTGCTTTGCTCGCACGACGTGATCGTCTCGGAAGAAGAGTTGCAGCACGCGTTCAAGGAAGGCGCATCGCCGGCCGCGGACGCGCTGCGCCGGTCGTTCCATCATTCGCCCTCGACGTTCGCCGCGCTGCTCGAGGAGATCAACGAAGCCATTGCCGGCGAAACGCTGCAGAACGTGCCGCCGTTCGATGGCCTGACCATCGACACGACGCCGTTCGTAGTGCCCCGCACGACCGTGCATCGCATGACCGGCAATCGTCTGCTCATCGACGCCGCCTTCCCCACGCTCTTCACGCCATTGCGGCTCGGCCAGGCGCTGCACGTCGTGAACATCTGCCTCAATCTCACCACGGGCGAAGAACTGGCCTGGCAGGAACGCAAAGGCGCCTCGTTCACTGTCTCACCGCTCGCTTCCGGAAGCTTTCCGCTCGGTTATCGCGACACGCAAAACTACGGCGACATCTCCGTCGGCACCGCGGTCACGATCTCCGGCGCCGCCGCCAGCCCGAACATGGGCTATCACTCTTCACCCGCGCTGGCGTTTCTGATGACGCTCTTCAACGTCCGCCTGGGATGGTGGCTCGGCAATCCCGGGCTGGCCGGCAATCGCACGTATCCACGCCGCAACCCGGGCTCGTCCATCCTGCCGTTCATCTACGAAGCGACGGGAAACTCGAACGACAAATACCCTTACGTCTATCTCTCCGACGGCGGACATTTCGAGAACCTGGCGATGTACGAAATGGTCCTGCGCCGCTGTCACCGGATCGTGGTGAGCGACGCCGGGGCCGATCCGAAATACATCTACGACGATCTCGGCAACGCCGTCCGCAAGATCCGCGTCGACCTCGGCATCCCGATCGACATCACGCACATGGGCATCCTCCCGCCGACCGAAAAGAAGCCGGGCAAATACTGCGCAGTGGGAACCATTCGCTACAAAGCCGTGGACGGCGAGGCGGCGGAGAACGGTCTGCTGCTCTACATCAAGCCGGTCGTGTATTCGGACGAAGGCCCGCGCGACGTCCTCAACTACAAGAAAAACTCCGAAGACTTCCCGCACGAATCAACAGCCGATCAATGGTTCAGCGAGTCCCAGTTCGAAAGCTACCGCCGCCTCGGCTACTTCGCCATCGAACGAATCACCCAGCAGGCGGACGGACTCTCGACAATCTCGCTCGATGACTTGATCAAGATCGCGAAGGCGGATCTCGACGAAGTGTCAGAGCAGGTGGAGTAAAAAAATCTCCGCGCCGCAGCGCTTTGGAGTGCGGCGGCTTGCTGCCGCTTTCTGT
>JALYJW010000026.1 GCA_030775085.1 Acidobacteriota bacterium | reverse complement strand
GAGTTTGGCGCCCCCGTTCCACTGCCGACCGCCGACTGCCGACCGCCGACTGGTTCTCGCCGTAGCGCGTACCAGAACAGCGCAACCGCGGCCACCTGGAAGAGCGTGCGATTGTTCTCCGCGGTCGTCCATGAGCCCATGGCCACGCACAACAGCGCCAGCGGAATCGAGCGAAACACGGCGATGCCGAGGAACCAGATGGCTACGCCGAGGAATGAGCCGAGAATCACGGAGCGCATTACGGCTACGTCGAGCGAGCGGCCGAACAGTTCCATCAGCCAGGCGTCGAGCAGTCCGTCCTCGAGCATGCCGTGTAGTGCAAAGACATCGCGGAACGGCACCTTGCCGCGCAGGTAATCCGACGCCGGACCGATCGATTCACCGCGATGGAAAAGATCGATCCACTGCGAGAGCTGCGCGGTGGAGGCGTAGCTGAAGAGATAAATCAGCGCCGGGATGATCAGATACGTGGCCAGCTTCCACGCCGCGCGCGGCGACATCGGCCGCCGCAATCGCAGCGCCAGAAACGCGATCAACAGCAACGCGATGATCGTGATGAGGCGCGGGCGCGGCAGCGGCACGCAGATCGCCGCCAGGAACGGCAGCACGACCAGCGGCAACGCCGCCACCGTGATCCGCCGGAACACTTCCTCGGCGCGCGTGCCGAATTGCATCTCGCAGATCCGCGCGATCACGATCGCCGCGGCCCAGAAGATGGCCATGAACATGGCCACGAACACGACCTCGAGAAAGAGCGTCGGAATGTGCGCAATGCGCCGGCCCGTCACGAGATAGCGATAGAACAACCACGCCAACGCCTCGCAGAACAACAGCGCGTGATACGGATGAAGCTCCGCGCGGAACAGCTCGCGGATCCATCGGCGGCCGCGCACGAACGTCAACGCGCGTGGTCCGGTCAGCGACAGCGCAACCGGCAGCAGCAGGATCCACCCGACCTTGCCAGTGGTGAGATAGAACAGCGGCGATAGCAGCCAGGGAAGCGTGAAGAGGATGCGCTCGCCCATCGTGCGCAGCCGTCGCGCTGCACGACCGAGGACGCGCTGCAAGCCGATCGTCAGCGGCGGAACGAGCAGAAAGAAGAGCGCCGCGCCGAGGTAATCGCGCAGCTTTGAATATCGCTCGATCGTCACCGCGCCGATGGCTACGGGAGCGGTCGGCGGCAAGGCGTTGAAGAGCAGCGTGATCGAGAGAAAGACGCCCGCCGCGAGACAGAACGCGGCGATCCAGACGAGCGCGTTGGTGATGCGATCGTAGAGACTGTTTTCTGCGTCGTTGCTCACGCGCGAGCGAGTGTAGCAGCCGCCTCCAGCATGGCGCGGATGGCGGGATCGGGCGGCGCATGCGCCAACAACCAGTCGAACGCGTCCACCCCGCGCGCTCGGAATCGCTCGCGCAGCGAAAGAAAGGAGCTCTCCTCGAACAGATTCGCGCGACGCGACTGTTGCGAGAGCAGCGCAAGCCGCAACAACCGCAGGTGATGTTGATCGAGCGGTGTTCGTCTACTGCCGACCGCCGACTGCCGACCGCCGACTGTCCGTGCGACTCGCAACGGATCGCGCTCCACATCCTCCGCCCCTTCCGCCCGCGGCGGCAACGGCCGCTTCGCTTGTTTCACGCGCGAGCCCTTCTTGCGCGAGGCCATCAACACGAAGTCGCACGGAACGCGTCCGCTGTCGACGAGCATCGCCTCGATCGTGCAGAGCATCTCCAGCAGCGAGCGCTCACGCGGATCGTCGAAGCGGAAGTTGTGCACGATGTCGTACAGCAGATGCTGCAGGATCGTGCCGCCGATGTTCTTCCGCTCGCGGACATCGAAGAAGCGCTCCGTGAACGCGACCAGTTCCTCCGACCGCACCGCCTCGGTGGGATCGTTCGCGATCATCTCCTCGACCGTGGGCCGCGCGCGTTCCTCGAACGGCCGCCGAAGCTCCTCCGGCAACGCCCGCAGCAACGCATTGATCATCGACAGCACGTCGTCGCCGTACTGAAACCGATTCGGCCCGACATACTCGCTGACCACCAGCGTCGCATCGGCCCGCATGCACCGCTCGATCTGAGCGTACGCATGCTCCAGGTTCTCGACGTGATGCAACACCGAATGCGCGACCACTACGTCATACGCATTCGGCTCCAGCTCATCGCGATTCAGATCGACCACGCCGTATTGAATCTTCGCAGCCGTTACTTCCTGCAGCCGCCCCGCCTCCCGCGCCCGAGCCACCGCATGCTCGGCAAAATCGACAGCATCGATCCGCGCCACAAACGGCCAACCCACCACCGCCCGCTCCAACCACCCCTCCCCACACCCGAGAACGAGCACGCGAAGGTCATCGCCCACGAACCACCGATGCGCCCACGACGACAGCCAATTCCGCGCCGGATCGCCCGTGGCCCGCTCGTTCAAATGCATGAGCACGGCAGTATTCGCCATCCAGTTCGCATGGGAAAGGCGTTCGGCGTAGGCGGCGTCGTTCCAGACGGTCATCTCTACCTATGTATACGTGAAAGCGGGTATAGGTGGGTATAACTGGGTATAACTCGGTATAACTGGCCACGCGTATCGCGGCCATTCCTTCCCCCGTCATCCTGAAGTCGGCGTAGCCCCGAGCGGCTCGCCGCGAGCAGGCGAAGCGCGACGAAGGATCTCAAAATGCGAAAAGGCCGGCCTGTACCACGTGTCTCGCATTCTGATCCGGCAGCGTTGGACGGACGCGTGTATTCACCACAGAGCTCACAGAGAACACAGAGGGGATGCGGAGGAAGACATGCTCTCGCAGATGGCTGGTTCGCGCGATGAGATATGGTCTGCAGTGGAGCCATTCGTTCCGCCGAACCAAGTCGCCAAGGCTGCATACGCTTTTGAGGATCTTTGGGAGACTCTCCATGGACCTTTCTGAGCTGGTTCACGCTCTTCTCGCGGGAGACATGCTGACAGCTCGGCAATGTGTGGCGGACGCTCAGCGCGAGCATCTGGAGTGGGATCAACTGAGGCAACCGCTGGGCCTGAGCGACCGCGAGTTGTCTGTTGCCGCAGGAATCGTGGAGCTTCTGGCATCGCGTGCGGGCAGTACGCCACCGTCCTGGACGAAGACGATCGGTGCAGTGCGAAAACCGCTGATTCTGGATCCCGGGCTCGAGCAAATGCCTCGGTCGTTCGCACGCGCAAAGACTGACGGCCCGGAGCCGCTACGCAGACGCAACCTGATTGCGTTGCCAGATTTCCTGGACGTCGCGTAACCCATGGCCGACGCGGGTGCCTAATCCTTTGCAGCGAGGATGTGGTCCTGATAGCTCAGAGATTGTTCTCGCCCACTCCATGAACCGTAGTCGATCCGCGCGATTCTCAGGCCCAGTTCCCGGTAGAGCGACGTAACGAAGTCTTCTTCGAAGGCAATCGCGTTCTCGGGAAGGTCGTCGGAGATCGTGGCGTATCCATCGCGCACGCTCCCGAAATTCTGCGTGCTCGCCCCCGACGCGATCAGTCTCCGTGATTCGTCATTGAGGAGAAAGTACGAAATCAAACAGCGGCCGGGAGACAGCACCCGGTTGACCTCGGACAGGTAATGCTTCACATCGCCGGGCACCATGTGCGTGAACACCGAGCCGAGCGTGACGAAGGAGAACGATTCATCCGGGAACGGAAATCGATACTCCGCGGGCGGACAGGTTCCCAACGGGTTGTAGAGCGGGTTGTGCACATCGATGCGCTGGAAGCGGAAGTTGGGAAATCGCGGTGTGATTCTCTGCCGGCACCACTCCACGCCGAAGGCGTTGACGTCAATCCCTTCGTATGACGCGCCTTCATTCAGATAGTGGACGAGCGGCAACGCTTTGCGTCCGATTCCACTCCCGACGTCGAGCATTCGTTCGTTGGGCTGCAGTCCACAGACGCTCTTGTAGATGTGAAGAAATTCTTCGCCGTTCGCTTTGAACTCCTCCACGCTTCCCGGACCTTCGAACATGTCCTCCACTGCCGGCACCAGCGGCGCGAGCGCACCAAACAGCCGCGCTTTCGTACGACGCTCCTGCCAACGCCGAATGGCTCGTTTGAAGCTACGCGGAACGAGTTTCCGCACGAGATTGCGCACGGCAGATGCTAACCTTTTCGGATGTCCATCCGGCTCCTCACGTTCGCATTCTGTTTGCTCGTCTCTCTCAACGCCTTTGCCGCCGATGTTGCGGCACTGGCGGAGCTGTACGACACACCAACGCTTGGCGCGGGAAAGAGTGTCAGCGACCTCCCGGTTCGCATCGGGAGTCTCGAGTTGATGCTGACCTCCGGTGCGTTGGCGCCGGTGACCGCGGGCAGTGATCCGATCGGCGTCTTCTTCTCCGGCAAGGGAACGTTCGCTTACAAAAGCAACGATCCCGTGGAGCGTTCGCTCGTCCAGTTCGAGGCGAAGAAGGTCGATCGCACCGCGAAGCTCGCAGGCGATGTGGTCACCATCAGCGGGACGTTCGACCGGGTCTACATCCGCGCGGGCGGCATCGAACTTCCCGTCGCGCCGGCCGATGCATCACCGTGGGGCCTGGCCGAGGCATTTCAGACGCATCGTCAGGAATTCCGCAACGTATTGTGGGACCCGCCGTCGCACCTGCTGATCCGTCAACGCCTCGACTCTCCCACAGCGCAGGTGGCGGTCGTTGAGATTGGCGGCAAGGACAATCAGGGCTACATCCTCGATACGATCGAAGAAAAGGAAGAACGCTTCCTGGCGCTCATCACACGCAGCGGCTTGTCCCACATCGCGGAGCTGCGGGGCGCGCTGTTTCCCGTGACGATTTCGGAGCAACCAGTGGGCCGCACGCGTGCCGCGTTCTCGCACCCGCGTTATCTGCTCGTCGACGTCAACTACACACTCGTAGCCGGCGACAAGGCTGCCATGAAATTGTCGGTCGACGAGACGATCGTGCCGCGCAACTCCGCACAGAGCGTCTTTCGCTTCAACCTCCTGACCGGCAAGCGCGACGGGAACAACACGTTGCACAAGATGGTGATCGACGCGGTGACGGATGCGGCCGGGAAGCCGCTGCCGTACCACTTCGCGCGCGGCAGCCTGCTGGTGGGGCTGCCGGCGAAAGCGCCGGCGGACGCGCCGGTCGGAATCCGCTTCGCGCTGTCGGGAGATCTTCTGATCCGCCCGAACAATGACAGCTTCTGGCAGCTCGGCACGGAGGCGTGGTTCCCCCAGCCGGGGCTCAATGGTCAGTACTACACGATTCATTCGATCGTGAAGGTGAAGAAGCCGTGGGTGGCCTTTGCGTCGGGCGAGACCGTCAAGCGCTCCGAAGAGGGCGACTACAACGTCTTCGAGAATGCCTTCGATAAGCCACTGCAGTTCGCGGTCGTCCACGCCGGCAAGTACACAGTGCATGAGGAGAAGTTCGAAGGATTGACGATTCGCGTGGCGCCCTATGCAGGCATCAATGACGCTCAGCTCGGGCAACTCGCCCGTCTGGCGCACAAGATCATCAAGTTCTACGAGCCCTGGCTCGGACCGTTTCCCTTCAAGGAGTACAACATCATCGAGCTCAACGACCTCGGCTGGGGTCAGGCTCCTCCTGGGATGTTGTTCATCACCAAGGAAGCGTTCAATCCATTGAGCACCACAGAAAGCCGCTTCTATTCGAACGGCGTCAACCAGCGCTTCGCGCACGAGATCGCACACCAGTACTGGGGCATCGTCGTGAAAATGGGCAGCGAAGAGGAGCAGTGGCTGACCGAAGCATTCGCCGAGTACTGCTCCTCACTCGTCGTCAAGGAAATCTACGGGCAGCGCGGCTACGATACGACCCTGGCCCGCTGGCGCGCCGATGCCAGAGAAGGCGGCACCTTCGCCCCGATCTCGCTCGCCAACCGCATCGACATCCCCGGCGATCCGTACGTCGCCTTCGAGCACTACTTCGACCTGGTCTACAACAAAGGCGCCTACGTACTGGCCGTCCTGCGCAAGCAACTCGGCGATCCAAAATTCTTCTCCTTCCTGCGCAACCTCCAAGGCCAGCACCAATGGCGCTTCCTCACCACCAACGACGCCGCCAAACTCCTCGGCCGCATCGACGCAGGCGTCGACCATCAGCCGTTCTTCGATCGCTACGTGTGGGGGACGGAGATGCCGGTCATGCCGAAGTAGGCGACATGGTCAGGCAGCGGGAGCGACTGCCATGCGCGTGATCACCGGATGGCGCATATGAGAAAACATGACAAAGAAACGAAAGCTCACCCACGACGAGATCGATGCGCTCGTGATCGCGGAAGCGAATGATCCATCTGCATGGGGCGATCCGATCGTCGTTCCGCCATCGATGTCGCCGCGTCCGGCCCGGATGGCTCAGGCGAAGCATCTTGACCTGGCGGCGAAGGGCGGCCATCGCAATCGTCCGGCGTAGAATGCCTTCGCCATGGATACCGCCAAGGAGCAGGTTCAGCAGATTCTCCAGATGCTTCCCGAGAATGCATCGCTGGAGGACATTCAGTATCACATCTACGTCCGGCAGAAGATCCAGCAGGGTCTCGACGATGATGAGGCAGGACGGGTCGTCAGCCATTCGGAAGTGCAGCAACGATTGGCGAAATGGCTCACCAAGTAGAGTGGGCTGAATCGGCTGTCGCCAGTCTGATTGACGCCATCGAATACATCGCTCGCGATTCACCGAGTTACGCCGCGGCGTTCGCCGTTCGCGTTGAGCGCGCGGCGGCTTCACTGGACGTGTTCCCTGGAAGAGGTCGTCGTGTTGCGGAGTTCAGAGATCCTGCGGTTCGTGAGTTGCTGGTCGGCAGCCACCGTTTGATCTATCGGGTGGGCGCGAATCGAGTTCTTCTGCTGGCGATCGTCCACAAATCGCGTGATCTCGCCAGTCTGATGGACGACACCGCGCAATAACGTGCGCGACCGGACTGAGGTCTTCTCAGACATCGTCCAGCTAGATGTGGGCATCCATCAAACCAAACGAACATCGCGGAGGTGAAGCCGGGAATGCTCTGCCCAGCAACGGCTTTCGCTTGATCGTCACTTCCGAGACGAGCAACCACACGTCGTCGTCGTTGAACGTCACTTCCCCCGTGTTCGAATCATCGGCGTTTGTTTCTGCCACCCGACACTGGATTGCACGAACAGCAAACTCCAGAGGCTCTCGCGATTTCCTGACGGAGTGTCGTCATTTTGCGGCTATGGGTTCGCTATTAGGGCGTGTATTTCCGCAAGAAGAGGTTGACACCTTCCAGCATTAGCGCAACGCGCTGCTTATCCGCTACTTGCTCCCACTCACCATGCGCTGCGTGGTTGCGAATTCCAGCCCAAGCGGTGATGTCCTTGCCATCTTGTTTTGTGATGAGACCGGACTCCCTCAGTGCTTGAGAGTATGCCTCAAGCCCGGGCTTCCTATTCCCAGGGTCACGCTCGCGGCTTCCAGCCACGTACGCAGGAACTCCTCCAAGGTCGCGCCGATCAACATCGCAGGGGCCGCAGCATGAACGTCCTTCGCATTCAGGAGCGCATTCGCCATGTCCAAGAAGTCCGAACGACATCGATCTGCGCCTGTCTTTCAGGCGAGATCTGCGCGTCAAGTCCTGCTTCAACGAATTCGAGGTATGCCTGGAGGATCCTGGCGATCTGATTTGCAGCGGCCCCTTCCTCGACGGTGCGCGGGTTCCAACTTTCTACAGCCTGGATGAATGAGTTTTGGGGTCCGGCGTAGAGTCTCAGGAACTCGTGAATCTGAGCGTAGTTCCCCTCGATCTCACGCATGTTGGCCTTGGCGATCATTCGTTTGATGTGTGCGATCAGTTCTGCTCGATTCATGCGTGCATTCCTCGGGATGACAGCCACTTCCTCACCGCATCGTGCAGATCCTGAATCGTTGCGTTCTTCGCGACCACATCAGGTTCCTTGCCGTATTTGCGAATTGCGGCGCTTGTCGCTTCGCCGATCGAGGCGAGGGTGGCGCGGGCGATGACGCGGGCGCGCTGTTCTTCGGTCAGTTGGGCGAAGAAGTGGTCGACGGTCGATGCGCTGGTGAAGGTGATGGCGTCGATGGCGTCGGTAGCGATGAGTTTGCGCAGCTCTTCGAGGTCGAGGTCGGCGGCGATGTTTCGGTAGGCGATGGCGAGGCGGACTTCGCCTCCGCGGCGGCGCAGCTCGGCGAGGAGATCGTCGTTGCCGGTTTCGGCGCGGATGACGGCGGTGCGGATTCCGCGCTGGTCTTCGGCGAGGAGCGGTAGGAGCTCGGTGGAGATGAAGCGTTCGGGGACGACGTCCGGGGCGATGCCACGGGTGCGCAGGTCGGCGGCGGTGGATTGGCCGACGGCGGCGATTTTTGTTCCGGCCAGGGCGCGAACGTCTTTGCCGAGCGCGAAGAGGCGTTCGAAGAAGAACGCGACGCCGTTGGTCGATGTGAAGATGAGCCAATCGTACTGCTCATCAATCGCACGGTCGAGGGAGTCGAAGGACTGCGGCGGGGCGATCTCGATGGTGGGGAACTGGAGGACTTGCGCGCCGGAGTCTTCGAGGAGGCATTTGAGCTCGGAGGCTTGTTCGCGGGCGCGGGTGACGACGACGCGCTTGCCGAAGAGGGGGCGGGATTCGAACCAGTTGATGGAGTCGTGAAGCTTCACGACGTCGCCGACGACGATGAGGGCGGGTGTTTCGAGATTGGCTGCCGCGACGAGAGCCTCGATGCCGGCGAGGGTGCCGGCGACGGTGCGTTGATCGGGGCGCGTGGCTTTGGAGATGACGGCGCAGCCGCGCGTTGACGACATGCCGTGCGCGGTGAGGTTGCGGACGATGCTGCCGAGGTTCGCGAAACCCATCATGAAAACGATCGTGCCGTCGAGTTGGGCCAGGGCCTGCCATTGGATGCCGGTCGAGCCGGAATCGGCTTCGTGCGCGGTGACGAGCGTGACCGAGGTGGCGTAGGCGCGGTGCGTGACCGGGATGCCGGCGTAGCCGGGGCCGGCGATGGCCGAGGAGATGCCGGGGACGATCTCGAACGGGACGCCGGCGGCGACGAGCTCCTCCGCTTCTTCGCCGCCGCGGCCGAAGACGAACGGATCGCCGCCTTTCAATCGCACGACGCGTTTGCCTTTGCGGGCTTCGTCGATGAGCAGTTGATTGATCTGGTCCTGCGGCAGGGCGTGCGCGCTGGCGCGTTTGCCGACGTACACGACTTGTGCGCTCTTGGGGATCATGGCGGCGATGTCGTTGGCCACGAGCGCGTCCAGTGCAATGAGATCGGCACTGGCGATGAGCTCGGCCGCACGCAATGTGAGGAGACGCGCGTCGCCTGGTCCGGCGCCGACGAGATAGACCTTTCCGGTCACAGTAGTTTCTCCGCACCACGATCGGATTCGACGTCGGGGCCGTTGGTGCGGATTCCGGCGACGAAGGCGTGGATTGCGATGCTTGGAGTGCGGGAGCCGCAGCTACCGCTTTTGTATGTTGTGTCCGTTGCGGCTTCGACATACGAAAGCGGTGGCTGCGGCCACCGCACTCCAAAATCGCAATGGAACTTTTGCAGGACGCCGCGCTCATTGATTGCGGCGGCTTCTCTGCGCAGGACGGCGCCGATGAGATAGACCTTTCCGGTCACAGCAGTTTCTCCGCACCGCGGTCGATGAGTTGTTGATAGACGGAGTGGACGCTATTTCCGCTGGCACGGATTCCGGCCACGAAGGCGTGGATTGCGATGTTTGGAGTGCGGTAGCCGCAGCTACCGCTTTTGTATGTTGTGTCGGTTGCGGCTTCGACATACGAAAGCGGTGGCTGCGGCCACCGCACTCCAAAATCGCAATGGACGGCTACTGCCGAGTAGCAATCGAGGCGCGTTCCGAACTTTTGCAAAACGCCGCGTTCATTGAGTGCGGCGATTTCGCTGGCCTCGTGATTGATGGTGCGTGCGATGTTTCTTGCGCGTTCGTTTGAGGCCAGACATTCGATGGCAACGATTCCCTGTCCCGCGGCGGGGAGCATTTCTTCGATCGAGAAGTACGACGTGATCTCGTTCGCGCGGCCGAGGCGTGTCAGGCCGGCGGCGGCGAGCACGAGGCCGGCGTATTGGCCTTCGCGCGCTTTGCGGATGCGGGAGTCGACGTTGCCGCGGATGTCTTCAGTGCGCAGGTGCGGGAACAATGAAGCCAACTGCGCGCGGCGTCGCGGTGCGCTGGTGCCGATCACGGCGCCTTCCGGCATTTCGGCGATCGGTTTGCCGTCAATGTGAATCCAGGCGTCTCGCGGATCGGCGCGTTCGAGAAACGCGGCCAGTACAAAGTGCTCCGGGATGATCGACGGCACGTCCTTGAGACTATGGACCGCGACGTCGATCTCTTCGCGCTCCAGCGCTTCTTCGAGCTCTTTGATGAACAGCCCTTTGCCGCCGATCGCCGCCAGCGGCACATCGTGACGTTTGTCGCCGGTGGTGCTGACGATGACGATCTCCGCGTCGTGTCCGGCCAGCGCGAGCAGGCGCTGTACTTCATTGGCCTGCCAAAGCGCGAGCTGGCTGCCGCGCGTTCCGATGCGAAGTGTTTTCATCGCAGCCCAAAAATCTTCCGGATCGTGCGGCGCAGCGATTCGCGCTCCTGCGGCTCCTCGGAAGCTTCTTTCAACTCCAGGATCGGGTAGTGGAGGATTTTGTTGACGAGCTGCGATGAGAACATCTCCACGGCGGCGCGTTGCTCGGCGGTCATCGGGCCCATCTTGCGCAGGCACTTTTCGAGCTCGCCGGAGCGGATGTCGTCGAGGCGTTGCTGCAGCTCGAGGATGGTCGGCACGGCGTCCTGCGCGACGAGGCGCTTGCGGAACGCTTCCACTTCGCGCTGCACGATCTGCTCGGCGTCGAGCGCACGGGCGTGGCGCTTTTCGACATTCGCGTCGGCGACCTGCTGCAGATCGTCGATGTTGTAGAGATACGCGCCGTCGATCTCTGCCACGGCCGGATTGATGTTGCGCGGGACGGATAGGTCGATGAGGAAGATGTTGCGCTTGCGCCGCGTCTCCAGCGCGCGCGCGACGTGATGCGCCTCGACGATGAAGTGCGGAGCGGCCGTCGAGGCGATGACGATGTCGCAGCGCGTGAGATGTCCGTCGAGGTCGTCGAAGTTCACGGCCGCACCACCAAAGCGCTCCGCCAGCTCGGCCGCGCGCTCATAAGAGCGATTGGCGACGAAGACCTGCTTCACTTCCTGCGCGTGCAGATGCTCCGCCGTCAGCTCGCCGATCTCGCCGGTCCCGAGGAGTAAAACGTGCAGTCCGCGCAGATCGCCGAAGATCTTTTTGGCCAACTCCACGGCCGCATACGGCACCGACACGGCGTTCTCGCCGATGCCGGTCTCGGTGCGCACTTTCTTGGCCACGCGCAGCGTGTTCTCGCAGAGCTGCACCAAGAGTGAGTCCAACGCGCCAAGCTTCTGCGCCGTGTGAAACGCTTTCTTGAACTGTCCGCCGATCTGCGGCTCGCCGACGATCATCGAGTCGAGACCGGACGCCACACGGAAGAGATGCCGGACGACGTCGGCATGCCGGACGATGTAGAGGTGCTTCTCCAGCTCCACGCGGACGGTCGAGGCACGCGCCGCCATCCAGTCGACAATCTCGGTGATGGCGTCTTCATCCCTCGTGGAGACGATGGCCTCGACGCGGTTGCAGGTCGAGAGTAGCGCGGCACCTTCCACGCCCGCAATCGAACGCAGCGATTGCGTCGCTTCTTCGAGCTTCGCATCGGAGACGCTCAATCGCTCGCGGACTTCGAGCGGCGCGGTACGGTGGTTGAGGCCGGCGAGGATCAGCATTCAGACATTGATCCCCAGCATCGCCACGAGTATGGCTACGAATGCGCCGGCGGAGATGAGCAGCGTCCGTTTGCGGCGGTAGGTGTTGCTGACGTACGACTGCAGGAGCGCGGCGAAGAGGAGCCAGGCAGTGACGGCGCCGATCTGTTTCACGCGCAGGTCCATGAAACCGGCGGTGGTGCGGTAGGACCAGAGCACGCCGGCAATCAGTCCGAGGGTGTAGATGCTGAAGCCGATGGCCAGCGCGCGGTAGCTGAGCTTCTTGCAGACGTCGAGGCTGGGGATCCACTCCCATAAGCGGCCGCGCGTTTTGTTTTTCAGGGCGCGGTCCTGCAGCAACGCCAGGAGGCTGAACGCGAGACCGATCAGCAATCCCGCCACGCCGACGGTCGAGAAGAGGAGGTGCGCGGTGAAGACGTTCGAGCGGAGCTCCGGATCGAGCACTCTGAATTGCTCGCCCACCACCGCGGAGACCGTCAGGAGCAACAGCACGAGCGGGTAGACGAAGAATACGGCCGCGTAGACGCGATAGCGGATCCACAGCGCCAGCTCCACGCCAAACACGACCCAGGCCACGAAGCTGAGAACCTCGGGGAGGTTGGTGATGGGAGGATGGCCGGTGGCCGCGCAGATCGTGCCGATCCAGATGGTGTGCGCCACCCAGCCTGCGATCATCAGGACCAGTCCGGCGAGCTGCAGGCGTTTCTCGCGCGCGAACAGAGACAGCAGCGCTGCCAGTGTGCCGAGGGTGTAACAGCCCAGCGCGAGATAAAGCGTGTCGGCGAGAGTGAAATTCATGGGAACCGGACTCAGGACGGCGTCAGTTGTTTGCAGAATACGACTTTGTCGTCTTCGATTCTGTAGAAGTCTTTGATGCGGGAGATCTCGTGGTAGCCGGCGCGCTGGTAGAAACGGATCGTCGGCGCGTAGCTCCTCTTCGATGAGGTTTCGATGAGCAGCATCCGCCCCGCCTGGCGCCGCACTTCATTCTCGACGAAACGGAGCAGCAACTGCCCGAATCCCTGACCCTGATGCTTGGGGTCGACGGCGATCCAGTACAGATCGAACACGCCCTCGGTGAGCGGCGTAGGCGCGAAACAGACGTACCCTTGAATGACCCGGTTCGGCCCACTCTCCGGCTCCTCGAGCACGTGGACCGAGTACTCACGCCGCTCCGGCTGATCGAGCGACAGATCGACGAGCTCCATGGCCCAGCCGACCTCCTGCCGCGTGAACCGCGTCGTGGCGATGAGGATCTCGCGGATGCGCGCGCGGTCTTGCTGCGTGGCGGGACGGATGTTCATCGCGGGGGAGATGATACTTGGGGATCTCCGCGCCGCAGCGCTTTGGAGTGCTGCGGCTTGCCGCAGCTTTTCGTAACGTGACACGAGCCGCTCCGTTGCACGTTACCCAAAGCGGTGGCAAGCCACCGCACTCCAAAGCGCGCCGCGCGGAGGTTGATTACGCAGCGTCGTTGCTGCGCGAGCGCGTGCGTTGGCGGAAGGGCTCGAAGAGGTGCAGGGCGTCTTTAGGAATCCATGCGTTGACGATCACGCCTTCGTCGTTGCTGCGAACGTCGTGGACTTCGGCGAGCTCGTGGAGTCTTGCCACGAGGCGCGATTCGGCGTGGGGGATCTCGAGTTGCAGGAGCTCGCCGCCGGCGCGCTCGCAGTCGCGGATCAGATCGATGAGGCGGTCGATGTTCTGTCCCGTCAGCGCGGAGACGACGACGGAGTTGCGGCGGCGGACGTCGAAGTGTTCTTCGACGCGATCCGATTTGTTGTAGACGTCGATGACGTTGGCCAGATCGACGCCGAGCTCGGTGAGGACCTGTTCGCCGACCTCGCGTTGCTCGCCGTGCTGCGGGTGGCTGGCGTCGATGACGTGCAGGACGAGATCGGCCGACACGGCCTCTTCCATCGTGGAGCGGAACGAGGCCACGAGGTGATGCGGAAGTTTGCGGATGAAGCCGACCGTATCGATGATCACCGTTTCGCGCGGCATCTCCGCGGCGATTTTCTGCGACTTGGAATCGAGCGTGGCGAAGAGTTGATCGACGGCCACGGCATCGCCGCGCGTGAGGCGGTTGAACATCGTCGATTTGCCGGCGTTGGTGTAACCGACCAGCGCCACGGTGAAGGCAGCGCCGCGCGATTTGCGCTGCGTGTCGCGATGCTTCTCGATCTTCTCGAGGTCTTCCTTGAGCCGGGCGATGCGCGTGCGGACGATGCGGCGATCGAGCTCGAGCTGCGTTTCACCGACTCCGCGCCGCGCTCCACCGCCCGATCCGCCCGTGCCGCTGCTGCCGCCCTGCCGCTCGAGGTGCGACCAGGCCCGCTTGAGGCGCGGGAGCATGTACTCCATCTGCGCCAGCTCGACCTGCGTGCGTGCTTCACGCGTCCGCGCGCGGCGGTCGAAGATGTCGAGGATGAGACCGCTGCGATCAATGACGCGGATCTGCGGACCCATCAGCTTCTCGAGATTGCGTACCTGCGCGGGCGAGAGGTCGTCGTCGAAAATCACGAGCTGCGCGTTGCGATCGACGGCGAGCTGATGGATCTCCTCGGCTTTTCCCTTGCCGACGTACATCGCGGCATCGGGCGCGGGGCGTTTGCTGAGCAGCGTCGAGACGACGGTGGCCCCGGCGCTCTCGATGAGTTTCACCAGCTCCTCGAGATGTTCCTCGGCGGTGGTTTTCGTGACTTCAGGAAGGATCAGCCCAACGGCGATGACGTTTTCCATGCGATGTGCGGTGAACAATGATACGGCGGAGGGAGTTCCACCGGGGAGGGAGTCGCAAAGTCTCAAAGTCTCAGAGTCTCAAAGGGCTCCGCCGATCTGTGCGTTTGCTGCTTTGAGACTTTGCGACTTTGAGACTTTGCGACTCCCTCTCAGCGCGACGAAGCCCCCGCGCGAGCGTCGTATGATTCCCGCCCATGTACGTCCTCTACGAGGTACTTCTCTACCTCGTACTCCTTCTGGCCTTGCCGTACTTTCTATTCACGGGCGTGCTGCGTGGAAAGTACCTGACCAACTTTCCGGAGCGTCTCGGCTTCTACAAGTCGCGGCCGAGGGTGCATGACCTCTGGGTTCACGCGGTGTCGGTGGGTGAGGCGATGGCGGCGCAGCCGGTGGTGGCGGAGATCCTGGCGCAGCGGCCGGGGACCTCGATCGTATTCACGACGACGACGCTCACCGGACAGGCGCAGGCGCGGCGGCTTTATCCCGATGCCACGGTCACGTACTTTCCGTTCGACTTCGCGTTTTCCGTGCGGCGCTTTCTCGATCATCACAAGCCGCGCGCGTTCGCTACGCTGGAGACGGAGATCTGGCCGAACGTGACGCGAATCGCGCGCGAGCGAGGCCTCCGTCTCATCCTCGCCAACGGCCGCATCTCCGATCGCTCGCTGCCGCGATATCGCGCCTTCCGCGCGGTGGTCGGCAGTGTCCTGCGCAAGTACGACCGCATCCTGGCGCGCGAAGAGACGGACCTCGAGCGGTTCGTGGCCATCGGTGCGCCGCGGGAGATCGTCGAGATCAGCGGCAACGTGAAGTTCGACTACGAGCCCGACGAGTCGCCGCTGGAGATCGGGCCGGCGTTAGAGACTCTCATTGCCGGGCGCAAGGTGGTCGTGCTCGGGTCGACGATGGAAGGCGAGGACGAAGTCCTGCTGCCGGAAGTGGAGCGCCTTCTGGCCGAGCATCACGCGTTCGTGATCATCGCGCCGCGGAAACCGGAGCGCTTCGACTTTGTGGCTGACCTCCTGTACATCGAGTCGCTGAGCTTTGTCCGGCGCAGCGAGCTCGATCTGACGCAACCGATCCCGCAGGCCGACGTGCTGCTGCTGGACTCGTTCGGCGAGCTGGCGCGCGTCTACCGCTATGCCGCTGTGGCGTTCGTCGGCGGAACGCTGGTGCCGCTCGGGGGACACAATCCGATCGAGCCGGCGGCGGCCGGAGTGCCGGTCTGTTTCGGCCCGTCGATGTCGAACTTCCGCGAGATCGCGCAGGTCTTTCTGCGCAACGAGGCCGCAGCGGAAGTGCGGGACGCCGCCGAAGTCATCGACTTTGCGGGCTCGATGCTCGACAACACGAACATGCGCAATCAGTGGGGCGAACGGGCGCGCAACACGGTGCTGCAGAACCGAGGAGCGTCGGAGCGCACCGCGCGCCGGATCGTCGAGTTACTCGCGTGAGCCTTCTGCTGAAACCGCTGGAGCTGCTCTATCAGGGCATCAACCGGGCCCGCCGCGGCCTCTATCGCTCCGGTGTTCTCAAAGCGAAGCGACTGCACCGGCCAGTCATCTCCATCGGAAACCTGTCCGCCGGCGGCGCGGGCAAGACGCCGGCGGTGATCGCAGTCTGCCGGTTCCTGGCCGCTCGCGGTCTGCGCGTGGCGGTGCTGACGCGCGGTTATGGACGCGCCGATCAAGCCTACACAGGAATCGTTGATTCAAATGACGCCGTTAAATTTGGCGATGAACCAGTACTGATTAGACGTTCGACAAATGCGTCTGTATTAGTCGGATCAAAGCGATACGAAAATGCGCGTGACTTTGATTGCGATGTATTCGTGCTCGACGACGGATTCCAGCACCTGCAGTTGCATCGCGACTTTGATCTCGTGATCGATGCGCCGTCCAGGTTTTCCCGCGAGGGACGTTCGGCCCTTCGCGACGCCGATGCGGTCGTGCCGCGACGGTTGCAGCTCGCCATTCCGGACGAGCTGCGCGGGAAGCTGCTGTTCGCATTCGCCGGATTGGCGGACAACGATCAGTTCTTTGCCTCCCTGCGGGATGCCGGCCTCGATCTCGCCGGGACGAAAGGCTTTCGCGATCATCACCGTTACACTCCCGCCGGCGTTGCAGAGATCCGGCGGGACGCGGATGGGGCCACGCTCGTCACAACAGAGAAAGATGCGGTCAAGATCAACGATGAAGATGTCGTCGCCATCGGTGCGGAGCTCGTGATGCCCGGCGATGTCCTGGAAAAGATCGGGCAGGTTGTGCAGACCGCGTCCGCCCAGTCCGGAGCCCCGCGCCGCAAGAAGCGTCGCAAGAGTCCGTGGCTACAGAACGTCGAGTACTGCGCGTACCGGATCGCAGCGGGCCTTGCCCGCCGGATGAGCGAAAGAAACCTGCACCGCTGGGGCACTCGCCTCGGCGCGCTGGCGTCGAAGGTCCTGCGCGGACGCGATCGTCTGGCCATGCGCAATCTGCGCGCGACGTTTCCCGATCGCGACGAAACGTCTCTTCGCAAAACGCTCGATGAGTGCTGGCGTCACTTCGGCCGCGAAGCGCTGCTCTACCTTCACCTGCAGAATCTCTCGCTCGAGGAGATCGCCGAACGTTGTCCTTTCGAGAATCCGGAGGTCCTCGAAGAGGCCATCGCGCGCGGCAAGGGAACGGTGTTGATCAGCGCGCACTGGGGCGGTTGGGAGGCGGGAGGTCTGGCGGTCATGTCGATCGTGAAGAACCTTCTCACGGTGGCACGCCCTCTCGACAATGAGCTGCTCGAGCGCGATCTGCAGCGGCTTCGCGCACGGACCGGAGCCGAAGTCGTCGATCGGCGGCGCGCGGCCCGATTCCTGATGCGCGGGCTCTCCGAAAACGCCGTCATTCTGCTCCTCGGCGATCAGGCCGTGATTCCGCGGGAAGGAATCCTGGTGCCGTTTCTCGGACGTCCGGCGTGGACGACTTCCGCCCCCGCCAAGATGGCCATTCGATCCGATTCCACGATTGTGTTCGGATTTTGCATTCCCGACGGACTCAGGCATCGCGTCGAGTTCGTGGAGTCGATTCGGGCGGGCCAGTTTTCAAAAGACGAGAGCGGCGCAGAGAACCTCACCCGGCACATGAATGACGTGATCTCGAGGCGCATCGCCGAGCGCCCCGAGCTCTGGCTCTGGATGCACGATCGCTGGAAAGGGACGGAAGAAGGCCAACGCAATGGTGTGTGAAACCGTAGTCATCGGCCTCAACTGGGTTGGGGATAACGTCCTGGCCCTGCCCACCTTCAAAGCGCTCCAGCACCGTTTTCGCGGGGAAGGCGGAATCGCCGTTGCCGCTCCCGCAAACGTGGCCACGCTCCTCGAGACCACCGGCGTGTTCAAGCAGGTCGTAGCCTGGAAGCGCGGCACACGACATCGCATCGCTGCTCTGCGCGCGGGCGGCTTCCGACGCGCCATCATCCTTCCAAACTCGTTCCGCGCGGCCGCGGTGACGTTCGCCGCGGGCATCGAAGAGCGCTGGGGCTTTCCGACCGATTGGCGCCGCTTCCTGCTCACGCATCCGGTGACCAGGCGGGAAGGCCGCGGCCATCAGGTCGACGACTACACGGCGCTGCTGGTTGCGCTCGGCGCCACGCGCGCCGACGACGACATCCCGAACATCAAGCTCCCGCAGTCGGTTCACGACCGCGGCAGGCGGCGTCTGCTCAACATCGGCCTGCACCTCGATCGCCCCGTGATCGGGATTCATCCGGGCGGTCTGTACGGTCCCGCGAAGCACTGGGGCGACGCGGCGTACGTCGATGTGATCAAGCGCCTGCGCAGCGACGGTTTCGACATTGTGCTGCTCACCAGCCCCGGCGAGCGCGATCAGGCTGAGCGAATCGCCACAACGTGCAACGGCGTGCCGATGGTCGGCCACGACGGCGACGTGCTCGAGCTGGCGGCCACGATCTCGCAATGCGCGGCCGTGATCACGAACGACAGCGGACCGCTGCACCTGGCCACCGCGCTGGCCGTGCCGTCGGTGTCGATCTTCGGACCGACCGATCCCGAGCGCACCGTGATTCCCGGCGCCACGCGCGTCGTTCGCCGCACGCTGGACTGCCAGCCCTGCTACCAGCGCAAGTGCCCCCTCGGACATCACCAGTGCATGGCCGACGTTTCGGTCGACGAAGTCTTCAACGCCGCGGTGGGGATGTTCGAGGCGATCGAGCGACCGGCCGCCGAGATCTCTGAACCGGGCGTGCGCCTATAACCGAGCGCCTATAATCGCACTCGATGGCGCGTGCTGCCGCGGAAGAGGAAAAGCTCTACAAGATCGGCGAGGTCTGCAAAGTCGCCGACCTGCAGCCGTACGTCCTGCGCTACTGGGAGACCGAGTTCCCGCAACTCTCCCCCAACAAAAGCGGCGGCGGCCAGCGGCTTTACACCAGGCGCGAGCTCGACATCATCCTGCGCATCAAAGAGCTTCTCTACAAAGAAGGCTTCACCATCGCCGGCGCCAAGAAAAAGCTCGAGACCGATTTGAGCGAAGGCTCCGTCCCGCCCGCGGCCGAAGAGCCCGCCCCACGCATGTCGCACGATGGATTGGCGCGAGTGAAACGCGAGCTGCGCGATTTACTCGAGATGTTGAAGTGACACCTGCGCGAGAGCCGCCCCTCACCCTAGCCCTCTCCCCGCGCCCGGGGAGAGGGGACTGAACCCTCGCGCAAAACTCAGTCCCCTCTCCCCATTGGGGAGAGGGTTAGGGTGAGGGGCGGCTCTCGCGATAAATCCCGTTCACTTCGCGAATAACGCCACGATTCGCTCCAGCCCTTCGCGATCGTCTTCGTCGAAGGCGTCGAGCTGATCGGAATCGACATCGAGCACCGCGATGAGGGTGCGGTCGCGATCGAAGACGGGGACGACGATCTCGGATTTGGAGTTTGCGTCGCAGGCGATGTGGCCGGGGAACTGGTCGACGTCGGGAACGATGATCGTTTCGCGCTGTGCGGCAGCAGTACCGCAGACGCCGCGGCCGAATTCGATCTGCAGGCAACCGACGGTGCCGATGTAGGGTCCGACGGTCAGACGGTCTCCGCAGACGCGATAGAAACCGGTCCAGAAGTAGTAGGGAAAGCGATGCGAGAGGATGGAGTTGATCGTGGCCATGAGGGCGATGTCGTCGAGGTTTTCCCCGCCTTCATCGCTCCAGATGGCCACGATCGCTTCGTAGCATTCGGTATAGGCGTCGCGCTTTTCTGCTCGTGTCTTCAACGTTTCGGTCGATCCGTGTGGACCGGCACCGGTACAGCACGCCGCGACCGCGCGATGGCGATCAGCAGGAGCGTTCCGGTCACGGCGATGAGTATCTCGATCATTGGTCTTCCCTCACCGGGTCATCAGTGCATCCGAGGTGCCACGCCGGCTAGCGGCGGCTGTCCAGCGCCCAGCGATAGACCAGATCGTAGGACTGCGCGGAACGTTCCCAGGAAAAGTCGCAGGCCATTCCGTTGCTTTGCAGCGTCTTCCACACAGGCGCGTCCTTGTAGTTCAGCATGGAGATCCACGTAGCGAAGTAGAGCTCGAACGGATTGGCTCCGTAGAATCCAAAGCCGTTTGCGGATTGCATGTTGGTGCCATCGAAAGGAATCACTGTGTCCGCAAGACCGCCCGTCATGCGGACGACCGGGACCGTGCCGTAGCGCAGCGCGTACATCTGGTTGAGACCGCACGGCTCGTAGATCGACGGCATGAGCAGCATGTCCGCTCCGCCGTAGATTCTGTGCGCGAGCGCGTTGTCGAATCCGATCCAGACGCGGCAGCTCTCCGGATACTGCGCGGCGATGCGCTTCAATCCGTACTCCATTTCCGCTTCGCCGCTGCCGAGAATGACCGCCTGCGCGCCCGCGGCCAGAAGCCGGTCGAGAATCGGGATCAGCAGCTGAAAGCCTTTCTGATCGACGAGGCGCGAGACGGCCGCGATCACCGGCTTCTCCGGCGAGTATTCGAGGCCCGCTTCCTTCAGCAGCGCGCGCTTGTTCTCGATCTTGCCGTCGATCGTCGCGGCGTCGAAGTGCGCGGGAAGCAGAGGATCGGTGGCCGGATTCCACTCATCTGCGTCGATTCCGTTGAGAATCCCGTGAAACTTGAGCGAAAGCGCGCGCAGCACGCCATCCAGCCCGGCACCGTGCGCGGCGGTCTGCACTTCTCGCGCGTAGTTGGGCGAGACCGTGGTCACCTGATCGGCGAACATGATGCCGCCCTTCATTGGATTGAGCGTGCCGAAATGCTCGAGCGCATCGGGCGCCCAGTAGCGGCTGTGCAAACCGGTGAGCGCGAACGCATTGGGCCGGGCCGCGCCCTGATAGTTGAGATTGTGGATCGTGTAGACGGAGCGCGTGCGCGAGAAGCGATGCTCACCGCGCAGTCCCGAATGCAGGTAGACCGGCAGGAGCGCCGTGTGCCAGTCGTGGCAGTGCAGGATGTCGGGCTCGATGTCGAGCAGCTCGCAGCCGCGGATCACCGCGCGGCAGAAGAAGACGTAACGCAGCAGGAAGTCGTCGGTGCCGTCGATGCTCTGGTAGATCTGATCGCGCTCGAAGAAATAGTCGTTCGCCACCATGATCAAGGGGATGTCGCTGCCCGGCAGCGTGGCGCGCAGGAACGTCGCTTCCGCGGACCAGCCGTCCCAAGATACGGTGACGGTCGGCATGATCTGATGCACGGTGGCGCCGTTCTTCTCGAACCACTGGCGCGCCTGCCGGTAGAACGGCATGAACACCACCACGTCGTGTCCGAGCTTGGCCAGCGCCTTCGGAAGCGAGCCGCAGACGTCGCCCAGACCTCCCGTTTTGGCGATCGGCGAGACTTCAGCAGTGGCGAAGACGATGCGCATCGGCGTCAGGATATGAGCATCGACGCATACCCCACAACATGCGAGTAGTCGCCGTTCACGTCACCGGACGTGGCGTGGCGGATCAACTGCGCGTTGGTTGTGCCCAGCTCGTTGCCCGCAACGAGCATCGTCGTCGTCGGAATGAAGCCACACATCGAGACGTCGAATTCGTCGACGACGCGCCAGAGCTCGCGCGGATCGCGCTTCGTGATTTCGTCGATGACCAACTGATCTTTGCGCAGGGTCGTCTGCTGATCCTCGTAGTGATTGAGGTCGGAGCTGGCGATGATCCCGACCGGCTCATGCTCACTTTTCACCACGTCAGCAATTGCGCGTCCGATCTCCTCGGCATAGTCGAAGCGATGCGCGCCGAGGCAGATCGGCACGAATGTGAAATCCCCCAGAAGGTGCTGGAGAAACGGCAACTGCACTTCCAGCGAATGCTCGCGCGCATGGGCCCGCGCATCCTCGGCGAGCAAGGGCGTTCGCGCCATGAGAGCATCGGCGAGAGACGTGTCGATCGCAACATCGCCGAGCGGCGTTCGCCAGGCACCTTCCCGATTGATGGCCGCGAAATGCCCCGCTCCGGTGTGGTTCGGGCAGAGGATCACGAAACGCCGCGGCAGCTCCGCGATCGCATAGAACGCCGCGGCCACGGCTCCGCTGTACATGAGCCCCGCATGCGGCACCACCGCACCGATGAAACGCTGCTTCTCCGGCTGAGGAGGATTCGCCGCAAAACACGCAGTCACCTGCGCACGAAGCCGGTCTGGAGTTCCTTCGTAGAACGAGCCGGCGACGGCGGGCGGGCGGATGGTCATGCGGAAAGTTTATGGCCGATCGACTCCGCGCCGCAGCGCTTTGGAGTGCGTTCGGCTTGCCGCCGCTTTGGGTAACGAGCAACGGAGCGGGTACTTGCCACGCTACCTAAAGCGGCAGCAGAGCCGCCGCAGTCCAAAGCGCTGCGGCGCGGAGAAAACCAGGGTTACCGCGGAAATGTCGGTCCGTACACGACCGCGTTCAGAAACATCGGCAACGTGCCGCGCCAGAAGAGGCGGAAGTGCGGGTCGTCGGCGAAGGTGATAACTTGGCCGCGGCCGTATTTTTCGCTGGCGACGTAGACGGAGCCTTTGATGCGGTCGAGGCTTTCCTGCCAGGCCACGCCGGAGACGAGCGGGTCTTTGGCGTCGATGGTGACGATGTTGTCGACCTTGTGCGGGAGCGGCAGAAAGGCGTCGCTGCCTTCGATGAGCACGGCCGGCGCGCGGGGAATGCCGAAGGTGAGAAACGACCGCTCGCTCATCGTGGTGCGGAAGGCCGAGCCGGGGATGCGGAAGTCGTTGTAGCGCTCACCGTCGTCGTCGTCTTTGTCCGCGTCCTTGTCGTCCGATTTCTTCTTTGCCCGTTCCCATGGTTTGAGCTTCGAGATCTCGACGTCCTTCTCGCGCAGGAACGCGTTTGCGCCTTTGACGGCCACGATCGTGCCGCCGTCATTCACCCACGACTTGATCTTGTCGATGGCGCGCTTGCCGAGACGGTCGGTGTAGGAGCCATCGGGGAAGACCAGCACTTTGTAATTGCCGAGGTCGAGATTGCGCAGCGACTCGACGGAGAGCGTGGTGTGTGGGATCGGCGTGTCGACGTCGAGTGTGTGCCACAGCATGCCGAACGACGTCGCGTTGCTGCCGGCGCCGCCGACGAGCCCGATCTTCGGATCCTTCACGTAGCGGATTTTCTCGGAGCCGAACGCGGTCCCGCCCATCCATCCCGACTCCAGCGGCACGACCGTCACGCTTGTGTCGCGAACGAGCGTGGCCAGCGAGGCATCGAGGTCTTTGCCGTTGTTTCCTTTGAGAATCACCAGCGTTCCGCGCGGATAGGTGCTGTCGCCCACGTTGATGTCGCTCTCGATGACGCTGAAACGAACGCTCTGCTCGAGCAGGCGGCCGATGAAGCGATAGAGATTCGGCTCCAGTCCACCGGCGAGATAGCCGTACGCGGCGGTGCGGAATGCAGGAGCTTCACCGCCGCGGAACGGTGTCGTGCCGGTTACCGGTGCCGTCGTCACCCAACCTTCGACATTCATGGCCAGCGGCAGCGACCACGTGGTGAGATCGTAGAAATCATCCGGCTCATCGGCTTCGGCCTTGGCGCGCTGCTCTTCGACGAATCCCTTGTCGAACGCGGGAGCCTTTTCCAGCAATGTATTGGCGAGACCGCCGAGGGGCTGGCGCGTCGAGACGACGGCAGTGCCGGCGGGGAACGGATGCGAATTCGCGGAGTCGCGATCGAGACGGGTGGCGCGGATAGTCGTTGTCGCAGCGAGCATGTCGACGCGGACGCCTTGCTTCTGCAGCAGCGAAACGAGCGTGTCGAAATTCGGTGAGCCCGGCGCGATGAGAAACGTGTTCTTGCCTGCATCGATGTGTGCGCGCGCGGCCTGATGCGTGTAGCGCAGCAGCGCCTCGCGGTTCTGCGCGGCCGTGCGCACCGTGGCCATGCCGGTGGTGTAGTGGCGCTGCGCGCGGTCAGCCAGACTCAGCACGGTGCCGTCCTCGCGCTTGACCGCGGATCCTGCCCGCCCGCCGCCGGCCATTTCGTACGTCATCCCGATGGCACCTCGCAGTGCCGGCCAGGAATCGCCGTAGCCGGGATAGAAGAGATCGAAGCGCTCCCCGACGAAGAACGCCCAGCCGCGTTTCGAAAACTCGACGGCATTGGCGCGGCCGAAGACCTCAAGCCAATGCTCCACGTCCTTCGGCAGATTGGCGTTGATCGGCTTCGCGTCCGGCGGAAAGAAGTAGCTGGAGTTGGCCGACATCTCGTGGAAGTCGACGTAGACCTGCGGGTTCCATTCGCCGTACGCCGCGACGCGCGCCTGCGTTTCCTTCTGCGACATCCAAGTCCAGTCGCGGTTCATGTCGATGAGGTAATGGTTGAAGCGGCCGCCCGGCCACGGCTCCATGTGCTCGAACCCTTCCGGATTCGCATTCGGTTTGATCCCGGCCGTGCGCTGGAACCACTGCACGTAACGTTCGCGGCCGTCGGGATTCTCGAGAGGATCAATGATGACGACGACGTCGTCGAGCAGGCGCGCCGCCTCCGGATCGCGCAGCAGCGTCGAGGCCACGAACATGGCCGCCTCGGCGGACGAGGACTCATTGCCATGAACCCCGAACGCCAGCCAGACGATGACCGGCAGGTCGCGCACGAGCGCATCGACGTCACCTTCACCGCGTGCGAGCGTCGCCACAGTGCGGCGGATCGTTTCGATCGCCGCCTGATTCTTCGCCGACGTGATCGTGGCCAGCACCAGCGGCCGGTGCTCGTACGTCTCGCCGATGGTACGCATCGTCACCAGCCCCGACTTGCGCTCCAGCTCGCGGAAGTAATCGAGGATGCGGTGATGCGGCGTGAACCGCTCGCCCATGCCATACCCGAGAAACTCATCGGGCGTAGGGACGGTGGTTTGCGCGGTTGCGGCGAGCGAGAACAGCGCGAAGAGCGCAATGAGTGCAACGCTACGTCGATTCATCGCGGGGAATTGTAGTCGTCGCGAGAACGTCGGAGTCGGTGACTTACGCATCCAGCGCACGAACACGCGTGTATTCACCACAGAGACACAGAGATCACAGAGGGGGACGGAGTAAAGCAGATCGTAGAAGAGCGGCAATCACAGGCCATGCCTTACTCTGTGTCCCCTCTGTGATCTCTGTGTCTCTGTGGTGAGGGTGCGCGCGTGCATCCACGCGCAAGAAGTTCTTCGCGCTGTTCGTCAGAACTCTCAATCCCCCACGGCCACTTCGTCCTCGACGACGGCGTTCGACTTGGTGTGGATGCCGAGGCGCTTCATCATTTCGTTGAGGGTGGAGGGCTTGAGCTGGAGAAGCTCGGCGGCGCGTTTCTGGACTCCGCTGGCGAGCTCCAGGGATTGCAGGATCATGGCGCGCTCGTAGTTGGAGACGGAGTCTTTGAGCGAGATGCCGTCCTGCGGGACGATCATCGTGGGTTGGTCGGTGCGTGCGGGGAAGCGGAGATAGTCGGGGAGCAGCTCGGGCGTGACGCGGTCGCCGTTGCAGAGGACCACCGCGCGCTCGATCGTGTTCTCCAGCTCGCGCACGTTCCCCGGCCAGGCGTGGTCCATGAGGATGCGCATCGCTTCGGGCGTGACTTCGCGCACCTTGCGCTTGTTCTCCTCGGAGTACTTCTGCAGGAAGTGCTGCACGAGCAGCGGGATGTCTTCGCGCTTGCGGCGCAGCGGCGGAAGCTGGATGGTGATGACGTTGAGCCGGTAGTAAAGATCCTCGCGGAACTTCAGGTCGGCCATGAGGCGATGCAGGTCCGCGTTGGTGGCCGCGATGATGCGCGCGTCGACGCGAATCGTCTCCACCGAGCCGAGGCGCATGAACTCCTTCTCCTGGATCACACGCAGGAGCTTGGCCTGAGTCTCGAGATTGATGTTGCCGATCTCGTCGAGGAAGATCGAGCCGCCGTCGGCCACTTCGAAGAGACCGCGCTTGGTGGCGATGGCGCCGGTGAACGCACCCTTCAGGTGTCCGAAGAGCGAGGACTCGAGGAGCTCCGGCGGCAGCGATCCGGAGTTGACGGTGACGAAGGCATTGCGGGCGCGCGGGCTGGCATGGTGAATGGCCTTGGCCACTAGCTCTTTGCCCGTGCCGGACTCGCCCTGAATCAGGATGTTGGAGCGCGACGGCGCGGCCTGGCGGATGAGGTCGAAGACCTTCCGCATGATCTCGCTCTTGCCGATGATGTTGGCGTAGGAGTACTTGTCGGAGAGCTCGGACTTGAGGCGCTCGTTCTCGCGCGAGAGCCGCCGCTGCTCCAGCGCTTTGTTCACCGTCAGCACGACTTCATCGTTCTTGAAAGGCTTGGGGATGTAGTGGAAGGCGCCGTGCTTCATCGCCTCGATGGCGCCGTCGATGGACGAGGAGGCGGTGATGACGATGACCGGCAGGTGCGGGTTGGAGATGCGCATCGCGCGCAGTGTGTCGATGCCGCTGATTCCCGGCAGCATCACGTCGAGGATGGCCAGGTCGACCTCCTCGCCGTCGAGCATGCTCAGCGCTTCTTCACCGCTGGCGGCCGAGACGACGTCGAAGCCTTCGCGCCGCAGCACGACTTCGAGAACATCCCGCAGCACTTCTTCGTCGTCGACGATCAGAACTCGCATTGAAGTCACTGCATACTGCCTACGGTCTTCTCCACCCTGAGCAACACAATCGAAAACTCGGCGCCGTTGCCGGGAGTGCTGGCGACGGTGATGTCGCCGTCGCATGCATGGACCAGTCTACGACTGATGGCCAGTCCGAGGCCCGTTCCGCCCTGGCCGCGCTTGGTGGTGACCAGCGGATCGAAGATCCTGCCGATGATCTCGGCCGGGATGCCCTTGCCATCGTCGCGCACACGGATCACGACGCGATCGCCTTCTTCCGCGACCGAGATCCAGATGTTCCCGCCCTCGGCCACGGCATCGCGCGCGTTGAGCAACACGTTGGTCAGAACCTGTTGGAGATCGTGGAAGTTTCCGCGCACGCGCACCGGTGGCTCGTCGCCGCGGCGCAGCACCGTCTGCAGATGAACGACGATGCGCTTCGGTTTCATCAGGTCTTCGTGGAGCGCGACCGTGGCCGTGATCAGGTCTTCGACGTTGACGATCTCGCGTGTGCGGGGACGGTCGGCGATGAGATCGAGCAGATTGTTGACCAGGCTCGAGGCGCGGAAGGTCTGCTGCTCCATCTTTTTCAGCAGCCGGTATTTCGGATCGTCTTCGTTCGTATCGGCCAGCAGCAGTTGCGCGTACGACGAGATGCCGGTGAGCGGCGTGTTGACTTCGTGAGCGACGCCGGCGGCGAGAAGACCGAGCGACGCCAGCCGCTCCTTATCTTGCAGCTCGCGTTCGAGGCGTACGCGATCGGTGATGTCGCCGATGACCAGCACGCGCGTGCCGTCGTCATCGACGTCGGTGGTGGAGAGCGGGCTGGAAGTGACCGTCACTTCCTTCTCCACGCCGTGCCTGTTCGTGAAGTGCGTCGAAAGCGTCAGTCCCTGCGTGCGTCTCAGCTCGGAGTACGGCGGGAAAAGCGTGTCGATGGTCTCGCCGGAATGATCGGAGCCCACAAGCTCCCAGAACGCCTGATTGGCCGTGAGCACGGTGCCGTCCAGCGAGACCACCGCGATCGCCGACAGCGACGACTCGATGATGTTTTCGTTGTACTCCTTGAGCGCGCGGATCTCGTCGAGCTGGCGTCGCAGCTTGCCGTACAACCGCGAGTTCTCCATGGCCAGCGCTACCGGCGCGGTGAGCGTGCCGATGAGGTGCAGATCGTCGCGCGACAGAGGCTCCTCGCCGCGGCGTGTGCCGAGGAGAAGCAGCCCTTGCAGCTCGCCGCGATTGCGCAACGGAAAGACGTAGCGATAGCCGGCAGACAGCAGGCGCCATGGCACGTCGCTTCCGTCAGGAAGGCGCGGCGCGCTGAGCACCACCGGTCCTTCCAGCGGAATCGGTCCCAGCTCTTCCGCGGTCACGCGGCTCGGCACGCCGGCCTCGGGGTCGTAGATCAAGAGCGCCGTGGCTTCGCGGATGTAGAGATTCATCCGCTCGATGTGCAGCGTGGCGCGCATCCGTTCGCGCACCATGGCGATCAACTCTTCGACGTCGTGGAAAGTGGCCAGCTCCTGCGCAAAGTCCGTCATCGTGCGGCGATGCCGGTAGCTCTCGCGATACAGGATCATCTCGATGACCGCTTCGATTTTTCCTTTGACCGGGATCAGCACGCCGGCGATGAGGAGGCCCGAGCTGAAGGCGAGGAAGTTGCGCTCCATCGCCGAGCGCTCCTCGATCACGCTCGACAGCACGAGGTTCACCGTGGAGAAAGCGATCATGCCGAAGGCGAACGTGACCGAGTAAGCCAGCACTTCTTTGATCACGACCTCGACGTCCCACAGCTTGTACTTGAGGATCGAGACCGCGAACGCCAGCGGGATGAAGGCCAGCGGAAGGATCGAAAGCGTGGTGTAGATCGGCGTGACCGCCCCGGTGACGAGGTACGGGATGATGTAGATGGCCAGGAACGGCAGGAAGCCGAGCGCCACGCCGAGATAGATCCACTTGATTTGTTTCTTGCCGGCGGGAGCGGCCCGGCCGTAGGTGAGGGCCAGCGCGACTACGGCCAGCGTGAAGTAGATCCCGAAGTCGAGCAGCGCCCATTTGCTGGCCAGCTCCAGTGAGCGTTGCACGGTAGCGAGCGGCACGGCGTTGCTGAAGACCAGCAGATCGACGTTCCACAACGTCAGCAGGACCGGCGGCAGATACATCAGCGCGATCCATTTGCGCTCGCGGATGATCGGGCGCGGGAAGCGCAGGAAGAAGTGCAGCGTCAGCGGAGGCAGGTAGATGAGGGCCAGCTCCTCCGTCAACTGCAGGAGCTTGTAGCTCCAGTCGACGTCGCCCGCTTTTGTGTAAACGTAGACGATGAACGAAAGCAGCGTGACGAAGTAGAAAAGGCGACTCTCCTGCGACTCTCCTCGAAAGAGCGTGAAGAGGCCGATGGCCAGGTAGAGAAAGCCGATGAAGCTGAGGATCAGATACGAGAAGTCGATCTTCAGCTCGGGCGGCTGATACTGAACCGTCAAGATCTGACCGTTCCGATTGATGACCATCTGTACGGTGTGGCCGATACGGCGCAGCGTCTTCTGCACGCCGCCGATTTCGGTCGTCGGCGCGTCGCCAATGATCAGGATCAGGTCGCCCGGCTGGAGGCCGGCGCGGGAGGCGTTGCTGTCGGGGTCGACGGTCTTGACGACGATCGGGCCGTTGTCACGCTGGAACGTGAAGTCGATCCGCTCGAACGAGGAGCGTTTGCGCTGGAACGAAACGAACGCACCCAGCACGATCCCGATCGTCAGGATGGCCAGAATCGCGTTCACCAGGACCGATTTACGCATCGAGCGTTGTGGACGATTCAATGCCGATGCCGCGCGAATTCAAGGGTTAACCCTCTGATTCGAAACGTTGAATCGACATCCGGTTTTCTGAAAAGGGCTCCCCCGTATACGACGCGTTGGATTTGAAGCGCGTTTTTTTGGAGTATTGCCTCAGGAAACGACCGGAAATCGACAAACCTCTCTGAGCATGCAGACCTCGCAATTCTCGAGGCGGCGCTTGCGGCTACAGAGATCGAGGATGCCCAAGCGGCACAGCGCGAAGTCGTAACGGACGGGGTCGGTGCGGTCGAATCGGGCCAGGCGGTCGGTGAGCGCTCGCGCTGCCTTCCAGTCGGCGGACTTGCGATCGTTGAGCCCGAGGAACGTGGCGATGCGGTGGATGTGCGTATCGACCGGCATCACCAACTGGGACGGATCGACGAACGTCCAGAGACCGAGATCGGGCGATGTGCGGCGCACCATCCAGCGGAGAAAGAGATTCATCCGTTTGCACGCGGAGCCGTCAGATGGAGAGGTCAGCAGATATCGAAGGGCAGCCGCTTTCTTCGTTTCGCCCGCGCGGATCGTTTCCACGAACCTCACCAGCGACGGACCGATGTCCGCGTCGCTCGGGTCGTGGCACTTCTCGAAAAGCGCACCGAGCGATCCGTGCGTTTCGATCGCACGAGAGAGACATCCGAGAAACGCCACGAGATCGGGCGTTTTATGAAAGCGATGAACGAAACCTGCGAAGCGCCGCGTGGCCTCGGCGCGATCGAACGTGAGGAGATATCGATACGGCGACGGCTTCATCTTCGCCAGCATCGCGCCGATGTTCGCCACGATGATGTCCGCGCGGCCATATGCGAACGCAGCGGCGATCAGTCCGGCCACTTCCTGATCGAGCGGGTCGTCGTAGCGAAGCACGAGCTGCAGCGGATCGGGCGCAATCGTGGTGACATCGAACGTCTCGGCGAGCGCGTCCAGCCGCGACTTCAGGATCTCGCCGCGGACGGGCCGCCGGTACTTGCGCATGCGGGGCCCAACAGAACGGAACAACCTGCGATTTCGAGCGTCATACTAGGCACCATGCAACGCCATCTGTGGGGATTCCTCGCTCTCTGTCTTGCCGCCCTTCCTTCATCGGCCGCCATCACCGGGGTGATCATGACCATCGACGGCCAGCCAGTCGCGGGCGCGCGCGTATCGATCCGTGCGTACGAGTCGATGGAGGCGACGCGAGTGCGCTTGCTGTCCGCGACGCCGGACGCGGTGCCGATCTCCTCCGCGCAGACTGATGCGAAAGGTGCGTTCTCTCTCGAATCGCCAAAAGAGCCAACGGTCAGTCTGTCGGTGTATGCGCGCGGCTACGACCCCCACAGCCGGCGCATCGAGCGCGATGAGGAGGTCGGAGCAATCGCGCTTCAGAAATCGGAAATGCGCAAAGGCAGCGTCACGGCCGGCGGCAAGCCGGTCGCCGGCGCCAGCGTCATCCTTCATTACAACGGATACGAGTACATCGCGAAGACGGACGAGAAGGGCGGCTACGAAGCTCCAGATCCGAAGCACAGCCGCTCCATCGTAGTCGTCCATCCCGATTTCGCCGTTCACGACGAGACCTCCCTTTCGATGACCGGCATGATCGCGAGCGCGCTGCAGCGCACACTCGTGGCCGGAAGCGCGTTTCAGGGAACGGTCGTCGCCGGAGAGAAAGACGCGCCTGTTGCCAATGCCACGATCCTCGTCGATGGCTGGCCTCTGGCCACGAGCAGCGATGCCGGCACGTTCACGATCGCACGCATGCCGCCGCGGTGGAAGACGATCGCAGCGCGCAAGGACTCGCTCCTCGGCCAGCGTGCGTACGCGAAGGAAGCATCGGCGACGATCCGTCTTGCGAAAGGCGCCACCGTCTCCGGGCGCATCACCGACGCGAAGTCGCGCGTGCCTGTAGCGGGAGCGATCGTGTACGTCGGCCCGCGCCGGTTCGGTCCCGGCGTCGATACCGGCGTCAACGTCCTCACGGACGCGAAGGGCGCGTATTCGGCCATCGTTCCCGCAGGCACGTACAACGTGCTGGCCGCTCATCCCGGCTACGCAACGGTCCCGGCCGACGCCAGCGCCGTCGCCGGCCAGCAGACGTCGAAGGATGTGGCGTTGTCACCGCTGGCGCGCGTGAGCGGCGTGGTGATCGACGAGATGAAGCGTCCCGTCGTCGTGGCGATGATCGACACCGAAGACGCAGAGAGCGCCGGGATGAGGATGCCGCGGCGAATGATGCGCGGCATGGATTCCAACGTCAGCGGTCCGGACGGACGGTTCAGCATGCGGATCGAGCCCCATCAGTCGATCTGGGTGCGCGCCACGAAGCGCGGTATGCCTTCGGCGAAAAGCGACTCGATGCAACTCACGGCCGGCGAGCGCAAGAGCGGTCTCGTGCTGACGATCCCGAGCGGCATCGCGGTCAGCGGACGAGCTGTCGATACGCAGGGCGACCCGCTGTCCGGCGTGGCCGTCGTTGCCAATGAAGCCGAGGGCGGTCCGCGCGGCATGATGATGCGAACGTTCATCGGCGGCATGCCGGGCATGGATGACGACGCGGTACACACCGCGTCCGACGGCACGTTCACGATGCGCGTGAAGGAAGGGACGTACGACTTCACGTTCCGCCGCGAAGGTATGGCGCCGAAAACGGTGCGCGGACAAAGCATCAGCGTCACCTCCTCGCCGATGGTCGAAGCCACGCTGGAGCCGGCGGTGGAGATCACCGGCCGCGTCACGCGGAGCGGAGCGGGGCTGGAAAACGTGAGGATCATGGCCATGGGGCCGGGCACCAGCAGCGTCCCCGCCACGACGGGGCCGGATGGCTCGTTCACGCTGAGCGGCCTGGCGGCGGGAAGCGTTCGCATCATGGCCCGCAAGGAAGACGACTTCGTGCAGGAGACGCGCAACGTTACGGCTCCGGCGCGCGATGTCGTCATCGACGTCAAACCCGGCGGCCGCATCACCGGTCGTGTCGTGGAGAAGGGGTCAGGTAAACCGATCACCACGTTCCAGGCCGGCATCACGACCTCGCGCGGCGGCGGCGGCAGGGTGATGATGGGACCACCGCAATTGCGCAGCTTTACCTCGGACGACGGTTCGTTCACGCTCGACTCCGTCCCCACCGGCGCCACCGTGCTCATGGCTTCGGCGCCCGGCTACGCGAGCGCGCGCCTGAACGTTACCGTCGAGGAAGGAAAAGAGCTCCGCGACCTCGAGTTGCAGCTCGATACCGGCGTGAAACTGATCGGGCGTGTGACGGGACCGAACGGATCGGCGCTCAGCGATGTCCAGGTGCGCGTTCTTCCCTCGCCGACTGGCGGCTTCGCGGCGAGCGGCATGGAACGGACCGCCACGACGGACGCCAACGGCGAGTACGCGATCGAGGCTCTCGAAGCCGGCGAAGAGTCGGTCAGCTTTTCCCACCACAAGCACTCCAACACGCGGAAATCGGTGACGCTCAAGGGACGCGAGACTCGTCTCGATGTGCAGTTGGCGTCGGGCGGACGGGTGACCGGAACGGTCGTCACCGAGGCCGGAGCACCGGTGAGCGATGCCCAGGTCGAGGCGTCCTCCAGCGCCGGTTTCGAGTCGGCGCGGACGGACGCCAATGGATCGTTCGAATTCGACTCCGTGTCGCCCGGCCGCTATCGCTTCAGCGCCAGCAAGACCGGATACGCCGAGGGAACGCTCACAGATGTCGACGTCTCCACCGGCGCTCCGGTGCGCATCGTGTTGAAAACGGGCGGCACGGTTTACGGCCGGATCAGCGGCTTGACACCTCAGGAGCTGGCGTCGGCCGAGGTGACCGCTGCCGGCGGATCGACGATGAGCGAAGGAGCGGTCGACTCGAGCGGCAACTACCGCATCGAAGGCGTTTCCGCGGGCACGATTCAGGTTCAGGCATCTTCCGGTTCGGGCATGACCGGCGCGACGCGGCGATCGGCCTCGCAGACGGTGGATCTTGCGGCGGGTGGATCGCAGCAGGTCGACATCACCTTCCGCGATGACGTCGTGATCAGCGGCAGGGTCACGCGCAACGGCGTTCTGATGCCCAGCGCATTCGTGAGCTTTTTCCCGCGCGGCAACTTCTCCCGCGCCAGCGGCAGCGCGCCGACAGACAACGACGGCCTCTACTCCGTGAGCGGCCTCGACGCGGGCGAGTACACGGTGATGGTGTACGACGCACAGCGAATGAGTCCCTACTCCACGACGTACGAGGTCCGTGGCTCGTCCACCTACGACATCGACTATAAAACGAACGCGCTACGCGGACGCGTGCTCGACGTGAGCACGAACGAGCCGCTGGCGAACGTCACCGTCCAGCTCCGCAGCGTGTCGACGACCGAAGGGCCGCGCATGAATCGCGGAGGGATGACCGATGCCACCGGCTACTTCATCATCGACTCGATCGCTCCGGGAAACTACACGGTGACCGCGTCTCGCGAGGGCTACGGCAACGACGTGAAGGAGCTCTATGTCGGTGAGTCCGCGCCGGCGGATCTCGAGCTGCACCTGGCCCGCAATGCCGGCGTGACGCTCAACGTCGTCGACGCGCGCGACGGACGACCGATCTCCGGCCGCGCCTCCGTGTTCGACATGCAAGGCCGAATGGTCGATGAGACGCGCATGATTTTCGGCGGCGGAGGAGAGAGCGGCAGCCTGAGCCTGTCGGTCTCGCCCGGAAGCTACACCGCCACGGTCATGGCCAACGGCTACGCGCCGCGGAACATCTCATTTCAATCGCCTTCCACGCAGACCGTTGCGCTCTCACCCGGCGGCACGCTGCAAGTGCGCTCGAAACACAACAACCCCGTCCGCATCCGCCTCATCGACGCCAACGGAATCCCCTATTGGCGTTTCGGCACCGCCCTGCCATCCCGCGAGCTCCTGCCCACCCCCGGCACCACGACCTTCTCCCACATCGCAGCCGGTGTTTATACGATGCAGCTCCTCGTAAACGAAGTCGTCGTCGACTCAAAGCGAGTGATCGTGCAGGAAGGGCAGACGGTGGCGGAGGAGATCTGAGTTCAGAGGGCGAGGGCGGACGCTGGGCAGGAGCCTTGGAGTTTATCTCCCAGTCGGAGTCGACTGAGCGTGAAATTCACTGGGGTTTGAAAATGGCGGAGGGTCAACCGTTTCGACGATCAACTGGCAAACTTCCATACCAGGGAAGAGCGATATCGAGTACTCCCCTAAGTTGATCATCTCGAGGGTAATCGTTCCCTCGAATCCAGCGTGAATGGTTGGTGCGGTGAAGTGAACAAGCAAACCGATGCGTGCGAACGAGCTGCGCCCCTCGATTCTTGCTGCATACGAAGGCCTCCCTTCGCGAATCGGGAGGCTTACTCGTTCATGCGTACGTGCGAGGATGAACTGATTCGGGGCTAACGTATAGCCACCAGCGCCGAGATTGCTCGTCTCGTACAACTCCGGCAAAAACCTGGCTATACCGCCTCGTCTGAGGTCGAGTGTGATTGGCTTTCCCGGCTTCGGAATCGAGATCTGGTTCCCGAGTTTTAGATTTACAGAGCACGTGTCATACGGACATTCGACCTCATATCCAGAGGGCCGCCTTGGAGTTGGTTCTGGAGTGATGGCAAGGTCACCAGCGTCAAGTGCCGCATGAATGCCGACGTTCGAAAGGATCATGCAAACCGCAGAGCGTTCATCGGAACTCGCGCGACGTTTGAACCTTCGAACGTTCTCTGCGGCAACGCGACAACCCCGTATTCGCCATTGCGAGCGACGACGTCCACTGCGATCTCGCTGTTCTTGACCGAATCGTCGGGAAGGAAGAACGAGACGGTTTTGCCTTCTGATGTCTGGATACCGACCGCGAGCTCGTTTGTGAACATGCCCGGGGTTACCTCACATCGCAACCAAGCTTTATCTGACATGTGCCCTTCCGCCGGCCCCAAAATAGCGTCGGTTAATACGCACCGAGTTTAACCAGCACTTGTCAGAAGGGCGTCAAAGCCAGGCTGAAGAGCTTGCAAAGTACAATTCTGCGTAGGACTTAAGGTGCAATCCCCCAGTCTCGGTCAATGCCCTTCCGCTTCTTCGTGATCCTCGATCATCGGCGGGTCGGGAATCTCGACGACGGCTTCGAGCGGCAGGCGCTCGCGGTCCATTGAGGGAGCACCGCTCGTCATGAAGATGTTCTTGCGGTGTTTTTCCAGGCGCTTGAAGACGTGGTGCAGGTCGTAGGTCAGGCGCATGACGGTGCGGCGGAGTTTGTACTTCACGCGGCGGAAGCCGTCGAGGTCGTCGCTGCGCAGCGCGGGGAGGAACGACTGGATCTCTTCGATGCGCTTGCGCACTTTGTCGAGGTCCTTGTCCTGGATGTTGAGAAAGACCTCCCGCTTGTCGATGAGCAGCGGCTCGACGCCGATCATCTGATCGTCGAACCAGCGCCAAAGCTGCACGAGGTCGATGCGGCGGCCTTTGGAGAGAAAACGCGTCTCCAGCAGATCCTGCCGGAAGTATCCAAGGAGCTTGCGGTCGTCGGTCTTGTTGAACTCGTCGTCTGTGAGATTGCGGATGTTCCAGACGCCGAAGCGAATGATGTCATTGCGCGTGCTGCGCAGTTGCCGGATCACTTCTTCGAGGATCTTGAGCGGGAGCTGCGCCAGCGACTGCGCCTCGGGCAGATCCTGCCGTGGCGATTCGTCGGTCATTGCGGGCGCAGGATACACGACTACCTTCCCTGCACATATGTCGCGTCCCCTGTGCGGTTGTCGACCAGCGAAGCGTAGGCGTGGCCCATGCCGTCGAGTAATCGCACCACGGCGCGGCCGCCTGCGATCTGCGGGGTGACCGCAATTTGCGCGGCCCCGTCGACCGTGCGCAGGATCTCTCGCTGCACCTCGTTGCCCGAGGCTTCATAGACGACGGCCTCTGCGGTTATGTCCACGGATAGATCGGTGAAGATCCCGATGTTGGTCCGATACGGCGGGGTGGTCTCGATGAATAGGAGGTGTTGCTCGCCGGAAGGCGCGTCGCCGGCGAACGGCACGAACTGATCGGTACCGCTGCTGCTACGGATCCGCGTGCCGCCGATCTGGTTCGCTGTCAATTCAACGCGGATGACTCCGTACCTCCGCAGGAAGTGGACCCACAACACATCGAAATCGATACGGATCGAGCTCGCGGTGCTGCGCCAGACGTCCGTTCGCCACCGATCGACGCTGATCGCAGGCGCTGCCCGTTGAACGAGCTCGTTCCGCAACGTTTCGGCCGGGATGAACATTGGGTCGCCAATCTCATTGACCTGCGACCCATACGCGGCCACGCGCGCTTCGCCCTCGATCACCGAGACCGTCACGAACGTGCCGTCCGCCGGGAACTGCACGTGGCTGAACGGCTGCAGCTCAATGCGACGCGCGCCGATCATCACCATACCGCTCGCACCGCCGATCTCCGTGACGCCGATGTTGTAGCGCGAGCGCTCCTCGGGGAGTGGCGCGATTGCGATCGGCGCTTCTCCGAGCGCCGTCGAATCGCGGACAGGCGGAACTTGCTGGCCGAGTGTGCCGCCCGCAGTCTCCGCGTACGTGCGGCTCATGACGATCACGTCGCCGAGGATCTCGAGCGACCCGCTGCCAGCGGTGTGGAACGCAGTGGCGACGATGTCGTCGAAGGCCAGCGTCTGTCCCGGCGCGAGGATCGCCTTCATCGCGGCAAAGCTCGTGCGGCCGTCCTCGCCGCTTCGGGTGAAGATCAATGTCGCCGTGACGCGTTCCGTCGCCGGATTTGCGATTCGGACATCCGATGCGAAGTGCGTGGCACCTACGCCGAAGAGATGGGCGACGACGGGGATCATCTGCGCGTGCTCTCCGCGCGGGCGTTCGCTCAACGGAACGTCGCCTTCGAGCTGCAGTACGAGACCCCATGAGAGCAGCGTTCCGGCATCGCGCGTACGCAAGTCGCGCACGACGAGCTTCCACACGCCTGCCGCGCTGCGGCCGTGCAGCGTACCGAGCGGCTCCACCGGTTGTGCCGTCAGACCGAACGTCGTGCGGACATCCGCACCGCGCTCGCCCGAAACTTGCTGCAGCAGAACGACGGTTCCGTCGGGCGCAATGAGCTCGATGCGCAGATCGCCGCGAAGCGGATGCGCGATGTCGACGCGCACGTAGATCCGCTCGATGGCCCGCGCGTCATCGATGGTCAGCGACGACGTGACGCCGGCGCTGTTGTTCTCCGGAATCGGCAGTACGCGATCGCTGCTCTGAAACAGTGTCTGCTCGCCACGCGGCCGGGTCTCATCGCAGCCGGTGACGATGCCACGCGCGAGCATCGCCGCACAGATCGTCTGCGCATAAGTACCGTTGAAGAGCAACCGGTCCGCTTCCAACATCCGCTGCGCCATCACCGTGAACGTCGGATTGGGCGGTACGTCGAACAGGGCTTCGATGACGATCGTGTCCGTGATTGTGCGGCCGAGCTGCTGATGAATCTCGCGCAGTGCCGAGGACCAGATCGAGCCGTTGCGATGCTCCACGCCGGCGCCGCCGGTTCTCTCGTAATCGGCCATGGTGCGCGTGCCGTCGACGCGGCGCAGACAATCGGAGCCCGGCCTGTAGGCACATTGCTGCGACGCGTCGTCTTCCCAGCAACGCGCATCCCAATCGGCAAGGCAGAAGGGATCGCGACCGCTGGCCAGGCGCTGCGCAGAGTGTGCCGAGTACGCCCAGTAGTCGCCGAAGCCTTCGCTGAGTGCGCGCGATTCGCTGGTGAACGCACCGCCGAATGTGCCCGGCGCGATCCACTCCTGGATGGCGTGTCCATACTCGTGCACGATCAGATCGGCGTCCTCCGCGTCATCCGTTCCGCCTTCGCCAAAATGCAGGGTCCCCTCGGCGATCCGCGTCACGGAAGGCAGAAAGAACGAGTTGTCCGAGCCGTTCGCAGAATGCGCGTCGGCCTCGATGGCATAGGCGGCGATGCTGCGCTCAGCGGTGTAGCCGAGCGACTGCAGGTACCGCTGCGTGCGGTCGATGTGGAAGTAGACGTTGACGTCCTCGAAGCCGTCGGCGGCGCGATCGAAGAGAAGCGGTAATGCCGCATCGGGCGGCGCGACGGACGGAGCCTGGCGGTCGACGAGTTTCACGTGCGGCCCGGCCAATGGCCCGCTAGCCACGACATCCAGCAGATCGACGTCGCGATAGGCATGCTCCGGCACCGCGGTCGCGGCGTCGTTTTGGTCCTGTAGCGTCGTGTCGTTGGTTGCGGCCACGGGATTCGGATCGAACACGCGCGCCGGCTTCGCATGAAAAAATAGCGGAACCGTGCGGATCAGCGCTCCGGTCTCGAGGTCGTAGTCGTATGCGAAGCGCTCCAGCGGACGCTCTTCGACGATCTGGCGTCGCGCCACACGTCCGTCGATGATGCGCAGCGATGCATCCGGCCGCAACGCCTGCGCCTCGGCGGCAATGCCGAATGCGGACGCGTCGCACGGACGCACTTCGTAGACATCGCTCGGAATCCCTTCGACATATTCGCGATAGCGGCAATGCGCTCCGGTCAGTGAATGTCGCACGAGCTCGAGTCGCATCTCCGCGGTGAGAGGCACTGAGCTCAGAAGTGCAAACAGAAAAAGGGTCCGCATCAGCGATGACTGTAGCGCGATTACGTCTCCACCAACGCCTGCGGTGGATTCGCAGCCGGCGCCGGTTCTTCGCTCGCCGGAAGTGAGAAGTAGAACGTCGTGCCCTGGCCTTCTTTGCTTTCGACCCAGATCCTGCCGCCGTGGCGCTCGACGATCTGTTTCGTGATGTAGAGACCGAGCCCCAGGCCGCCGTAGTTCGTCGACGAAACGTGTCGTCCGCGATGGAATCGCTCGAAGACTTGCGTTAGCTCGTCGGCGGGAATGCCCATGCCGCGGTCGCACACGGCGGTGACGAACGTGTCGCTCCTGTCGTCTACGGTCACCGTGACGTCGCTGCCGTCCGGCGAGTACTTCACCGCGTTCTCCAGCAGATTGCCGAGGACCTGCTCGAGCCGATCGCGATCACCGTTGACGACCCTGTTGTCGTCCGGGATGCTGACGTGGAAGCGGCGATCACTGATGGCCGTGTGATGGCGATGCACGACGTCGCGGACGAAGTGCGCCCAGTGGATCGGCTCGCGTCGGATCTCGAGGCGGCCTGTCTCGATCCGCGACACATCCAGTAGCTCCAGAATGAGCCGCGACATGCGATCGATCTGATCGAGCGTGATGTCGAGATACTCCTCGGAGGTCCTCAGGTCGCCTTCTTTGATCAGCATTTTGGCGAGCTGCGTGTAGCCCTTGATCGACGTGACGGGCGTGCGCAATTCGTGCGAGGCGATGGAGAGGAACTCGTCCTTGAGACGCGAGAGATCTTCGAGCTTGTGTCTCGCTTCGACCTGTTCGGTGTAGAGCCTGGCGTTCTCGATGGCCAGCGACGCGCGCTCGGTGAGCAGCTCCGCCAGAGGAAGCTTCTCGTCCGTCATGGCGCGATCGGGATCGTTAGCGGCGATGACGATTGCGCCGATGACTTCGCGCCGCGTGCGCAACGGCAGAATGAGCAGTGAGGCCAGCTTCACCGGCGACGGATGGTACATGCCCGGATTCGCGGCATCGCCAATCGTGCGGACGTTCGTGGTGAGCGATGGGAATCCGCTGGAAATCACCTGCCCGATCAGCCCTTCCCCGACGAACAGCGCCTGGCGGTAGATGTAGGACCACGCCAGGCCGAGGGAAGCCATGTCGCGGTGATAGATCGAAGCCACGGTCAGATCTCTGTCGCCGCTGCGGAGAATGACCGCCGACCAGTCGCCGAGAACCTCGGCCACGCGCTCGGCGATGGCCTGCGTGACCCAGGTCGGATCGATGTTGCTGGCGAAGAACGTTCCGGCGTCCGCGAGAATCTGCGCGCGCTCGGCCTGGATCTGCATCCGCTCTTCGAGTGCGCGGCGCTCGGTGATGTCGCGGAACGTCACCACCACGCCGGAGGTCTGACCGTCTTCCTGGAGTGGCGTCGCGCTCATCGAAACGGCCACGGTCTCATCGCGGGAGATCAGGACCGTCACGTCGCGTACCACGCGTCCCGTGGAAAGCGCCTGCGCTGCCGGAAGCCCCTGCGGATCGAGCATGCGACCGTGCTCATCGCGGAGGCGATAGGCTTCCGCCTGTTTCGTGATCGGCACTCCGACCGTGGAGGTTCCGAGCATGCGCTGTCCGGCCGGGTTGATGAAAACGGTCTGTCCTTCGCCATCCACGAGCAGCACGCCATCGGACATTCCGGCGATCATCGCTTCGGTCCGGCGCACCTGACGGTTGAGCGACTTGAGGAGCTGCGCTTCGATGCGCGTGGCCGCGAACGCGCCGAGCACGATGATGCCGAGCCCGAGAAAGACCATTCCCATCATTACCCACTGACGGACGGTTGCGATCTCTTCGAGAGCGGCGTTCTGGTCGGCGCGGAGCCGCTCGGTGAGCAAATCCTCGAAGTCCGGCGTGGCTCTTCGCACACGCGCGGCGGTGAGCATCACGTCCTGCGCTTCTTTGTCCTGGCCATCGTCCTTGAGCCGGATCTGTGCGTCGGTGAGAACCTTGATTTCGTTGTAATGTTCGCGGAAGGCCTTGACCGTCGCTTTGTCGCGCACACTGAGGGCCAACGAATCAGCCAGCGCCACCTGGGTCCCATAGTCGCGCACCGCATCGTCATACTGCTGCTGAAACTCAGTCTGGCCGGTCATGAGGTAGCCGCGCGCGGCCGACACCATCGTCAGGAGTGACTCGTCCATCTTGCGTACTGTGTCGAGCAATGGACGCGATTGCTGCACGATCACGTACTCGTTGCGCTGCTCCATCTGCAGCACGGAGATCGTCAGAGCCACGCTCCCGGCAGTGAGAACGGCCAAGGCGATGAAAGCTCCCCAAAGCATGCGGCGGGTTGGAGACATACCGAGTCGGGCGCAGCCATGCAAAATCGGAGCCTCTGCCCCTCTAAGTCTCTGGAAACATGCCCCTAACCGGCTCGATCATGGTTTCATCCTTGCGAGACGCCATTCACGGGAGAAAGGCCTGCCATGCCCGACCTTCTGAAGAAATACCGCGACATGCGCGATTTCGGCGACACCCCGGAACCGGCGGGGCGGACGAAGAAGCTCGCGCAGGGACCCATCTTCGTCATCCAAAAACATCAGGCTACGCGTCTTCACTACGACTTCCGCCTGGAGATGGAGGGCGTGCTGAAGTCATGGGCTGTTCCGAAGGGACCGTCCTACGATCCTTCCGTCAAGCGACTGGCGATGATGACGGAGGACCATCCGTACGACTACGCCTCATTCGAGGGAGTCATCCCTGCGGGCAACTACGGCGGCGGCAACGTGATCATCTGGGATCAGGGCACCTGGGAATTCATCGAGCCGGGCGACGATCCGGTGAAAGCGCTGAAGGCCGGCAAGCTCACCTTCCGGCTGCGGGGCAAGAAGATGTTCGGCGAATGGGCTCTCGTGAAAATTCACGGCAAAGCGGGAGCCGATAAGGGCAACGAGTGGCTGCTGCTCAAGCACCGCGATGGCTACGCCAATGATGAAATCGACATCACCGAAGTTGCGCCTCGCTCGGTCGTGTCGAACAGTCTGGTGGAGGAAGTGAGCGGCGAGAACGTTTGGGAGAGCAATCGCACCAGGAAAAGCTCCGCGAAAAAGAAGAGCGGCGCTACGAAAAAGAAGAAGCCGGCCGCACCGAAAGCTCCTGCAGCGCGTTCTCCAGCAGCTTCCGCTCGGAGTCGAAGCTCGCGCGCTGCAGCGCCGCCGTCAGCTCGACCCACTCGACGTCGTCCACCTCGCTGAGCTGCGGCACGAGCTCTCCGGCCACATACTCCATCAGGTAGAAGTCGACGCGCTTGAAGATCAACGCGTCACCCGCGCGGAACGTGTATTCGATGGTGGGCAGCGGCCGGATGATGCGCGCTTCGATCCCCGTTTCCTCGCGCACTTCGCGGAGCGCCGCCGCTTCCGACGTTTCGCCGTCCGTGACCGCCCCTTTCGGCAAGCCCCAGCGCGTTCTGCTGCGCGTGGCGATCAAGGCCACGTGCGGCGCACCGTCGCGCATGGCGATCACGGCGCCACCCGACGAGTGTTCGTGCCGCGTGCTTCGTTTGCCTGGATTCATTTGAGTCATTCTATCTGCGAGTGAGAGCGACCGCGGCGACACTAGTGGCTGAGAGCGCCATGGCTGCGCTTTGAATACGCTGGTCCTTTCCGGCAAAAAGGTTTACATTTTCAGTAACCGAAGAAAACCCACGAAGAGGAGGTAGGGCATGCCTGTCACCGTGACTCTCGTTGGAGTGGCCGTACTTGTCGTACTGGTCGTGATCTACATGAAGCTCCGCAATCAGGATCACCTCGGGGCGCTCATGGACAAGCGGCGCGCCTCTTCGAAGCTCGTGAGTCGTGCGGAGTATGTGGAAGGACGCGAGCAAATTCCGGTCGCCCTTTCGCTCAGCGCGGACACGCTTTATTACGAGAGTCCCGATCTCGAAGCTTCTTTCGAGCTCAGCCGGCTCGACGAGATCGAATACTCGGACGATCTCGCCACGGGACGCGACGTCCACAACTGCCGCGTGCTGCGCCTTCGGTCGCACGGCGCCGCATTCGAGTTCCTCCTCGAGAAGGCCGATGCCGCCAAGTGGGCAGCCGCGCTTCCGGCGCGCACCTATGGCGGTCAGCCCAGCGCCCAGGCAATCTAGCTCACGCTGACCCTCGACGCGACGCGAGTAGAATCCGAGGTCGGATCGTTCCGGAATGGTCTTCCGCGGCAGCCTGTTGGGAACCGCCTGCTGGAAGATCCTTCATGTCGGGGTGTGGCGCAGCCTGGTAGCGCACCTGCTTTGGGAGCAGGGGGTCGGAGGTTCGAATCCTCTCGCCCCGACCAACTTAACGCCTTTCGCGAACATGTCCCCGTAGCTCAGCTGGACAGAGCAACAGCCTTCTAAGCTGTGGGTCGCTGGTTCGAGCCCAGCCGGGGACACCAGGCCGGTTGCGGCGCTACGAGTTTCCGTACAGAAGGAACGGCGCCCAGTAACGTGGCGCGGAATACGTCCCGCCTTTTGCTTTCAAAGCGAGCTTCGCGTTTCGCAGGGCCACCGGCGGTTCGTTGCCTTTTGCCAGACTCGCGTAGAAATCATTCATGAGGTCCGGCGTGGCGCGATCGTTCACTTCCCACAGCGCGGCCACGACGTTGTCGGCCCCTGCGTGGAGAAACGCCCATCCCAGCCCGATCAAGCCCTCGCCCGCATAGGTACGCGTGCCGGCGCCATGACAACTGGAAATGGTGACGAGCTTCGCGGTGAGCGGCTGCTTTGCGATGTCGCGCGCGTAGAGCTTGAATGCTTCGCCGTCGCTCGCGAGCACGACGGCGGAATCGAGCGGCTTCAATCGCGTGGCCACTCCGTGAGCAACGAAGTGCAGAAACTCGAAGTTCTCCGGCGATGCAGAACGATAGGCTGCCGGTGTGGCCTTTGCGCCGGACAGCATCACGTACCTTCCAGCGAAGTGCCGCGCCACTTTGTTCAGCTCCGCACGCGCGTGCGGCAACGGTGCGAAATCCTTGTCGGGTGGCGGTGCATCGCCGACGATCAGAAGACGGTTCGATGCGCCGTGCTTCGACTCCTTCCGCATCAGCAATCGGACGGAGCTGGCCGTCGTGAGAATGGCGTCGTCGATCCAGTAGTGCTGCTTCGGGGCCGGCACGACGAGCGTCTCGAAGTTGAACGCACTGAGGCGTCCGTGCGGGACGATGATGACGCGCGAGCCGGGCGGGATCGAGCGCGAAGCCGGCTCGACGAGCATGCGCCACAGCGCTCTGCCGCGCGATCCGCTGCCGGCCAGCGTCCCGCGTTGCCCGAGGAGATCGTTCTGATAACGATCGATCTCCGTTTCGATCGTTCGCCTTGGCGGCAGAACGGCCGAGGTGATCTTCTGCGGCGTGATGATCCATAGATACGAGTGCGTGTTCCCGAGCCAGTAACAGAGGATCGTCGCATTCGACTTTCTCGCGACATCGCGCAGGTCGCGGACTTCATTGAGGTCCTTCAGCGATTCTTCGAGCGTTTGGGCGCGGCTCGATTCGGTGATCTCCAGCGCCTCGGCAAGTCGCCCTCGCGCCATGAGGAAGTCAACGTAGCTGTCATAGAGCTCCTGGACGGCGTTGAAGAACGAGAAGCGAAGCTCCGCCCCGCTGATCTCTTTTCTCACCTCGCGCGCAGCGTCGATCGATCGGTCAAACTGCTGCTCGGCGGCTGCGAAATCTTCGGTCTTCGCGTAAAGCTGCGCGAGATACACGTGCGCTTCCGAAGTGATCGATTTCGATTTCGAGTGCGCCAGTACTTCTTTCAGCAGACGTTTCCCTTCGTCGATCCTGTTTTCCGCGATGGCCACGCGGCCGGAGATCAGTTGTGCCTGCAACTCAGCGTCGAGGCTCCTGCGCGCTTTCGCTTCGTTCAGCGCTTCGTGGATATGGCCGCGCGCCTCGGAGAGACGGCCTACTCGCAGCTCGTATGACGCCAGCGACGCAAGCGCATCGCTCAACTGTCGATGCTTCGATTGCCGCGCAAGATCGACGGCAGTGCGATAGTACTTTTCGGCGCCCGCCAGATCGCCGGCCTGCACACGCAGGTCGCCGAGCTGATACGCCCACGGAACGCTGTCGATCTTTTGTCCGATCCGAATCGCGGTGGCGTGAGCGCGCAGGAGCAACTCTTCGGCCCCTTCATAGTCGCCCAACTCCGAATAGGCCCAGCCGAGATTTCCTTCCGCTTGCTGGATGAATGCCTCGTTGCCGAGATTGCGCGCCTGCGCCAATGCCGGCTCCCAGAGATCGATCGCTTCATCGAACCGATCGGAGCGGGCCAGTTGCGTGCCGATCTGGCCGCGTACGCGCAATTCCGTCGCCAGGTCCGGGTACTTGCGCAACGAAGACATCGCTTCCGCCCCCCACTTCATCGTCTTCGGGCGATCGACGATCATGCGGATCACGAGCAGCGCCGCAACTTTGTCGGGGTATTTTTCTTTCGCGAGTGCGTAACCCTGCGCGGCGAGCGATTCGGCGAGTCTGGGATTTTTCGACGAAACAGCCCAGGCGTGAGACTCGAGACGCAATACGTCGATGTCGGTTTTTCGGAACGCATGAGGTAGCGGCCGCTGCAAAAGAGCCAGAGCTTCTTCGGCCTTCCCGTCGCTGACGAGTGCTCTGCTGCGCCGGTAGCGAAGCCGCCACACCCACGGGTCGTTGCTGTCGCCGAACTGCTTCAGGGCGTCGAGCGTGATGGCCAGGACTGCTTTGGTGTTTCCCTTGTTGGCCAGCGCCATCGTCTGGTCATACAGCGCTTCCGGAGTCGGTGCCGCCGCCGTCCCCCCGATGAGCAGGAGAAACAGCAGCGGCACCCAATGGTTCTCTTTCACGGCGGCGGGCCGAAATCCGTTCCGTTACCCGTCAGATGGGCCACAGTGTAGCCGCCACTGGTATCCCCTCCGGCGGCAAGCATCGGCATCTCGGCCAGAGCAAGCGCGGTCGGACGCTGCTCTGCGGTAACCGATTCCGGCGAAACGTCCTGGATCTCGGTCAACGGTGCAAGATCCTCGATCGTTCTTCCGCGCTCGACGCGGAGAAGGTTGATGCCCCGCTTGCCGATCGTGAGCATCACTTCGCCGAGGTGGAGCAGACCGAAGTTTGGCACTTCGATCGTGAAGCCCTGCTGCCTGAGCTCCGGCCTGTCGCCTGTGAGCGCCGGCGCGATCTTGCTGACGATCGACGCGCGGGCCGCATTCTGGCAGCGCTGCGGAATGTGGGAGCGGCCGTCCGTCCGGCACTCTTCGATGGACCAGTTGAAAGCCCTGGCCTTTTCCTCCACTTCGGCCGCCGTCATTCTCGCGATGGCCTCGATGAATTCGGCGAAGGTGCCGTTGTCCAGATACAGCTTCGTATCCAGTTCGACGTTGTACGGATGGCCGTCGATGACCAGGCCGACGATGCTGGCGTCGAATGAGATACGCGATTCGCCGCCGCAGCCGTTCACCCGTTCATTGATCGAGGTGATGCTGGCGCTGAGAACGTCGGCCTGAATCCGGCCTTCGAGATCGAGGCCGTACACCGTCACGTTCGCAAACGACTTGAACAGCTTGTTTCCGAAGTTGCTACCGTAAACGCGGCTCTCGGCGCGAAGGAACGAAATCCCTTCCTCGCAGTAGTCGCAGATGACGGATTCGCCGAAGCCGCCTTCCTGAGGCAGCGTGACCGAACCCTTGCTCGGCAGCAGCTTCCTGCCGCCGTGTTTCTCGAGTTGCCCGCCGATGGCGAGCGTATTCGCGTTGAATGAAAATCCCATGGCTCCCTCCTCGGACGCGCTCTCTCGGGCGCGTTTGCTGTTTTGGAAAACCTCCTGTTGGACGTTTACTCGACTACGAAACTCTGCGTGATGACCCAAAAGCGGTTGCCGTCCTCTCGGACGCCTTCGACCACCACTGCATATCTGCCCACCGGCAACGGACTGAGCAGGAGTGAAATGCTTTGTTGACTACGCACTTGTTTTGCCGAGGCCTCGACCTTCATCAGCACCTTTTCCGAGGAATCGCGCACTTCGATGCGGTAATTCGGATAGGGCCGGTCGAGCGGTATCTCGATCCCCACAGCAGTTTGCAGACCGTCGACGAATTCGACCGGCTCGATCGCTTCCCCGGCTCGGTTGGCGCCAGTGAGGATAGGACCCACCGTGGCCATCTGGAAGACTGGCGGCGGCGGCCGCAGGATGACGTAGGACTGAATTCCGACCACCACTGCGAACATGGCGGCGACCGCTTTGGTCTGGAACCACCTCACGGGAAAGGGGACTACGTTGCTTTTGAGAGCCTCCCGGCCGGCGGCGAGCATCCTGGTTCCTGTCCAGACTTCTTCTGCGCAGACGGGACAATCGATGTAGTGCATCTCGAACGCATCGCGTTCAGGTCCGGACAGATCCCCCATGACGTACGCGGCGGCGGCGGCGGATTCATTTGCTTCGGAATGGTTCATCACTGTTCTCGAGTGGATAGTGTCGCGCCGGGCGATTTCGTTTCACGAATCGTCTTTTTTCTTTTTGTACGCTTCGCGGAACTTCTTGATTGCGCGGTGGATGAGCACGCGGAGGTAGTCGCGGGTGACTCGGAGCTCCTTGCAGATCTCGTCCTTGTCTCTCTCGTCGAGAAGGACTTCCTTCAGAAGGTTCGCGTCTGCCGGCTCGAGCGAATCGAGAACGTCAAGGATGTGTGCCTTCTCTTCCGCTGTGATGGCCTCGTCCAAAGGGTCCGGGCCCGGTTTGGGATGAACATCCTGCAATTGCTCGGTCTGATGCTCACGGCTGCGCTCATGCACGATGTTGTCGCAGAACCTGAATACGAACGCTCCGAACCTCTCAGGCTCGCGGATCTCCTTGCCGCTGTGGAGATACTTCCAGACGCGATAGTGGACTTCCCCGATGATGTCCTGGATTGCATCGACCGGCACGCGTCCGCTCAGCCTCTGCTTCAGGAAGAAATTGAAGTACTTGTAATAGTGGTCCACCGTGACGCGGTCGCCGTCCCGCAGACGCCGGATGTACTCGCCGTCGAAAATATAGAAATCCATAAAAGGAGTAACTCGTACTTTACTGCATCTATAGGTACGAGGGACGGCTTCGCTGAGTTATCGCGTTATTTCCGGAGCTTCCCGGTAATCTGCCGGAGGGCGGCATGTGCGATGGCGACATCCACGTCGCGTTGCAGGATGGGGACATAGCGGGCGGTAAAGCCGGGATCGGCGGCCGATCCGAAAAGCTGCTCGATCCTCGACACGATGCCATCGACGTCCGCTCGCTCGAAATCGGTGCGCGACATCGTGTCGATGTCGACGATGAGCGACGTGAGCGGTTTCAGCCAGGTGAAGAACGGATCGTCCTGCAGGAGCTGCAGCAGATGTCCGGGACCGGAGAGCGGGGCGATACCGGCCGCGTATTCATCGCGCGCGGAATCGATGAGGGCCCGGTGCAGCGGCAGGAGCTGCTTCCATGCTTCGCGAAGAGAAGTGCGCAGCCCGGCGCGCTCAGGATCGTCCGGCGTGTGCATCATCCGCGCGTAGACGTCTTCTTTCTTCATGGGAAAAAATCACGCCTCCACGGTTGGCTGGGGAAGGGTGGGCAGGCAGTTAGCCAACCGTAGAGGCCGTGAAAGCTTGCTGGAGCTCAGGGAGCAATAGTCTAGGAGCGTGCGGTGGAAAAGGCAATGCAAACGGAGTCGGCGGTCGGCAGTCGGCGGTCGGCAGTAGAAGAACCAACGGACTCTGGCTCGGTTCGTGGCGCTCTTTCTACTGCCGACTGCCGACTGGCGACCGCCGACTCGTCCCCGGTTGTCAGCCAGCCTTTCCTCTGAGTAGAATGCGCCCCCGTTCGGAATGAACAGCCCGGAGGGGTGGTTCAGATCCCGTGCTCGCACCCATAGCTCAATTGGATAGAGCATCTGACTACGGATCAGAAGGTTAGAGGTTCGAGTCCTCTTGGGTGCACCAACTTCGAGAACTCCAGCGGCGGACTTCGGTCCGCCGTCGTATCTTTGACAGATGAATCAAGCGCAGCAACAGTCGGAAGCAATGGCTGAAGCCCTCGCGCTTGCCCTGGAGGCGGCCACTCACGGAGAGATTCCGGTAGGGGCCGTCGTCGTCGATCGGGAAGGGCGGATCATCGGACGCGGGCGCAATGCGCGCGAGTCGGGCGATCCGCTGGGCCACGCCGAGATCTATGCGATCGCGGAAGCAGCCCGCACCATCGGCGACTGGCGACTGGAAGGGACGACGATGTTCGTCACCCTCGAGCCGTGCGCGATGTGCGCCGGCGCGCTGGTGAACGCACGGGTCGCACGTCTCGTCTTCGGCGCCCGCGATCCCAAGGCAGGCTTCTGCGGGTCACTCGGCAACCTGGTGCAGGACCCGCGGCTCAACCATCGCCTCGAAGTGGAAGGCGGATTCATGGAAGAGCCCTCCCGGGAAATGCTCCAGGATTTCTTCCGCAAGCTGCGCCAGCGCGATCGAACGGAGAGGTGGCAGAGTGGTTGAACGCGGCGGTCTCGAAAACCGTTATACCTTCACGGGTATCGGGGGTTCGAATCCCCCCCTCTCCGCCATTCGATGCGCTTCGCTCTCGAATGGCGAATTGAGAATGATGAATTGAGAATTGAGAATTAGAGACCCAATTCTCGTGACTGTTTTTCATTCTCAATTCTCCATTCACAATTTCTCAATTCGGCGTCAGCCGGAGAGATGGCCGAGTGGCTTAAGGCGCACGCTTGGAAAGCGTGTGTACGTTAACCCGTACCGTGGGTTCGAATCCCACTCTCTCCGCCACCCGGCACGGCCGGGAGCGTTGGTCTCGAGATCCAGAACACGAATGACGGCCCGTTGGGATGAGCCCGGGTCCTGTGCAGCAGGAGCACCGAACCTCGTCAGGTCCGGAAGGAAGCAGCGATAAGGTGCCTACCCTGCGTGACACAGTACGGCCTGGGCTCTTCCAAGCGGGTCTTCTCCTGGATCAGCTTTGCCCGTGCCTCAGGCGACAATTCTGAAGGAGCCTTGGGCAACCAACGCAGCCGGCCGGGCCGGCCGATATACTCACGCCGCATGTCCTATCAGGCTCTCGCGCGCAAATACCGTCCCCAGACCTTTGAGGACGTGATCGGTCAGGAGACCGCGGTCCGCACTCTGCACAACGCGATCGAGGACCATCGCATCCATCACGCTTACCTCTTCTCGGGCGTGCGAGGAATCGGCAAGACCACCACCGCGCGCATCCTGGCCAAAGCTCTCAACTGCATCAAAGGTCCCACCTCCGAGCCCGACAACACCTGCACGATGTGCCGGGAGATCACGGAAGGCATCGACATGGACGTGCGCGAGATCGATGCCGCCACCTACACCGGCGTCGACAACGTCCGCGAGCTCCGCGACGTGTCGCAGTTTCAACCCGCCCGCGACCGCTATCGCATCTTCATCATCGACGAGGCGCACATGCTCTCCACCGCCTCGTGGAACGCTCTGCTCAAGCTGATCGAGGAGCCACCGCCGCACGTGATTTTCATGTTCGCGACGACGGAGATGCACAAGGTCCCGGCCACGATCCTCTCGCGCGTGCAGAAGTTCATCCTGCGCAAGATCACGCTCGAAGACCTCATCGCGCAGTTGGAGAAGATCTGCAAGGCCGAAGAGATCAAGGCCGAGCGCGCTGCACTGGAGATCGTGGCCCGACGCGGCGAAGGGAGCGTTCGCGATTCGCTCTCGCTCCTCGATCAGATCATCGCTTTCTCCGGGCGCTCCATCGGCGTGGCCGATGTGGCCACGATCCTCGGGCTCTCCGAAACCACCTTCTTCGCGCGCGTCGTGTCGCTGATCGGTACCGGCGATCACGGAGCGATTCTCGAAGCGCTGCAGGAAGCCGCCGACAGCGGCCGCGATTTCAAGATGCTGTATCGCGATCTGCTGAACTTCGTGCGCAACCTGCTGCTGACTGCCGGCGGCGCGAACGAAGCCATGCTGGGCGTCTCCCCTGAGGATCTGTCGACGATTCGCTCCGTCGCGGAAGAGTTCTCGTACAACGACCTGCTCCGCATCGCCAATCTTCTTCTGCGCGACGACGAGACCGTCAACAAGGCCGAGCATCAGCGGCTGGCGGTGGAGATCGCACTGCTCAAGGCGGCGACGTTCCCGCGCCTCAAGAGCGTCGAGTCCCTCATCGCCAGCGGCGCAGGCAGCAACGCGACCGCCGCACCGGCAGCGAAAGCCTCACCTCGGAAAGCTGAGCCCTCGGCAACACAAACCCGTCCACCCGCGCCAGCGGCCGCTGCTCCGTCCGGCGATCTGGTGGCACACATCAAACAGAAGCGACCTCTCATCGGCGGCTATCTCGAAGGGGCGCGCATGGAGCGCGAGGGAAACCGCATCACGTTCGTCTTCGACGATGCGTTTCATGCGGACAGCGTCGGCGACGCGAAGGACGCCATCGCGGAGATCGCGTCGGAGCTGCTCGGCGAGAAAATGACAGTGGATACCAAAGTAGCGACGGCTGAGACGAACGGCCGGCGCAGTGACGACAAGCCCGCACCGCTGCACGACGATCCTGTGCTCAGCGCATTCCGCAAACACCTCGGCGGCGAGCTGGTGAAGGAGAAACGATGAACATCAAACAACTGATGAAACAAGCGCAGCAGATGCAGGATCAGATGCAGCGTCAGATGTCCTCGATCAACGTGGAGGGCTCCGCCGGCGGCGGAATGGTCAAGGCCACGATGTCGGGCAACAAGGAACTCATCTCGATCACCATCGACAAGCAGGTCGTCGACCCCGAAGACGTCGAGATGCTGCAGGACCTCGTCAAAGCCGCCATCAACGAAGCCGCGCGCAAGGTCGACGAAGAGATGCAATCGTCGATGGGCGCCATGACCGGCGGCATGAAGATCCCAGGGTTCTAGTTTGACCGCCCCTCCCCTCGCGCATCTCATCAACGAGCTGACTAAGCTTCCCGGCGTCGGCGGCAAGTCGGCGCAGCGGCTCGCGTATCACATCCTCAAACGCCCGGCCGCCGAGGCGGAAGCGCTGGCGGCGGCGATCGTCGATGTCAAGACAAAAATCTTCCGCTGCTCGGTGTGCAACAACATGACGGACGTCGAGCCGTGTGCGATCTGCACGGACGCGCGCCGCGATCCCACCGTCCTCTGCGTCGTCGAGGAAGCGTTCAACATCCAGACGATCGAGCAGACGCGCGATTTCAAAGGCGTCTATCACGTGCTCCTCGGCGCGCTCTCGCCGCTCAAAGGCATCGGACCGCAGGACATCGACGTCGGCGGTCTCGTGAAGCGAGTGAAGGGCAGCGACATCCGCGAGATCATCATCGCCACGAACCCGAACGTCGAAGGCGAGGCCACGGCGCTCTACATCGCCCAGCAGCTCCGCCCTCATGGCGTGCGCACCACACGTCTGGCCTTCGGACTCCCGGTCGGCGGCGATCTCGAATACGCCGATCAGGTCACGATGTCGAAGGCGCTGGAAGGGCGGCGCGAGATCTAGCGGCCGACTATCTCTAGGCGCCCATCTCAGGCTGTGCTATACATTTGCGTCCCGTCCACGGGTAAGAAACACGGAGAAACATGGCCGCTCCTGATCTCGTGATGTTCGAGGAGGAGTACCAGCAGATCAAGGAGATCCTCCAGCGTCTGCAGGTCGATTCCAACTCGAAGATCGTCTTTCTGGTCGACAAAAACGGCCAGCAGATCGCCGTCCAGGGCGACATGCGCGGCGTTGACGCCACGTCTCTGGCATCGCTCACGGCGGGCAACGTCGCCGCCACCGACGGCCTCGCCAAGCTCATCGGCGAGAAGGAATTCTCCATCCTCTTTCACGAAGGGGAGAAGGACAACATCCACATCTCCCTCGTCGCACAGCGGGTGATCCTGGTGGTCATCTTCGACGAAAAGTCCTCCCTCGGTCTGGTGCGCCTGCGCGTGAAGAAAGCGTCGCAGGAGCTCGAGCGGACGTTCGAAGTCCTCCTCCGCAAATCGGAGGCCGAGCGCGGCAATATGGCTCACCGCTTCGACTCGCCGTTCGCTGAGATCACGGACGAAGACATCGACAGCCTGTTCAGCGAATAAGCCTCATGACGTTCATCAATTACGCGGCGCGTGAGATCAACTGCAAGATCGTCTACTACGGTCCGGGTCTGTGCGGCAAAACGACCAACCTACAGTGGATCTACGACAAGACCAATCCGCAAGCGAAGGGCAAGCTCATCTCTCTCGCCACCGAGACGGACCGCACGCTGTTCTTCGACTTTCTCCCTCTCGACCTCGGCACCGTACGCGGGTTCAAAACGCGCTTCCACCTCTACACCGTGCCCGGCCAGGTGTTCTACGACGCCTCGCGCAAACTGATCCTCAAAGGCGTCGACGGCGTGGTCTTCGTGGCCGACTCGCAGGACGCGCGCATGGAAGCGAATATCGAGTCGATGTCCAATCTCGACAAGAACCTCAAAGAGCAGGGCTACGACATCAAGTCGGTGCCGTTCGTGCTTCAGTTGAACAAGCGTGACCTGCCGACCGCTCTTCCCGCCGACGAGTTGTACCGGCAGCTCAACTTCAAAGGCGAGCCGACGTTCGAAGCCGTGGCCATGAACGGCACCGGCGTCTTCGACACGCTCAAGGCCGTGGCCAAGCTGGTGCTGACGGAGCTGAAGAAGAAGTAGCGGTTCGCCTTTCAGTTTATCCCGAGCGTAGCGAGGGATCTCTCCATGCACCGCGCGAGACGCAAACCCACGAGCAGCGCCTGTGGCTCCGCCCTGTCGGTGCACGCTGAGATCCCTCGCTGCGGCTCGGGATAAAATCAGCCGATGGAACCCCGCTTCCGCCAGCTCTACAACTCCCAGTTCACCCCCGCGGTTTACGAACAGTACGTGCGCGAGCTTTCGCGGCGTCTCGACAGCACGTTCGAGTTCCGGCTCGCCGAAACACCGCTGTTCCTGCCGGATGATTTCAAACAGAAAGCGACCGACAGCGCGCGAGCGATCGTCGAGCAGCTCTCGGATCCGGCGCTGATCGAACGGATGAAGGCAGCCATTCCGGACCGCTGGAACACTCCTGGGATGGATGCGCTGCCCAATCTGGCGCAGGTCGATTTCGCGGTCGTGCGCGAGAACGGAACGCTGGTGCCGAAGCTGATCGAGCTGCAGGGCTTTCCGTCGCTCACTTCACTGCAGGTCATTCAGCGCGACGTCTGGCAGGAAACGATCGCGCAGATGGATGGCCTCGACATGGCCTGGTCGTGCTGGTACTCGGGCTACGATCGCGAGGCCTTTCTCGATCTGGCGCGACGCACCATCGTCGGCCGGCACGATCCGGCGGAAGTGATCCTCATGGATCTCGATCCGCCCAGTCAGAAAACGTGGCCCGACTTCGCGGCGACCCGGCTTCTCTTTGGCGTCGATCCTGTCGACCCGACCACGCTCGTGCGCCGCGGCCGCCAGCTCTTCCGCGCAAACGGAACGCCCGTGCGGCGCATCTACAACCGCGTCGTGTTCGATGAGCTCATCCAGAAGGGCACGCAGTTGCCGTTCGATTATCGCGAGGAGCTCGACGTCGAATGGGCACCGCATCCGAACTGGTATTGGGTCTGGTCGAAGTATTCGTTGCCGTTCCTGAGTCACCCGTCGGTGCCGCGGGCCACGTTCGTCTCCGAGCTCGAGCGCATCCCCGACGATCTCTCCGGCTACGTGCTCAAGCCGCTGTTCTCGTTCGCCGGCGGAGGCGTGAACATCGAGCCAACCCGCGCCGACATCGAGGCCATCCCCGCAAGCGAGCGCCACGCCTGGTGTCTGCAGGAGAAGATCGAGTACGAGCCCGCGCTGATCGCCGCGGACGGCGGCGGCGTGAAGATCGAGATCCGGCTGATGTTCCTTCGTCCGGACGACGAGCCCAAACCGATCCTGGCGCAGAACCTGGTCCGTCTCTCGCGCGGCAGAATGCTGGGCGTCGACTTCAACAAGCAGTTCACGTGGGTTGGGTCAACGGTGGCGCTGTCGACGGAGTCGTGAGCTTTCCGCCGCGATACAGCAGCCACAACGCCACGAGCTGAATCACGTGATAGAGGTCGTTGTGATTGATGTGCGCGTGCAGGCGGATCGCGGTCATCTGCACGAGCGCGCCGATCACCGAGAGCGCGATGCTCCCGATGACCCACGGCGTGCTCGGTCCGCGCCGCCAGAGCTGCACGGCACCGACGATCAGTAGCGCGATGCCGTAGTCGGCGA
>JALYJW010000025.1 GCA_030775085.1 Acidobacteriota bacterium | reverse complement strand
GTCTCAAAGTCGCAGAGTCTCAAAGGAGCTCCGCTTCTTGCCGCCTTTCCTTTGAGACTTTGCGACTTTGAGACTTTGCGACTCTCCGTTCACGCGGTAACAGAGAATCGCGAGAGCCGCGCACACGCTTCCTCCAGCGCCGCAAAGTCTTTCGCGAAGCAGAAGCGCAGGAGGCGATCTCCGCCGCCGCTCGAGTAGAACGATGCACCAGGGACTGACGCGACGCCGATTTCTTCGATGAGGGTCATGGCCGCGGCGCGCGCGTCGGAGAAGCCGTCCGGGATTTCGGCGAGCATGTAGTAGGCGCCTTGCGGGACGAATGGCTGGAAGCCGCCTTCGCGCAAAGCGTCGGCGAGCATGTCGCGTTTCTTTTCGTAGTCGGCGGCGAGGTTGCGGTAGTAGTCGTCGCCGATCTCGAGGGCGCGGGCGATGCCCCACTGGAGCGGCGTCGGGGCGCAGACGTAGAAGAGATCGTTCACGAGGCCGATCGGCGCGGCCACGCGAGCATCCGCGGCGACGTAGCCGATGCGCCAGCCGGTGACGGAGAAGGTCTTCGAGAATCCGCTGATGGTGACGGCGATCTCGCGGTCGACCGCGGCCATCGACAGGTGATGGCGGCCGTCGTAGACGATGTATTCATAGATCTCGTCAGTGAAGCACCAGGCGTTGAACTCGTGGCAGAGCGCGGCGATCTTCTCCAGCTCGTCGCGCGTGAAGACTTTGCCGCATGGATTGGATGGCGTGCAGACGACGATGCCGCGCGTTTTCGGCCCGAATGCGGCGCGCAATGCGTCGAAGTCGATCGACCAGTCGGGGAGCTGCAGCGGCACGAACTTCGTCTCGATGCCGAGGACTTTCAGCGTGTTGAGGTGATAGCCGTAGTACGGCTCGAAGAGGATCACTTCGTCGCCGGCATTGAGCGTGGCCATGGTGGCCGCGGCGAAGCCGCCGGTGGAGCCGACGGTGACGACGAGCTCTTTCGACGGATCGACGGAGAATCCGTTGAAGCGCTCGCACTTCGCGGCGATGCGCTCGCGGAGAAGATCGATGCCTTCGAACTTCGAGTAGGTGGCTTTCGACGAGGAGATGGCGTCGCACGCGCCTTCCACGAGCTCGGGAATCGTCGGCAAATCGCAGATGCCCTGGCCGAGGTTGATGCCGCCGACGCGCTCGCACTCGCGCGACATGCGGCGGATGTCGGACTGCACCAGTCCGCGCAGACGGTCACTGATCTGATTCATGGACGGTAGTGTAGCCTGCGTAAGCCGGTCGGTTCTCGGCAGATGGGCGCCGACAGCGGCTAAACCCTTGTGTTTTCAGGCGGGAATGCTCAGCCGTGGTCCGGCATCGCCGGTGCAGTCGAGGCCGAGTACGGTTGACCGCCCGGCATCAGCGGACGGCACTCGAAAGGAATCAAGGTCCGTGAGAAACCTCAAACTGCTCCTGCTCGCTGCACTGATCTGCGCCGCTTCGTTCCCGGCCATGGCGCAACTGAACGACACGTATGTGATTGCCGCGGCCTCCAATCAACGCGGCGCCTTCGGCGCGCACTGGAGAACCCGCTTCAGCATCTTCAATCCGCATCTCGACGACACGCTGCGCGTGACGGTCATGCTCCTCCCGACCGGCGGCGTGCCCGGACCCGATCCGATGCTCATCGAGCTCCCGCCGAACGCGATGGCGTACTCGGATAATCTCCTCGAAGATCTCTACGGCATCGAAGGCAGCGGCGCGTTGCTGGTGGCGACGTTCCCCGAAGACAATCCGGACCTGCCGGACGACATCCTCTCGCGCTCGTTCCTCGTCACCTCCGACACGTACAACAACCCCAACGGCACGGGCACGTTCGGCCAGACCATCCCCGGCGTCTGGACCGGTCTGTACGATTACGACACCGATGGGATCAGCTCGGTGTCCCCAATCGTCCGCAACACGGGCATCTGGCGCACGAACATCGGCGCCGTGAACCTCGGCGCGTGCAGCATCAATCTGCTCGTCAACGTCTACGACGGCGATGGCAACACCGTTCTGAGTCAGGCACCGCTGCCGATTCCTCCCTACGGCCACAACCAGGCGGGACTGCCGGTGGAGATCGAAGTGGGCTCGGTGGAGTTCTTCGTCAGCGATCCATGCGCGAACAATCCGCAGGACTATGCGGTCGTCTTCCCGTACACCTCCACGATCGATCGCCGCACCGGTGATCCCACCTACGCCACGCCGATCCTGCTGGCCGAGCCCGGCATCCTCTTCGCGAAGGGCCAGAAGATCGACCCGCACGCGTTCGGCAAAAAGATCGACGTGAACTACGCCCGTGGCGTCCGCGATCAGGCCAAGCGGATCGGTACCGCTCGCCTGCTGCACGACGCGAGCGGATGGAAGATCACGCGTTGAAACAGTCGGCGGTCGGTAGTCGGCGGTCGGGCAGTGGAACCACAGGCAAGGCCGTAGGCGTTCGGCGGTTCTGCTACGGCCGACCGCCGACTGCCGACCGCCGACTCATTCCGTACTGCCTACTGACCGTGAGTACAATGCGCGCGCATGAGCGCCGCCATCACCGAAACCTCTCTCCCCTTTCCTCTCGCGCGCCGCGGCAAGGTGCGCGATGTGTACGAGCTCGAAGACGATCGTTTTCTTTTCGTGGCTACCGATCGCATCTCGGCATTCGACGTCGTCCTTTCGCCCGGCATCCCGGATAAGGGCACGATCCTCACGCAGATCTCGAATTTCTGGTTCCGCCGTTTTCCTGGCGTCGAGAACCATCTCCTGGAAACCGATTTTGATTCGTTCCCGTCTGAGCTGAGACAGCACGACGAACTGCGCGGCCGCAGCGTCATCGTGAAGCGGTGCGACGTCATTCCGATCGAATGCGTGGCGCGCGGCTATCTCGTCGGCTCGGGCCTGAAGGAGTACAAGGAGACGGGCTCGGTCTGCGGCATCCGCCTCGATGAAGGGCTGACCACGGCCAGCAAACTCCGCGAGCCGATCTTCACTCCGGCCACGAAAGAAGAGAGCGGCCACGACATCAACATCTCGTTCGACGAAATGTCCGAGAGGATCGGTCCCTCGCTTGCCGCGGAGCTGCGCGATCTCACGCTCTCGCTCTACAAGCAAGCCGCGGAGTACGCGCTCACGCGCGGCATCATCATCGCCGACACGAAGTTCGAGTTTGGTCTGCGCAACGGGAAGGTGGTCTGGATCGACGAAGCGCTGACACCGGACTCGTCGCGCTTCTGGCCGGCGGAGCAATACCGCGTCGGCAGCAACCCGCCTTCGTTCGACAAACAGTTCGTGCGCGACTGGCTGGAAACGACCGATTGGGACAAGAATCCGCCTGCGCCGGAGCTGCCTGCGGATGTGGTCGCCAGGACACGTGAGAAGTATCTCGAGGCCTATCGGGTGTTGACGGGAGAGGCGCTTCAGGTGTGATTCGGAGGGGCCAAGGCGGCGGACGGACGAGGCTTGGCCGTTGGACGCTTCCTTGAACCTTACCGGGAGGCGCGTAGCCTAGCACAAGCATTGGTAGAAGCGCCACTACTGGTCAAGATCATGCAACGTCGCACGCTTTTCATCATTCTGGGCGGGATCGCCATCACCATTCTCGTGGCCGTTTCCACCGGCGCGCTGATCTGGCGGATGGCCAAACGGTCCGTCACGCAACAGATCTCCGAGGTCCTGACGCCGCAGGAAAAAACCATCGACGTGGCGGCCTTGGTGACGCAGGTGCGCGAGCTGAACCGCCTCGAGACTGCCTCGATGCGCGTCGTCCATGTAGGCCGCATCTCGCAAACCTACAAGCTCGTCCCCGACGCGCTGGGCGGCGACGAGATCACCTTCCTCGCCGAAGGCGACGTCATCGCCGGCATCGACATGTCGCGCATGAAGCCCGAGGACGTGTGGAAGTCGCCGGACGGCACGATCAACCTCCGGCTGCCTCCGGCCGAAATCCTCATAGCCCGCGTCGACAATCAGAAATCCAAAGTCCTCACACGCGACACCGGCGTCCTCCGCCGCCGCGACGTCGACCTCGAAACCCGCGCCCGCCAGCACGCCGAAGAAAACATCCGCCGCGAAGCCCTGAGCAAAGGCATCCTCCCCCTGGCCGCGGAAACGGGCGAGAAGAAGCTTGCCGGGTTTTTGAACACGCTGGGGTTTGAGAAGGTGCGGTTTGTCGGAAGCACAACGGTGAACGATGAACGATGAACGATGTTGAGGACCGGTGTTTCATCGTTCATCGTTCATCGCTATCTCAACATTGCTTTCGCAACGGAAACGGCCCGTCGCAGCGCAAGTGACTTGCTCTCCGTCTCCTCGTATTCGCGTCCCGGATCGGAATCGAACACGATGCCGGCGCCGGCCTGGATGTAGGCGCGGTCGTTGGTGAGCGTGATGGTGCGGATGGTGATGCAGGAGTCGAGGTTGCCGGAGAAGCCGAAGTAGGCGACGGCGCCGGCGTAGGGACCGCGGCGAACGCTTTCCAGTTCGTCGATGAGCTCCATGGCGCGGATCTTGGGCGCGCCGCTGACGGTGCCGGCCGGAAAGCAGGAGAGGAATGCGTCGACGGGTGTGTGTTCATCGCGCAGTCGGCCGTGGACGTCGGTGACGAGGTGCATGACGTGGCTGTATCGCTCGACGTGGCAGAAGTCGGCCACTGCGACGCTGCCGCTGGCGCAGACGCGGCCGAGATCGTTGCGGCCGAGGTCGACGAGCATGAGGTGTTCGGCATTCTCTTTCGGATCGTCGAGCAATGACTTTTCGAGAGCAACATCTTCGTCGTGTGTTTTGCCGCGCGGACGCGTGCCGGCGATTGGCCTCGTTTCGGCGAGACCATCGGTGACGCGTACGAGCATCTCCGGCGACGCGCCGACGAGCGTGCATTCATTCGTGCGCAAGAGGAACATGTACGGCGAGGGATTGATCGAACGAAGCGCGCGATAGAGCGTCAGCGCTTCGGCGGTCGGATAGTCGGTTTCCCATCGTTGGGAGAGGACGATCTGGAAGATCTCGCCGGCGACAATTTCGTTCTGCCCGCGGCTCACCATCTGCTCGAATGCTTCGCGCGTGTGGGTCGACTGGAACGGCAGCGTAGCGATGTCAGGCGGGAACGAGAGCGGCTCGACGCTGGCGCGGCGGAGGCGCTCGATGGCGCGGTCTAACCGGATGTTTGCCTCCGCAAGCGAGCCGTCCTTAAATACATTGGCCACGACGAACAGCCGTTGCCGGACGTGATCGAACACGACGACGTTGTCGAAGAAAAGCAGCTTCGCGTCGGGGATGTTCAGGTCGTCCGCGCGCGTGTCCGGAATGCGCTCGGACCAGCCGGCGACGTTGTAACCGAAGTAGCCGACTGCACCACCGAAGAAAGGGGGCAGCGACTCCTCCCCTTTCACGCGCAACGGTACGAGCTCGTCGTTGAGCAGTTGCACGGGATCGCTGACGGTGCGGTCGAAGACGAGATTCCGGCGTGGCTCGAAGCCGATGAACGAGTAACGGCCCAGGTTCTCGCCGCGCTCGACGCTCTCGAACAGAAACGCTTCGCTGTCCTCGCCGGAAAGCGCGGCGAACGCCACGAGAGGCGTGAGCGTGTCGGCGCTCAGCTCGCGCACGACCGGAATGACATCGTAGTTTTCGAAGTCCATCAAAATACCTTCATGAAGAGCTCGTGTTGCCGGACTGCCTGCGCGTGCAGCAGATCGAGTCCGCTGACGCGATGCCGCGCATCGACATCGCGCATCGCGCCGCCGTACGCGGCTTCGATGTAAGTCTCGCAGGGCGGAATCGCGACGTCGATGCCGGAGGGCAGTGTATTGATGATCAGGTCTCCGTCGAAATGGACAAGTGCTTCGAGCGGCGCGTCGCCCTTCGATGTGGTGCGGTTGTAGACGGTGGCGGGGATGCCCGCATTCTCGAGCGCCACGAGCGCTGCTCGCGCGGTGCCGCCTGCGCCGAGGACGGCCGCGCGGCGCGCAGGTGGGAGGAGCGCGGCGAAGCCATCGACGTCTGTGTTGTCGGCGATGACGCGGTCGCCGAGATTCACGAGCGTGTTGACCGCGCGTGCCCGCTCCGCGTTGCCTGCGATTGCGGCACCACGCTCGCTCGCGAATGCAAACGCGTCCTCCTTGAACGGCGCCGTGACGCTGAGGCCGCACGGCTCGCCGCGCAGAAAAGGCTCGATGATCTCGTCGAAGCGCTCGATCGACGCGATCGTGTACGCGGCGGAGACGCCCTTCTCGCGAAAGAGGCGATTGTGAATCGACGGCGAGAGACTGTGCCCAGCAGGATTGCCGACGATGGCGAAGACCTTGTCCGCGCGCAGCGACGCGCGCGCCACTCCGTAGATCTCCAGCGCTCGTTGCAGCGTGAGTTGCGACGGCGCGGCGACGTTCCCTGCGGCCACAAACGTGAGCTCCGACCCGCGGAATGGCGCAAGAATGCGCGAGTAGAGGCCGCGCTCGCCCATGCCGATGACCGAGAGTGCAGAAGACTCATTCCTCTGCGCGCTGCCCTCTGCGCTCTGCGCTCTGATCAAAAGTTCGTTGTCGGAAAAGTTCAACGGCGTCGCCGCGAGCTTCGTGTGCGCGCATCCGTACGCGAGCATCTTCTGCACGATCGATTCGACGTTGCGCATTCCTTCGTAGTCGTGATGGGAGATGACGGTGCGTGACGGTTCCTGGACTTCGACGCCTTCGTGCCATTCGACATCGACGTAGTCGATGCCTGCCTGCAGCGCGCGTGATGCGTCCGGCACATGTGAGCCGCGATACGTGAGGATGATCGGTTTCGTCGTGGCGGCGCGAATGGCCTCGAGGTCGATCGACGGGAAGCGTTCGGCGCGCACTTCGACGCCGTCGTGCTCGGGAGGCAACGCATGAATCGCAGCGATGGCCGCCTCCGCGGTCTCTTCATAAATCGTGACGAACAGCTTCACCGGGCCAGCATCTCCATCCGTTCGCGCGCGGCGGCAGCGCGGCGCGTGTCGCCGGCGCGCGTCCACATGCTCTGCAGGTTGGCGAGCACGCGCGCCAGAGTCTCGCGGCCGCTCCATGCGCGCAGATGCTCGCGTCCGAGCCTCGTCCGTTCGCCACCTACCTGCCGCAGCAAGGCGGCGATTTCATTCATCGTCAGCGTCGTGCCTTCGTGGAAGGGATCGACGTAGACCTCGTTGAGCTCGAACTGCACCTTGACGATGTAATGGCCCGGCAGGCCGACGCCGAAGGCGGTGAACCCGAGCTTCGCCGCGGCGTGCAGGTAGACGATCGACAGCGTGATCGGGATCCCGACGCGGCGGTCGATCACTTCGTTGAGATGGGCATTGCGCGGATCGTAGTAACTACTCGAGTCGCCGCGATAGCCGTCGACATCGAACATCTCACCGTGCAGATGCCCGAGGCGAAAGACCGGCGGCTCCCCCGGCAAACAGCGCTGCTCGACACGCGCCGCCAGCCCGTTCAGCTCGTCGATGTAGCCCTCCACGTCGAGGCGCGGATACTCCTCGAGCGCAATGAGCAACGCTCCTCGCGCAAGGTTGGCATTCGTGATCTCGCTCTCGGCGAGCTCGCGGAATTGGCGCCGGGCTTCGGCCGGATGGATGAGCATGATGCGTTCGCAGTGTAACCTTCGCGAAGCTCGCAGCTCGCAGCTCTCAGCTCTCAGGAAGACGGGGGCGGCAGGGCCTGCGAGCTGCCAGCTGCGAGCCGCGAGCTGAATGAAATCCCATAGCACCGAAGCCATCGTCCTGCACACCCTGGCCGTGCGCGAGCGCGACAAGTTGGTGGTGTTTCTCACGCCGGACCACGGCAAGCGGAAGGGATGGGCGTACGGCGCGCGCGCGATCCGCAGCCGGTTCGGGGCCGCGCTGGAGCCGCTGGCCAAGGTGCGCATCGGCTACTCGGAACGCGAATCAGAAGAAGTCGTACGGATCGAGTCCGTCGATCTGATCCGCTCGCTTTTTCCCGCGCAGCAGAATCTCGTCAGCAGCGTTGCTGCCACGTACATTGCGGAGCTGGTCGATACGTTCGCGCTGGCGGACGATCCGGCGGAGCTGATCTATCGCCTGCTCGATCACACGACGGGAGCGCTGCTCGAAAGGGCGGAACCGCTGCCGGTGGTGGCCTACGCCGAGATCTGGATGCTCAAGCTGGCCGGCATCTTTCCCTCGCTCCGCGCGTGCATGGGTTGCGGAGAACCGCTCGAGCGCCCATTGCGATTCGATGCGAAGGTGGAAGGTTTCGTCTGCGGAAACTGCGCGACGCGCGACGCCTTCACGATCAGCAACGACGTGGCTCGCACGCTCGACGCGATTCTGCGCACGCCCGTCGGCGAGATCGTGGCGCCGCAGGAAGCGCTCTTCGAGATCCGCTATTTAGCCGGCGCGCTGCGCCGCAATTTTCTCGGCTACGAGCTCAAGTCATTCGAGGTCCTGGCCGGAGTCTCGAAGTGAAGTGAATCGCAACGTCGCCGAAAAGTTTGGAGTGCGGTAGCCGCAGGAGGGTGTCTCAAATATATGTATGACGATAACGATGTGCAATAATAGTACATGAGCAAAGAGCTGAGGGCAGACTACACAACGCGGTTCCTGTTCCCGCCAGCCTTGGAGGACTGGGTCAAGCCGGATGACCCAGCGCGCTACATTCGGGCATCCGTCGATTCGCTCGATCTGCGGGAGATCGCGGGTGAGGAATGGGCCAGCACGACCGAGGACGTGAACGGGCGACCGCACTACTCGTTCGATCTGTTGCTCAAGGTGTGGCTCTACGGGTACGTGTACAACATCCGCAGCTCGCGAAAGCTCGAACGGGCCTGCCGGCAGATGATGCCTCTGGTATGGCTGGCCGGGATGTATGAGCCCGACCACAACACGCTCTGGCGGTTCTGGGCAAAGTACCGCACGGTGCTCAAGAAAGTGTTCGTCAGCAGCGTGCGGGTGGCTCTGGAAGCCAACCTTGTGGGGATGGTGGTGCAGGCCGTTGACGGAACGAAGATCGCCTCGGTTGCATCGCAGAAAAAGGCGTGGCACCGCGAGGATCTGAACAAGATCATGAGCGCGGTCGGCGAGCGTATCGAGAACCTCGAACGGGAGATCGCCGCGGCCAACCAGAGCGGCACCGAGATCGATGATCGCCTTCCGCAGAAGTTGCAGGATGAGACCCAGCTCCGAGCGAGCGTGAAGGAGGCATTGCAGACCCTCGAGGCGGCCGGTCAGGAGCACCTGCATCCGCACGATCAGGATGCGCGGATGATGAAGGGGGGCACGGCAAAACGAATCGAGTTTGCCTACAACGCGCAGGCAGTACGTGATGCCAGCCACGGCATCGTGGTGGCCGAGAATGTGGTCGACGAGGAGAACGACAAGCGGCAACTGGCACCGATGCTCGAGCAAGTCCTCCAGAACACCGGACGCGTTGCCGACCAGACCCTGGCCGATAGCGGCTATGACACGGCCGAGTCATTGGCCAAAGCTGAAGAGCTCAACGCCTCGGTGATCGTGGCCCAACAGGTGAACCCTGCCACGGTCGGTCCCTATCATCTGGCTCGCTTCATCTATGACGAACAAGCCGGGACGGTGCATTGTCCGATCGGCCAGAAACTGCGCAAGGTGGGAGTGGCCACCCACCATGAAAAGCCACACCCGCTGACACGATACCGGTGCGACGTCTGGGCTGACTGTCCGGTGGGAAGGATTTGTTCGAAGAACGGTCCGCGGGTGGTCGAGCTTGGGCCGCACTACGGCGCCGTACAGCGGCAACGCGAGAAAATGGCCGACCCTGACACGAAAAAGAGTCTGCGACGGCGCAGCGAGATCATCGAGCGACTGTTCGGACAAACCAAAGGCAACGATGGGTTCCGCCGCTGGACGTTCCGCGGCACCAAGAAAGTCAGAGCACAGTGGACGATGATCTGCACGGCCATCAATCTGCGGCAGATCATCGCCGCACTCGGGCCAAACATCGCCACGGCGTAAGCGCGCGCCCCCCGCACATCTCGAACCCAAAATTCACGAGCCGATCCTGCGGTACGTGGCCTTGAACTCAAGCTCGTCGATCAGATCGCGCGTCATTGCGAGCTCGTCCGAATCGTTTCTAACGCCTGATCGAGATTTGAGACAGCCTCCCGCAGCTACCGCTTTGATATGCCACAGCGCTGCACGAACATACAAAAGCGGCGGCTGCGGCCACCGCACTCCAAACGCTATCGCATCCACTCGACGATGACACTCGCGAGCTCTTGTTCCTTTCCGCCGAAACCGTGATCTGCGTCCGCGAGGATCGCGATCTCGACGTTCGGCATCGGACCGAGTGCTTCTGCGAGGACAGCGACAGTATCGGAGGTGCCGTCGATGCAGTATTCGTCGTTCTCGCCGTAGAGGAAGAGCGCGGGTTTGCGGATGGCGCGGAGGTAGCGGAAGCGGGGACGGCGGGAGAGGCGGATGGGGCGCATGACTTCGAGGAAGGGGAAGACGTTGTAATCGCCGTCGGGGTTGGCCATGTCGTAGAACGAGCGCCAGCTCATCGGCAGTTTGGAGATCGTCGGCGGCGCGAGCTCTTCGCCGCGGCGCGATTTGATCATCGCTCGCGCTTTCGTCAGTGCGGACGCAAAGCGGCGCGGGCCGAGTTGTTCGTACAGCAGGCCGGTATCGTCGCCACCGCCGAGGAGCACGTAGCGCTTGATCGAGTTGCGCTTCTTGTAGTGATCGTAGACGGCGATCTTGTTCGCTCCGGTGGAGTGTCCGATCAGCGTGACGTCGCGATAGCCGCGGCGTCGCAATTCGCGCAACGCGCCGTCGATGTCGTACACGCAATCGCGGATGCGCTCGTAGGAGAAACCGCCCATCGCATCGCCCATGCGTCGCATCACGTGCGCACCGCGATTGTTGAACGGGAAGTACGCGATGCCCGCGCGCGTGAATTCCGAGGCCAGAACGTTCGTCCGCTTCGACTCGAAGACCGACGAGCCGCCGGTGCCGTGTAGAAAAATCGCAACGCGATTCGATTTCCGCTTCGGTTCGTACAGCACGCCGGCCAGCGGGATGCCGTCCGTCGCTTCGAAGCGAACGAGATGACAAGCCGGCTCGGCGGGCGCTTGCACTTGCGGGGACGCTTTCATGCGCGCATCAACGCGATTCCGTCGAATCGCCACAGTTGATCTTTGGTGATGTGCGTTCCGCCGAGCCAGAGATCGGGATCGTTGACGGTCGTGTCGTCGACGGTTCCGCGGAGGACGTTCTCGCCGGCCGGGGTGATCGTGCAGAGCGCCTTCGGCGGCTCGCCGGTGAGCGTGATGAGCGGTACCGCGCGCCAGGCCATCGCGCGCAGGTGCCGGAAGATCTCGGAGTCGCCGAAACCAAATCGCGGCGCTTCGGTGTTGAGGCGGTCGAAGAGCGTCGCGAAATCGTTGAAGCCGGCGGCGATGTGCCCGAGGGCACGCTGCTCGATCGCGCCGAGCCCGTTGGTCAGGGACGGAAAACGCGACGCGTGCAGTGTGAGTCCTTCGCGAAGGAACGGAAACTCGGGGACCTGACGCGTGATCCATTCATTCAGCGCAGTCGGATCGGACGATGTGTAGGCGCCCCATACCGCAGACGCGGTCTTGGTCAACTGAGGCGGCACGGCCGATCGCGATTCGTACAACAGATACAGGTCACGCTCGTCCTGCTCGCCGAGCGGCGTCGGGCACCACACCAGCGACACGCGCGCGTTGGCGAAACGATGCAGCAGATGGACGAGATGGATGAGGCAATAGAGATCGTGCTCGAACCACAACACGATCTCGCCGGCTTCGCGCGCGGCGTCGAGCGTCTGTTCCTGCTCCAGCAACCCCGTTCGCACGCGCAGCAAATCCTCGTCATGCGCCTCGGCGATCACGCGCGCGCGCGTTTCGATCCACTCCGGCCCCGGCGCGACCGGCCCGGTGACGAGCGACTCGCGATAGGCAATGTGCTCGCCGGGGATGTTGCTGCGCCGCGCCAACGCGGCCACGACGTCGCCGTTGTGGATGTGAATCATGGACTCCACCGCATGCCCAGCCACCATTTCGTGTCGCCTTTCGCTTCCGTCAGCAGAGGGGCATCGAGAACGTACGCCACGCCGATCGTGAAATCGAGCCCCGGCAGTTTGAGGATCGGATCGGGATCCGTGTGCAGTTCCGCCTGCGCGCCAGCGAGCGAGAGCTGTGTACCATCCAGCGTGTGGCGTTGATAGAACGCCTTAAGTGGGAGACTCGGCAGGAGCGGCACGGTCGACTCAATGCGCCAGCCATCGTAATCGTCACCCGCCAGGATCGCCACAGGCAGGGCCGGGTCGAGGACGCGATGCGCGTAAGCAGAGCGCGGCAGAATCGATGACGCGAGTCCTCCGAGCGTGACGCCTGCACCGCCGTCGCGCTGGTAACGCGCGGCGACGCGCAGCGAGCCGGAGCGATAGGCAATGGAGGCGATGCCGCGGTAGTGATCGTCATCGACATCGACGAGGAAAGCTTCTTCGAGCGAAGCCGTGCCCATCACCTGTCTCGTCGAGAACGCAGCGCTGCCAAACAGGAGATCGTCGGACAGCGCTCCTGCTTCGAGCACGAGCCGGCTCTGTGGGAAATGGCGCGACCAGCGCCCGCGCAGCTCGACGCCATCGTCCTCGACTGTTTTGAACGCGTGCGCGTGCATCTCGACCGGCCATCCGCGCCACGCTGTTGCGAGTGCGATGCCTTCCGTTCCGTCGTCTCGTCCGAGCGATCCGATCAGCAGCGTGTCCAGTCGCCCCACGACATCGCCGAAGCGCACGCCGAGCTCGACGGCCTGTTGCTCAGTTCGTCCTGCGAGACTGCCTCCGAAGTTCGTGGAGGTGAACCAGGCAAACTCCTGTCGCCCGAGGCCATACGGTCGCGGTGTCACGGACTGCGACGCGAACATCGGAGGTGTCGAGGGTTGAGGCGGAATCGCGGGGACGAGCGCGGCGTCGCCTGCCGCATCGAGCGTCGGCGGCGCCGGTGCGGGCTCGATCTTGTCGAGAACGCGCACCACGTAGCCATCGGGATCGAGCGACATGAAGAACAGGCGCCCGTCGGAGGACGGCGCCGCGTCGAACGCACCACCGGCAGTGCGCGTGACTGGCGAGAGCCGCGCCTCGGAGGCGACGCGAAACAGCTCGGCGAAGCCGCGTGAGAACACGGTCACGACGAGCTCTTCGTTCGAGATCCATTCGGGTGATGCGGGATCGCCGGGCAACGCGATCGCAACCTCATCGACATACAACGTCCATCGGCCGCCGCGATGCGTAACGTGCGCGATGCGTTGGCCATTCGGGCTCACGCGCGGATGCGTGAAGACCGTATCGATCGATGCTTCGGTGCGGGGCGTGACGGCATCCGTGACGAGATCGACGTCGACGAGTTGCGACGCGCCGAAACGGTTGCGCACGGCGATGGCCGTGCGGCCATTGGGCAACGGATCGGCGTCGCGAACGTCGGCGAGATTCGTGACGCGCGTGAGCGATGCGAAGTCCCAGCGGTAGAGGTCGAAGTGCAAAAATCCCTCGGCATCGCGGACGCGGTGCGCAAAGAGGATCGACTTCCCGTCGGGCATCCAACGCGGTCCCTCGATGTCGCCGCCGTCCGGCATCACGAGCGAATGCACGGCCTTGCGCGGCAGCGGTTTCACGCGCACGGCGCGGACATCCTCCGGATCGCGCGCCAGGATCTTCTCCGTCTGCTCTTCGAATTTTTTCTCTTCTTCATCGGGCGCGCCGGTCGACCAGATCACGAGCTTCTCGGGACGGTTGCGATCCCGGATGACGACGGCGATCTGCGATCCATCGGGCGAGACCGCGGGATCGCCGCTGGCGCGCGGCGTCTCCTGAAAGAGGACGCCTTCGCGCAATTCGCTGCTGCGCTCGATCGTCATCGCCGACGCCGTGAGCTCTGCGACGAAACGCGCGTAAAGGCGGTCGGGGCGATCGCCGAACACGCCGATGAATGCGTCGTTGAAGGAGCGGCGATGGCGCGCCGTCATGCGCGACCAGAGATTGCGCAGCGCATCCGGCCCGCTGCGCTGCTCGAGCCATTCGAGATAGGCGGAGCCCATGAGGTAGGCCATCGACATGCCGAGGAAACGGCGATCGCTGTTGAGCTGCCCGTAGGAAGGAAGACGCCCGTTCTCCGCCCAGCGACGGAGGATCAGCGCGCGGATCGTGCTCGATGGACGGCCCGCGCCGGTCAAACGACCCTCGACCACCGTTGCATAGCCTTCGAGCACCCATCGCGGCGCGCGCAGCGTGATCGGATTCAGCGGGAGCGCGAGCCGCTCCATCGTGCGCGCGAACGGATTGCGCGACGGACGCAGCATGTGGACGAGATGCGCGGTCTCATGCACGGCCAGCAGATCGATCCAGTGGCCGTACGCGCCGAGCTGCTCATCCGGACCGGGCGGCTCGGCGAAAAAAATCGTTCGCGGCGTGTCGAGGAACGGCCAGGCCACACCGTTTGGCTGCGCGATGGGATTCATCACCAGCACGTCGATGGTCTGCGGCGGCGCGAAGGCGACCTCTTTCGATACCGCGTCGCGAATCGACTCCAGCCGCTCCGCCGCGCGCAACGCCCACTCCTCGTATTCGCGCGGGTAATGCACGCGGAAGTGCGCGGTCTCGACCGTGCGCCAGTCGTCGGACGGACCCTGCGCAAAGGCCGGCACGGCGAGGAGTGCAGCTATGGCGAGGAGTTGGATACGTTTCATGCGTAGGCTCAAAGCGCAGAGGCTCGAAGGGCTCCCCCGTCATCCTGAGCGAGGTGGCTGGGCGGGTGTGAGCGTGAGGATCTCAAACTACGAAAAGCCTGGCCTGTGCCACACGTTACGCAATTTGAGATTCTTCGCTCACACCCACCCACCCGGCCTCGCTCAGAATGACGGGGGATGCTAGTGTACCGACCTATGTTGCGATCAATATCCACGCGATCCCTGCTCCTCACTGCAACAATCGTGATCGCCCTCGGCGCAAGCGCGCAGAAGGCGATGCTGGTCATTCACGGCGGCGCCGGAACGATCACGCGCGCCGGCATGACCGGCGATGCCGAGAAGCAGTATCGCGAGGCGCTGGAGCAGTCGCTGCGCATCGGTCAGGCCGTTCTGGTCAAGGGCGGTTCGAGCATGGACGCGGTCGAGGCGTCGATCCGTTTCATGGAAGACTCGCCGCTCTTCAACGCCGGCAAGGGCGCGGTGTTCACGCACGACGGCCGCAACGAGCTCGATGCATCGGTGATGGATGGGAAAACGAAAAAGGCCGGCTCGGTGGCGGGTGTGACGATCATCCGCAATCCCATCACCGCCGCGCGCGCCGTCATGGAGCGATCCGAGCACGTCATGATGACCGGCCGCGGCGCCGAGCTCTTCGCCACGAAGATGGGACTGGACATCGTCGACCCGTCCTACTTCTGGACCGAGCGCCGCTGGAAGTCGTTGCAGAACGAGCTGCTCAAGGAAGAGGGCCAGAAGCCGAAGGCGGAGCTTTCACTGCCGGACGACAGAAAGTTCGGCACGGTCGGAGCCGTGGCGGTCGATCGCAACGGCAATCTCGCCGCGGGAACGTCGACCGGCGGCATGACCAACAAGAAATTCGGCCGCGTCGGCGACGCACCGATTATCGGCGCTGGAACCTACGCCGATAACGAGTCCTGCGCAGTCTCGGCGACCGGACATGGCGAGTTCTTCATCCGCTGGACCGTGGCGTACGACATCGCCGCGCTGATGAAGTATCGCGGCCTCACCGTCCGTCAGGCCGGCGATGAAGTCATCCACAAAAAACTCGCGCCGGTGAAAGGCGAAGGCGGCGTGATCATCCTCGACTCAAAAGGCAACTTCGCCATGCCGTTCAACAGCGAAGGGATGTATCGCGGATGGATCGGCGCGGATGGGGTTCCGCACGTGGAGATTTACAAGGATTAGTTCATCGCGAGAGCCGCCCCTCACCCTAACCCTCTCCCCGCGTCCGGGGAGAGGGGACTTGACAATAAACGAACGTTCGTACTATTTTATCTTCCGCAAGGAGGATCCCCATGCCGTTCGCCGATCTGAACCCCAAGTTCCACTTCTTCTCCCCCGTTCACAACGCCTCGACTGATCTCGCGGAGCATGTCGATCACGCCATCATCGCGCTCGATGGGCGTGCGCCGATCGGCGGCGACTGGTTCGTCGAGCAGCTCAATCCGCTCGCCTCGGCGCAGATGCTGCGGGTCGAGCTCTGGGTCAGCGACCTCGCCGACTACACCTGCACGTATGGCTTCCTCGTCACCAGCGAAAACGGATGCGTTCCGTTTGCGCGCGGCGAGCGGACCGTCGTCAATATCGATCCGCGCTCACAGGCGCCGCAGAAGTGGAGCCCGGAGTTCCGCGTCACTCACACGGAACTGCTCAAAGACCTGCCAGCGTACGCTTGACGCGTGCGGCTACAATGTCCGCAATGACCGCCACGGCAGCTTCCACATCGACACAAAGCGCGCCGCTCGCACCCAAAGGCGAGCGCACACGACAGAGCATCCTCGATCGCGCCGTCGACCTGGCCTCGCTGGAAGGACTGCAAGGGCTGACCATCGGCAGGCTCGCCGAGGAGCTGGGGATGTCGAAGAGCGGCCTCTTTGCGCACTTCGGCTCGAAAGAGGAACTGCAGATCGCCACGATCGAAGCGGCCTCGCAGCGCTACATCACCGAGATCTTCACCGAGGCGCTACGCGAGCCGCGCGGCTACCCGCGCCTCCTGGCCATCTGCAACTCATGGCTCTCCTACATCCGCCGCTCGGTCTTTCCCGGCGGCTGTTTTTTTGCCGCGGCCTCGTTCGAGTTCGACAGCCGTCCCGGCCCTGTGCGCGACCGCGTGCGCCTGATGATGGACGACTGGATGCACGCGCTCGAGCGCTCGATCCGCATGGCCAAAGATGAGGGTCATCTCCTCGACGACGTCGATCCCGCGCAACTGGCGTTCGAGCTCAACTCGCTCTTCTTCGGCGCAAACTTCGCGTTCTATCTGCGCGACGATCACCAGGCCATCGAGCGCGCGGAACGCGCGGTGCTCACGCGGCTGGAAGCGCTGAAACGCTAGATCGTTTCCGCACGCTCGACGCGCACATCGACGAACGTCTTCGCGGCCGCGTCACGTGCTTCCGGATTCACGAATGCACCGACGATTGTCGAGCCTGAGCCGGTCATCGATGCCCAGATTGCACCGGCGTCGTGAAGCCGTCGCTTGAGATCGCGCAGACGCGGAAGCATCGCGAACACAGGCTCCTCGAAATCGTTCGTGAAGTTTTCGAAGCCGCCACGATAGGCGTCAATGCCGAGTGGCGGCGAGTAGTGCGTGACGCGCGCGAACGCTTCTTTCGTCAGCACGCGCTCCTCAGGCAGCAGCAACAACAGCGGGATGCCTGACATCAGCCGCAACGGCGTGAGCACTTCGCCGCGTCCGGTGGCGTAAGCAGTACCGCCGATGAGAAAAAACGGCACGTCCGATCCGAGGGAAAGCGCGAGCGCCGGGAGATCATCGCGACCGGCACCGAGTGCGAGCAGCGTTGCGGCAGCATTCGACGATCCACCGCCCAATCCTCCCCCAGCCGGGATGCGCTTCCGAAGGTCGATGGCCACGGGCGGCGCGCCGACGAGCCGCGCCGCGCGCATCACGAGATTGGTGTCGTCCGTCGGAATCGTGGGGTCATCGCACGTGAGCGAGAGCTCGTCCGCGGCGCGAAAGGTCAGCTCGTCATGCAGCGAGATGGTCTGGAACACCGTCTCCAGATCATGAAACCCGTCGACGCGCTTTCCGGTGATGCGCAGCGACCAGTTGATCTTCGCGTACGACTTTGTGGAGATGAGTTGCACGATGCGCGATCGTACCGCCTTCTCTCCGCGCGGCGCGCTTTGGAGTGCGTGTGGCTTGCCACCGCTTTGGGTAGCGTGCAACGAAGTGGCTCTTTCCGCGCTACGAAAGCGGTGGCAAGCCACCGCACTCCAAAGCGCTGCGGCGCGGAGCTACCGCACGACTTCCAAGTGCTCGATTTCGACGCGGTCTTCGCCGCGGGTGATCACGACGCTCTTCGCGGGGAACGATGGCGGGTCGAAGACGACCGTGACGTCACCGAACGACGCGCGACGCAATCCCGCGGCGTCGGCTTCGTATTGCACGTCATCGCGCGGAGGCAGGCCTGCGATGAGCATGGCCACTTCGGCTGGTGTGAGGCCGGCGCCGAAGAATCCAAACGAGCGCGCCAGGTCGTTCGCGCTTCCTTCCCATTCGCTGTTTTCAATGCGGTTCTGAACGCTCACTTCATCGCCGTTCGCTTTCAGCGTCAGCGCGGTCGTGCCGACCGGCGTGTATGCCGTGAGCTCCATTCGGCGCGAGTCATGGATCGCGAGTTGCGCGCGGAATGACTGCGTCTTGCCGTTCGTGGTGGCGCGTACGCGCATGAGACTGCGCAGGCCGTCGAACTCCGCCCGGCGCGTGCGCAACTGCTGCATCGCCGCCTCGGCAGTCGTCGAGGTCAGCGGTGCGATGGCTACGCCATCCGGACGTCCCGTTCGACACGACACGAGCAACGCAAGCGCGATGAAGACCGCCGCCGCCCGCCTCATCGCTGCGTGGTGAGGTCGCTGCGCTCGATCTCGGCGATCTTGGAGCGCAGTTTGTCGATGTCCTTCGATTCAGGATCGAGATCGACGGCGGTGCGATAGAGCTGCAACGCGCGCCGCATGTCGCCGCGTTTGGCGAACACATCGCCGAGGTGCTCGTGTACGGTCGGATCGCGCGGCAGAAGTCGCGTGGCGTCGGTGAGATATTTCTCGGCGAGCTCGAGCTGCCCGAGGCGGAAGTAGACCCAGCCCAGCGAATCGATGTACGCCCCGTTGTCCGGATCCTGGCCGACGGCGCGCGTGAGCATCTCCTGCGCGCGCTCGAGGTTGACGCCGTTCTCCGCCCACATGTAGCCGAGGTAGTTCAGCGATGGGGCATGCTCGGGATCTTTCTTCAGTACATCGAGGAACACGGCCTCGGCCGCCTTGCGGTCACCGGCGCGTTCATGCACGGAGCCGAGTTGGAACTGCAGATCGATGTCCTCCGGCATTGCGTTGATGCCTGACTGCAGCATCGCGATCGCAGAAGGGAAATCGCCCGCCTGGATATAGGCCTCGGAGGTGGCCACCACATTGCGCGTGCCGAGCTTCACCTGCGCCGCCGCCAGTTCGCGCGCCTTTTCTTTCTGGCCGGCGGAAGCCAGCGCGGCGATGTAGCGAGCGTTGATGAACGGATCGGACGGAAACTGCTGCGCGAGCGGCGCCAGCAACGCCACTGCTTCCTCCGGCTTCTTCTGTTTCTTCAGTGCTTCCAGCGCGATGTTGATGGCCTGCGCATTCGGCTTGTCATTGAAGGTGAAGACGGCCCTGGCGTTCTCCACGGCCTGGTCATAGTCCGTCTTCTGTAACGCGATGTACGCGAGCTGTGTGCGCGCGACGGCGCCAAGGTTCGGTGGCACGTCGCTCATCGTCAGCAATTTCGAGAACGTCTGCGTCGCGTCGTCCCACTTTTTCTGTCCCGACAGGCTCAGCCCGAGGCTCGTCACGTAGTCGACGTCCTTCGCGTCCGTCTCGATGAGCTGCCGGAAGATTTTCTCGGCCTCGGCATACTCCTCGAGCTCGTTGAGCGACTCGGCCAGATAGAACAAAGCGCGCACGTCCTTCGGATCGGACGCGACGAGCGTGCGGAAACGATCGCGCGCGCCGCGGCCGTCTCCGGCGCGGAGGAGGAAATACGCCTGCTGCCGCTGCAGCTCGAGGCGCATCGGGCTCTCGGAGATCAGCGGCTGCAGCACGTTGGCCGCTTTCTGCCACTGGCCTTCCTTCTGATAGATGTCGACGAGCTGCATGGCCGCCGCCGCGAACGTCGGGTCGAGGGCCACCGTGCGCTCGAGATATTGCTTCGCTTCGGGAACGCGGTCGAGCGCCGTCAACACCTGCGCGTAGTTGAAGTTGAGGGCGCGCTGATCGGGCGCACGCTCCACCATGCTCGCGAGCACGCGCTCGGCCTCGGCGTTCCGGTTCATGGAGCGCAGGATCTGCGAGACGGTGATGCCGGTGGAGAGATCGTCCGGGCTGGCCTGATACGCGGCCTGCAGATAGCGCAACGCTTCTTCGACTTTGGCGCGGCTGGAATCGGCGCGGTCGAGGATGACGCGTCCGAGCACGCGGTTGGCGTCATAGAAACCAGGCGCCTTCTGCACCAGTGCGCGGAGCTCGGTCTCGGCGCGATCGATCCGTCCGGCATCGAGAAGGATCATGGCCCGCTCGTAGAGCAACACTTCGTTCGAGGGGCTCCGCGCGATGACCTTATCGAGACGGTTCAGGGCCTCGTCGAAGCGCCCTTCCTCGGCGGCCAGCTTGGCGAGGAGGAACTCATGAGGCTCGGTCGGGAACTCCTGGGCCGCTCCCGCGGTCGCCAGCGAGAGAACCGCGAGAAGGAGCAGCGCGTACTTCTTCATGGTTGTTTTCATCGTAGCACTCGGGGTCTTTGGCCCCATCGAAGTCCTCCGCAACGCACACTGCGCGCCTGTGCTTCCAAAGGCGTGCCTCCCAACCGTGCGGGCGACCACGACAGTTGGACGCGATTGTGCTAAAAGCGTCAACAGAGGCTAAAAAACGCGTGAGTCTGGAGAGGATCGAGATCACTCCGTTCGCAGTGATCGCGGGTGAGATCCTGCAGGACCGGAAGACAGGTCACCTGACCATTCTGAAGCCGCCGCTTCGCAAGGTCCTGTATTGGTCCCAGGGCGAGCTGGTCATGGCGGCTTCGGCGATGGCGGAAGATTCGCTGGGCGAGTTTCTCGTCCGCCGCGGCGCCATTCCTCCCGATCGCGCGGCACAGCTCTTCGCCGAAGATGCCAATGACGTGGTGGCGCGCGTACACGAGTCGGGCATCCTCGACCTTTCCACGCGCCAGTCGCTGCTGCGCGAGTGGCTCTGGGCGCAGTTCATCCCGCTATTTGGGCTCGACGAAGGAACGGCGCTCTTCAGCGAAGACGAGCCGCTTCCGACCGAGAAACGAATCTTCGTCCAGTCGACGGCGGCGCTGCTGATCGAGGGAGTTCGTTCCATCACCAACGGCCTCGTGCTGCGACGCTCCATCGGCGATCTCAAGCGCGAGATCGAGCTGGCCCGCGGGCACCGTTTCACGATCGAATCGCTCCCGCTCACGGATCAGGAACGGAGCATCGCCTCCAGTCTGACCGCGCCGGTGTCGATCGAGTCTTTCCTCAAACACTACGCATCGCAGTCCGTCATCGTTGCGAAAGTGGTCATCGCCATGATGGCTCTCGGAGTTTTCACACCCGCACGCGAGCGCGCGCCGGAATCGACGACCGAGATGGCGGACATGCAGCGCGATCTGGAGATGCTCGCGGCGATCGGATCGAGCGACCAGCGCTCACTGCGCGCCGTGGCATTTTCGCGGCGGCTGCCCACGCTGGATCACTATCAGGTTCTCGATGTGCCGCGCGCCGCCACTCGCGCGCAGATCATCACCGCCGCCGAGTCGTTGCGGCTGCAATACGACATCGCGACGTTTCCGCCGATCGTGCGCGAGGCAGTGAAGGACATCCATCACCGTATCGACGAAGCGACGGAAACGTTGAAAGAGACGCCGCGCCGCATCACCTACGACAAGCTGCTCCACACAGGGTCGGGAGAAAACGCGGCCGCCATCCAGCAGCGTCTGACCCAGCGGAACATGGCCGAGCAGAATTTCTCGAAAGCACGCGAGCTGACCAGTCACGGCGACTACTACGGCGCCATCGTCCTCCTCCGGCAAACCGTGAACTTCGCGCCCGATCACGCCGAGGCCTGGGCGCTCCTCGGCGCCAACCAGGAACGCAACCCCAAGTGGCGCCGCGACGCCGCCGAGAGTTACCAGAAGGCGCTCTCGATCGATCCCAACAACGTCGAAGTCCTGATCTCCCTCGGCGATCTGTACAAAATCGAAGGGATGATCAGCCGCGCCCAGACCTGCTACGAAGACGCGCTCAAAATCTCGAACGACAACCAGCAGGCCAAGAGCCGGCTGGCGGCGATGAAGAAGCGGTGAGTTAGGGTTAGGTGTTTGTTCCTCGGGTTCCTCGGGTTCCTCGGGTTCCTCGGTTCCTCGGTTTCTCTGAGGGGTCAGCCCGAGGAACTCCGAGGAACCGCTCTCCCCGGTTCAATGGCGAGTGGCGCGTCGCCGTGGCACCGGCTGAGCGACGACCGTGTTGCTGCGCGCGCGCGTGAGTCTTCCCTGTCCCACGAAGTAAGCCCAGTACTTGCCATGCGTAATGGGCGACTCGTACGGACCGATGACGAACCGTGCTGCGCCATTGACGATCGTTGCTGTGCCGATCCGTTGATAGAGTCGATCGTAGAGATCCACGATCGCTCCTTCCGCGGCCTCGCTGAGCGTGGCGACGAAGGTCGCTCCGTACGACGTCACGTCTTCGACGGTCAGGCGCAGGATCGGTCGCGCGGGGCGGTCGACGGCGCAGATGTTCGAAAAGATCTGGACGCGGTTGGTCATCTTGTTCGCGGGATCCGTGAGCTGCGCAACTTCTCCCAGCCCATCGCCGTTGAAGTCGCCAATTGCCAGCTCATGCGAGTTCCGCCGCGTGACCTCGCGCCAGATCTCGGTGAAACCTCCCTTGCCGTCGCCCTCCATCGCCAGCAGCTCGCCAAATCCTGACGTCCCGAGCACGAGGTCGATGATGCCATCGCCGGTCAGGTCTGTGGCGACGATTCCCCAACTGCCGAAGAAATCGTACGGGATCCTGTTGAGGAGAAACGTGCCGTCCCCTCGTCCGTGCAGGACGAGCAACGCGTCACCATCAGCAGCGACGCTAACCACGTCGAGGTGACCATCGCCATCGGTGTCGAAGACCTCCAGAAAGTGTTCCCGGGCGAAGTCAACGCCGGCGTCCCACGCGCCTCCGAGTTGCCGGCCGAAGCCCGGGACCACCACGAGGCGGGGCTTGCGCAGCGGGTTTGAGGCGGTGAGGACGACGTCGAGGAAGCCGTCTTCATTCATGTCCGCAAGCTTCATTCTCTCAAGGTGGTACTTCAGGAAATACTCCGATCGGGCGAACGTGCCATCGCCTCGCGAGCGAAACAGCGAGATGATCCCGAACTCGTATGCGACCAGCACGTCCATGTGACCGTCGTTGTTCATGTCTCCCTTCGCCACATCGCTCACCCAGTGATCGTATGAAGGGATCGTCAGCGGCGCCTGGAACGTCCCGTCACCCTTTCCGGCGATGAGAAACGTCTCCCAGCCGGCGGCGAACAGGTCGGCATGGCCATCGCCATTGAAGTCGTGGATGACGCCCGCGGAGACGGCTGCCGGAAGAGCGACGGTCTGCTGCTCACCGAGAAGACCGCCGGAGCCGGACAGGCGGAAATCGACGCCGCCCCCGAGCACGATCAGGTCGTCGCGGCCATCGTGGTTGAGATCTCCGATAGCGAGGCGTCCAGCCTCATTCCGCGCGGCATAGCTCGGCGCGGCGTCGAAGACTCCGTCGCCACGGTTGAGCGCAACCTGGAAGGCACTGGTTCCTGACGTAGCCAGATCCTGGTCGCCATCTCCGTCGAAGTCTGCGGCGATGGTGTGCATGCCGGACTCCGTGCCGACAGCGAACGAACGGCCCGTCGAGAACGTGCCGTCCGCGTTCGCCACGAGAAGCGTCATGTCGCGGCTGGCCACACTGTGGGCGACGATGTCGGCACGACCGTCACCGGTAAAGTCGGCGGCGAGGAGCGGCACGCGTGAGTACTCGGTGCCAAGCGGAAGGACGACCGTCGTGCTGACCGCCCATTCCTTTGTGCTGAGAAAAACGGTGGCCTCGGTGAGGCTGCCTGCGACCAGGTCATTGCGCCCATCCCGATCGAAGTCGGCAACGGTGACACTCCATGGTTCACCGGAAATCGTGCGGGTGCCTCGCGCAGCGCCGCCTTCGGAGTAGACCGCAAGCTCGACGCGGTCGACGAGCACGACGTCATCTTTGCCGTTGCCATCGATATCGATCACCGCTGCGCCATGCATGGCGCGCGGCAGGGCGATGGGCGGACGAACGGTGAAGCTGCCATCCCCTTTGCCGATGGCAATCTGCATCCAGGGATCGTGGTAATCGAGAACCGCGACATCAATCCACTGGTCGCCGTTGAAGTCGCCGGCGAAGACGCGTCCGTTGAGCACCGACACATCGCCGAGGGGAGTGGCAATCTGTCGGAATGTGCCGTCGCCGTTTGCGACCACGGAGATGAGGCTTCTCCAAACAAGCGTGATGACGTCGGTACCGCCATCGCCATCGACGTCAGCCGCCACGGCGTCCGTGATCCCGTGGTAGTAGATGTTGGTGAGTACCTGTCTCTGGTCGAAACCGCCGTTGGCGTAGCCAGCTGCCACGATCTCCGAATAGGCTCCCGGCATGACGATCTCGCTGCGCCCATCGTCGTCGAGATCGACAGCGACGAAGGGATGCCACGAATTAATCGTGTAATGCGGTGCGGTAGCGAAGGCGCGGACGCACTCTTCTGCGGCGTAGAGGGAGAGACTTCGAACCAGAAGAAGGACCAGCAATGCGGGGCGCACCGCCGCAGCTTATGCTAATACAGCATTAGACGCTACATCAGATCGCGCATGATCTTCTCGAGCGCTTCTTTCGGCGGCCGTACGCGCTCGAGCGGCAATGTGGCTAGCGGCTCGTCGCCGATGTTGAGCAGTTGGATGAAGTTTTTCTTCTCCGGCCGCAGGTGGACGAGGCCGGTGAGCATCTGGCCGGCTTCGGTGGCGCGGTGGAGGCGCTGGAGGGCCTGGACGGGATCGCTCGGGTCGTAGTCTTCTTCGAGCTTTTTCAGCACGATGCGCGAGCCGTCGTGCAGCGTTACTTCGCGCGCTTCGCCGGGCTCGTAGTCGACGGTGATCTCTTCGTACTCGGGGACGAAGCCGATCTGGTGAAGGAGCTCCTGGTGCTCCTTCGAATACGTGTAGCCCTTCGTCGAGCCTTCGTGATTGTTGAACGTCACGCAGGGCGAGATTACGTCGATGACGGCCATGCCGTCGTGGGCAATGGCGCCCTTGAGGATGTTCACCATCTGCTTCGGATCGCCGGCGAAACCGCGCGCGACGAAACCGCATCCCAGCTCGACGGCCAGACCGCAGAGATCCATCGGCGGCATCTCGTTGAGCACTCCGGTCTTCAGCCTCGAGCCTTCATCGGCGGTCGCGGAGAATTGGCCTTTGGTGAGACCGTACACGCCGTTGTTCTCGATGATGTAGATGATCGGCACGTTGCGCCGGACCATGTGCATGAACTGCCCGAGACCGATCGAGGCAGTGTCGCCGTCGCCGGAGACGCCGATCGCTTTGAGCGTGTGATTGGCGAGCATCGCGCCGGTGGCCACGGCAGGCATGCGGCCATGGACCGAGTTGAAGCCGTGGGAGCGCTGGAGGAAGTAGGCAGGCGTTTTCGACGAGCAGCCGATGCCGGAGAACTTGGCGACTTTCTCCGCCTTCACGCTCATTTCGAAGAATGCGCGGACGATCTGATTGGAGACCGCATCGTGGCCGCAGGCGGCGCAGAGCGTTGACTTCCCGCCCTGGTAATCCGCCGGCTTCAGGCCGAGACGGTTTTCTTTGATCGCTTCGCCGGTACCGAGTTTCAGTGTGCTTTCAGCCATGACTAGTCCTCACCAACACGAATCTCAGTCTGCGAAACAGCGCCGGGTATGAATGCGGCGGGCGGAGCAGCGATGCGCTCTTCCGCTCGCACGAGCAGCAGCGGCTTTTCTTCACCAGCGCTCGATTCCATCTGAAGCACGGCGTCCGTGATCGTGCGCGCATCGCACGGCAGTCCGGTGTAGTGCAGGATCTTACGGATCTTGCGCTGGTCATCGCCGAGCTCGAGGCGGATCATGTCTGCCATCTGGCCGTCGCGATTCTGTTCGACCACGTACACGCGATCGTGCGCGGCGACGAACTGCTTCAACTCGTCCGTGAACGGAAGCGCGCGCAGGCGGAAGTAGCTCGTCTCGACGCCCTTCTCGCGCAGAAGTTGATCGCGCGATTCCTCGAGCGCCCAGGTCGTGGTGCCGTAGGCGATGAAACCGATCTTCGAATCGCGAGTATCCACGACCGGTTTCGGGACAAAGAGCTTGGCGGTCTCGTATTTCCTGGCCAGACGGTCGACGAGGTCCTTGTAGTCCTGCGGCTTCTCTGAATAGCGCGCCTGTGTGTCATGGCCGGAGCCGCGCGTGAAGTACGACGCGAAGGGATGATCGGTGCCGGGGAGCGTGCGCCACGGAATGCCGTCGCCGTCCACATCGTCGTAGCGTCCCCACTTGCCCTGCAGCTCGGTGAGCTTCTCGGCGGTGAGCACTTTGCCGCGCTTGATCGGTTTGGTCGGATACTCGAACGGATCGGACATCCAGTTGTTCATGCCGAGGTCGAGATCGCTGAGGACGAAGACCGGCGTCTGGAACTCCTCGGCCAGATCGAGAGCCTCGATCGCGAAATCGAAACACTCCGCGACGCTGCACGGGATGAGCACGATGTGCTGCGTATCGCCGTGCGAGAGATAGGCGACCTGATTGACGTCGCCCTGCGCCGTGCGCGTCGGCAATCCCGTGGACGGACCGACGCGCTGGATGTCCCAGATCACGCCGGGGATCTCGGCGAAGTAGCCGAGGCCGACGAACTCGGCCATCAGCGAGATGCCGGGACCGGCCGTCGAAGTCATCGAGCGCGCACCGGCCCAACCCGCACCGAGGACCATGCCTACCGCGGCCAGCTCATCTTCCGCCTGCACCACCGCAAACGTGGCCTGCCCGTTCTCTTCGATACGCGTCTGCTTGGCGTATTCGATGATCGACTCGCACAGCGACGACGACGGCGTGATCGGATACCACGTCACCACGGTCACGCCGCCGAAGACCGAGCCGATCGCCGCGGCAGCGTTGCCGTCGATGATGATCTTGCCCTGCGTGGCGTTCATCCGCTGCACGCGCCATTTGTTCTGTCTGGGGAGATTCTCTTTCGCGTAGACGAGGCCTTTGTCGATGGCGGCTACGTTGGCGTCGATCGCTTTCTTCTTCCCCTTGAACTGCTTGCCGAGGGCCGCCACGATCTCGTCGCGCTCGATGCCGAGAAGCTCGGCCACGATGCCGACGTAGACCATGTTCGTCAGCAGCTTGCGAAGCTTGGAGTCTTCGGAAAGATCGGCGGCCAGTTTGGCGAACGGCACTTCAAAGAAGACGACGTCGTTGCGAATCGACTTGCAGTTCAGCGGCGCGTCGTAGATGCAGAGCGCGCCCGGCTGGAGCGCTTCCACGTCCTCGCGCGAGGTCTGCGCATTCATGCAGACCATCAGATCGACTTCTTTCTTGCGGCCGGTCCAGCCGTCCTTGTTCGCGCGGATGGTGAACCAGGTCGGCAGGCCGGCGATGTTCGAGGGGAACATGTTCTTGCCGCTGACGGGGATGCCCATCTGGAACAGCGAGCGCATCAGGACATTGTTGGAAGATTGCGAACCGGAGCCATTCACCGTCGCGACATGAATGGTCAGGTCGTTGACGCTCGGCTCTCCTCCCGCTTCCACAGCTTCAACCGCTTCCTCTGCAATCAGGGTCTCGGACACACCATTCTCCTTGCCTACCGTGGAATGGACACACTCTGGGGGAAGAGATATTCCATTTTGAAAAGCGGCGGGATTGTACAACGGAGGAGGCGGCGTCCCGGCGAACGCCGCCTGCACTTTTCAGTTCTTTGCGCCGAGCTGTCCCGCGTAATACGTGGTGTCGTTCGTGGCGTTGTCGACGACTGTCGCATAGGCGGCGAGCGCGTCAGGTCCCTGGACCTCGACGACGATTCGTGCGGCGCGTCGCGCCAGGCCATCATGCGGGGCGAGGATGTCGTTGATCTGCATCCCGAGCTTGCTTCTCAATTCGAACGAGCGCCGATCGAGCAGAAAGCCCGCGTCGTCGTAAATCTCGATCTGGCCCTGACCGAAGCTCAACGCGGCGCGCTCCGCCGCGCGAACGATGGCCAGGTTCGTCCGGAATCCCTCGCCCGCGGCCAGCATGATCTCCAACCGCTCGTTTTGTGACGCAGTCTGAAACGCGTTCAGGGGAGGAATGAGACAACCGTAAGTGGCACCGCTCGCATCGACGCTGTACGTGCGCGACGTGACGTAGACGCCCGCAGTGAAGCGCAGGCGGGCGATGCCGCTCAACCCGAAAAGCGTCATCAGTGCGTCCGGAATCATCTGCGTTTCATTGGCCCGCAGACTCAGCGAAACGCTGCGGGACCCGCCGGTGGCGGAGCCCCACGGGATGGCTTCGAGCACGACCGCCCGGGCCGTCGACTCTTTGTTGAAGAGATAGAGATCGGTGCGGAACCGGGCGCCGTGCGCGCCGTCGAGATGTCCGATCGCAGGAATCATGCGAGGGACCTCGTTGTCGAGGTCGGGCGAGACGTAGAGTGGGTCGTTGGTCCGATTGTCGATGGCCACTACCAGCGGAATGGTCGTGCCGCGCCTGGTCTCGATGCGGAGGGCTCCGCTGCGTTGCGCGGCGGCGATCGGTCCGTCCGGCGTGAGGTCGATGCCGTTGAGCTGCGCGGTTCCGTTCGCAGGCGTGACGATGGTCTGGCCATTCACGATGGTGGCGCCGCGATGCGCGCGCATCACGGTCTCCGCACCGCGGCCGGACGTGTCGGTGACGAGCACGTTGGTGCGGAAGCCTTCTCCGGGAAAGGCGCCGGTGAACGTCAACGGAAAATGCGGTCCGGCGGCGTTGTAGAAATCGATGGCCAGCATCCCGAAGCCGTACGTCCCTTTCGCACTCTTGCTGTAGGTACGGCTGGTCACGTTCACGTCCTTCGCGGGCAGAACGTGCAGCGTGCCTCCGCCATTGTCGACTCCGAACAGCCGCAGCACGTCATCGAGCACGCGGATCTCCTGCGGCGCCAGCGCAACGGTGATGCTTCGCCCCGGCAGCGGCGCGCGGACATCGTCTTCGCCGATCGCGGCAAAGCGGATCTCGACGTTCTGGACTTCGTCGAATGGGTTGTAGATCGTGACGTCGGTGAACCACTGCGAGTCGAAGGCGCCGCGCGTGCGCGCTACACCCGGCACGACGAGATGCTGGCGGAGCGAAGCACGCACGGCGCCCCACTCCTGGATGACATCTCCTCCTCCGCCGGCCGAGAAAATGACATCAGGGACCGGGGGATCGAGGACACCGCTGTTGAATACGAATGGTTCTCCCGATTCGAGGCGATCCACGTCGACGTGAATGAATCCCTTGTTCCATTCCTCCCGCATGTACAGCTCGTCGTATCGGGCCGGCATCGGCTCGCCAACCTTCCACACCGCCAGGGCCGGATCCACAAATGCCTGAAACTGCGGCGGCAGCGGCTGAAACGCCGGAGAATCGCGATGAACCTGGATGAGCAGCGTGTTTCCCGATGCGCCGGCAATGAGCGCTTCGACGTCCGGGCCCGAAGGATCGCTCCACATCACCTCGAGTCCGCGCTCCGGCGTGTGACGGGAGAGCGTCGTGGGCGCGAAATCTCCCCGCTGAATGATCCACGCTCCTTCGAAATCGTGAGTAGGAATCGCAAACGACGTCATCTCCGGAAAGGGTGAGGCGTCGCTGTCGAATCCTGGCCATTGTCCATTTGGCCCCGCGACGAATTGCCGCGATCCGTTCCGATGGAACGAGAGATACCTTCCGTCCCTGCGCGCGGCCTGGAGATACACCGAGCCGTCCTCGGTGATCCAGCCAGTGTAGAGGCCACCCCACCCCAGGTCTGTCACGAGCGTCGTCTGCCCCGCGAGATCGACCGTGAGGATTTCGCCGCTGGCATTGATCAGGAACTTGTCTCCTGCTGCGTTTCGGCCGGCCAGACTCGCATACGAGTGCAGGATGGTTACATCCCCGTTCGCATGGACCGCGCGGATCTCCGATTGACTACCGCCTCCGATGACGAACGGAGTGTCGTCCGTGCCGGGCAGGATCCCGGTAGCGAGACCATGCACGAATGGCCCGCCCGTGTCGAAATCCCACGGCTCGAAGGACCAGTCGAAGTACGGATCGTTGAGAGTCTTCCAGGTCAGACCGCCGTCGACACTGAGCTCGTTTTCGACGAGCAGAATCGGAGGAGCGCCGGGCGCATTTTTTCGCTCATACAAAGCCGTCGGCGAGGTTCGCTGGGACACGCTGGTGATAGCACGCGGCTCATGAACACCAGCGCTGTCGTACAGGACGACTTCGGAGTCCTCAGTGAGCAGAAACCAGCGCGTCGTGCGCTCGTGATGTGCGGAACGCGAGATCCGGTCGCTGTATGGCGCGTACGAAATGACTCTCGCCGACGCCGGAATGGCCAGCACGATCAGCAGCAGGAAGCGGCTCAGTCTCATGGAAGCACCATCCTCACGGAGAGTTGGCCGAATCTGTCGGCGGTCAGAAGAAGCGTGGAGCCATCCGGCCTGCGGACGAGCGCACGGACGTCCGTGGCCTCGGGAGTCAGCGGGATGACTTCTCCCGGCGCTCCCGCACGGAAGCTCGCGATCTGTCCGGGTCCGGGTGATCCCTGGTCTTGCCCTGGTACGGCGATCAGAAACTCTTCCCCGCGGACCAGCATCTCGAACTGAGGGCCCCATGCACGAACGCCCACCGGCTCACCCAGGACGCGCCCGAATTCGGAGTCGAGCGGCTCACCCGAAGGCGACAAGCGTGTGTAGCGATAGTGGTCGCGATGCCACCAGGCAATCACGAAGTGCTCACCGTTCCACGCCGCCTCCGGAGCTCCTGCAAGGACGGAGATCGTGCGCGCGTCGCCATGGGGAGTCAGGTCGTGCCGCAAGAAAATGGCGGCGATCACGTCGGACCTTCGGCTCGAGGCGAGGACCGTGTTGCCGAAGGCGGTGGCAAATGACTGCGGATAAAACAAGATTCGATCCGGGTTGAGCGAAACCGTCCATGGTTCCGCGCTCTCCGCCGGCGAAGGCAGCACGCGGACCATCGCCACCGTGGAGCCGGCCTGCACGATGACGTTGAACTGCATCGCATCAAAACCGATACAGAGCGCCTGCGGATACTGCGGATAAAAGGACGTCGGAAACTCGATCACTGTTGGAACCGAATCGAGAGGAGCTCCATCGCGCCCGATACGGACGGCCTCCATCCTCGAGGCCGAACGACTGGTCCAGACGACCAGCGCGAGATCGCCCTGGCTGGCGATCTTCGGATAGAGTCCCTTGCCGGCGAAATGCGCCGCTCCGCGCGGAATCCCGAGCGCATCCACCTTGCGCAACCAGATCTCTGCCCCGCCGGGACCGGATTGCTGCCACACAACAAGGAATCCGTCGTCATGCGCAGTCGCGGTCCCCTCGCGAGTGTCCGGTCGCGCATACTCGAGCACGGACGGCTCCGAGAAAGAAATCCCGGATTGATTCGCGTGAATCCGGGTCACCGCCGGCATTCTGCCCCATGAGTTCTCGCCACTCGAAGCGTACAGCGGTGCAACGATCAAGGCGCCGCCCGAAAACGGAAGAAGAAGAGTGGCCTCAGTTTGCGCCAGCGAATTGGAAGTTCGTACCGTCGATACCACGGCCTCCTCGGGTCCGGCGTCCGTGCCGTCGTGGTCACGCGCACGCGGACGACGCTTCGTGACTACAGCGGATCGGTCCACCCCACGCAGTACGATGATGGAGCCCCCCGGCGTTCGGCTGATGCGCGTCTGGATGTAATCCCCCTCCAGGCCGTCCAGCACGATCGGGTCTCCGATCGGCGCACCGTTGAAGTCGAGAGTCTGAAGGAAGCAGGTGTAGGGCGATGTCGAGCGAACGAATACGACATGGATTCCGAACTGGCCGGCGTTTGCGGCCATGAGCCTTCCGGAGACCCCGATCGTCAACGGAATCGGCGTCCACGTGGCGGGGACGACGTGGCCTTCTTCATTCGTCAACGTCGCCCGGAACACCGTTCCATTGGCGGAACGCAATATCGAAACAATCCGGCCTGCCGCGAAGAAACGCGCCCGATAGTCCAAACCGTACACGTGGGGAAACGTCGACTGAGCAATCACCTCGCCTCTCCGATTGAGCTCCAATGCCCGATCGTTCGCGTACGCGTTGTGATCGTACGCGTACGCGATGTAGGCGACACCGTTCCACGCGACCGCAATGACGATTCCCTTTACGTTCTGCTTTGCGCCGACCGCAATGGTTCCATCTCGAGACACGTGAATTGGTAAGTAGGAATTGCCTGCGCCCACGAGCACAAGCGCTCCCGTCCCATCCGACGCGCTCGACAGTGTGCCCGAGTTAGGAATCGCCAGGGTCGAGTGGTTCCGCACCACACCCGCCGAGTCGAGTAACGCGACATGGAGCGCGTTGCCGCCGGACTTCCACGCCATGACGGTTCCGTGGGGCATCGTTGTTCCCGTCATGCTCAAGTTCGAGCCATGCATCGCCGGCGCGACCACGCCGTCGTACAGTTCCGACCGCGGCGTGAGGCTCAAGCCGCCCAATGCCTGCGATCCGAGCGTGGCTGCAACGACGAACACGAGAAGGCGGTAGGCTGCGGATGTCATATGTCGATACAGCATACTCCTGCTCGTACCGATGTCTAGCCCCTAGAGCGTTATCTCATCCACAATAGCATTGCAGCATAAGCGCGGAACGGCCGCCACGCCTCGGCGCGCTTCAGGAGCTCGCGCTCGGTGAGATCGCCTGCGCTGCGCCGCAGAATGAGATCGCCGGCCGGAAACGCGTCTGCGTCGCCGAGGCGCATGGCGATGTAGTTCGCGGTCCAGGGACCGATGCCCGGAAGTCGTGTGAGATCGCTTTCGCCGAGGACCACGTCGCCCGTGTTCACGGCGCGCGCGAGAGTGCGGATCGTCTCCGCACGTTTGCGCGGCATCCCTTCCACCGTGACTTCCGCCAGGCGCTCGGGCGTGAGTGAGTGCACCGCGGCGATGCGCCCGAGGACCGTGCGCGCGCCGGCAACGCTCACCTGCTGGCCGGCGATCGCACGGATGGCCAGCTCGAACGGATCCCACGCGCCGGGAACGCGCACGCCGGGACGTTTGCGCAGCAGCGGCGCGAGCATGCGATCGCGCGCGAGCACGGCGTGAATCGCAGCAGGATCGGCATCGAGATCGAACACACGCCGCACGCGTTTCGCGTCGCCGGTCGTATGCACGGCATCGCCCTCGTGCCACACGCGAACGCCATCGCGAACGTACGTGTTCTCTTCAATGGCTTCGACGCCCGGAATCGCACGCGCACCGAGCCATGTGAGCAAACCGTTCCAATCAAAAGGAGTGCGATACCGCTCGCGCATAATCGTCATCATGCAACAGACACTCGAGAAGCTCCGCGCGTTTCACTCACGCCTCCTGCTGGCCCTGCACGGCATCCCCGAAGCGGATCTGAACCGTCCCGAGCGCGAGGGCAAGTGGTCGGTAGCCGGCGTGATCGCACACCTCGGCGATCTCGAAATGATCTACGCCGTTCGCATCCGCACGATTCTCGCTGGCGCCGGCGGCGAGACGCCGTTGCCTGCACTCGCGCAAGATCATTGGGTCGCGCGCGTCCATCGCCGCGAACCGCTCTCGGAGTTGCTCGAGCAGTTCTGGTTTCACCGGCGCATGAACATCGTCCTGCTCGAACGGCTCAGCGAAGACGAGCTGTCAACCAGCGGCATCCATCCCGAGTACGGCCCGATCACGATTCGCGGTGCGTATGAGCGCATCGAGCGTCACGACGAAAAACATCTCGCCCAGATCGAGAGAATTAAATCGACGCTCGGACTGACGGCATCGACGAGCATGACGACAAAGGCGAAGATCTTCTCGAACGGCGGTAGCCAGGCGGTTCGATTGCCGAAGTCGTGCAGCTTTCCCAAAGGGTTGAGCGAGGTCACCGTTCGGAAGGAAGGACGGCGAGTGATCCTGGAACCAGCCGATGAATGGTCGAAAGAGCTCATCGAGATGCTGGGGACCTGGGATGAAGAAATCGACGTCCCGCGCGGCCGCCCGATTACCGAAACGAAGGATCCGTTCGAAGGCGGTCCTTTCGATTGAGCGGCATTACATGCCCGGCTGGAATTCAGCGGCATGACGTGGGAGTCACGAAGCGCGGCGCGTGGCCCGGGCCGTCTTTGCGGCAGTCTGCGTTTTCTTCGGTGCGGCTGCAGCGGTGCGCATCGCCTTGATCGTGGACCTGAGAATGGTATTGACCGCTTCCTGATCGAAAACTTCGGCTACATCCTCATCGAGAAGAACCGCGCGCCGGCCCTTGAACTTCAAGTCCATTCCAGCGAAGCGATTCGGCTTCATCTTGGTGTAGTCGAAGTCGTAGTGCGGTTTGAGGTCGTCTTCTGGTTCAGCGGTTTTCTTCTTCATGTGGTCTGCATTCGCGAGGGCTGCGGTTCGTTGGAGCGTAGCACCCCCGGTATCATGGCCGCCGATGCTGCGCACTGTATGGCTCGTCATCGTCGCTGTCGGGGTGACGATTCCGCTTTCGACGGCGACGATTTTTGTGGCTGTTTTTCGTTCGACGTCGCCGCTCATCGATCTGATCGTGCGGACGTGGGGGCGGCTGCTCGTGAAGGCGGCCGGGATCGATCTGCACACGGAGAATGTCGAGCGCATCGACCCGAGTCAGCGCTACATCCTGGTGGCCAATCACTACAGCTATCTCGACATTCCGTGCATCGTTGCGTCCATCCCGCAGCCGATCCGTTTCATGGCCAAGGTCAGTCTGTTCAAGATCCCGATCTTCGGCTGGTCGCTCGGGCGCGCGGGATTCATCCCCATCGACCGCAAGAATCGCCGCACGGCGGTGAAGTCGTTCGATCTCGCGGCCGATCGGATCCGCAAAGGAAACACCATCGTCATCTTCCCCGAGGAGGGACGCTCGAAGACGCGCGCGATGCGGCCGTTTCAGCGCGGTGCGTTCCTGCTCGCGCTGAAATCGGAGAAGACCATCGTTCCGATCGCCATCGACAGTACGTTCGACGTCTTTCCCGTTGGCGCCAAACGCGTGACTCCAGGCCGAGTGACCATTCGCGTCGGTACGCCGATCGTGACCGCGGGACGCTCTCTCAAGGACAAGGGAGCGTTGCTGGAAGAAGCGCGGACGCAGGTGGAGACGATGCTATTCGGGGCTCCGGTGAGTGGCGAAGCTGCTGCCGAGAGCCGCCCTCACCCTAACCCTCTCCCCGAAGGGGAGAAGGGACTATGAGGACAACGCCACCGCGCGAATCGCCGCACCGAGGTTGGTGAAGTCGGTTTCCAGAACGGTACGTACGTCGATCGTGAAGCGGTCGTTCTGGATGCGGCCGACGATGGGTGGGTCGTTGTGGAGGAAGCGCGTGTAGAGCGCGTTCGCATCGCCAGGAACTTCGATGGCCACGGAGGCAGTGGTCTCGGTCGGCGTGGTGCCGCCGCCGAGGGCGCAGCGGCTGTCGACGATGGCGCAGGGAGTGCCGCGTACGAGATGCTGGGCGCGCGTGCGCAATACGTCGACCGGCGTGGCCAGCATGCGATAGATGGGAATGCGCTCTTCGTGCTTGGCGGTGGCGAACGCGCGCAGCGTGGCTGCAACGACGGCGTACGTCTCCTTGCCCACGCGCAGGGCGCGCATCAGCGGGTGGCGGCGGCATTTGGCGATCAGTTCCTCGCTGCCGAGGAGCAGGCCGCCCTGCGATGCGCCGATCAACTTGTCGGTAGAACAGGTGACGACGTCGACGCCTTGCGCGATCAGCTCCGCAATCGTCGAAGCGGTCGCGAATCCGTAACGATGGAGATCGACGACGCGTCCACTTCCTTCGTCGTAGAGGAGCGGCACTTTCTTCGCGCGCGCGACATCGATCAGCTCCGGCACGGTAGGTGTTTCCGTGAAACCGACGATGTCGAAGTTCGAGCGATGCACGCGCAGGATGGCGGCGGTGCGGCGCGAGATTGCTTCCGTGTAATCGCGAGCCCGCGTGCGGTTGGTGGTCCCCACCTCGCGCAGCTTCGCGCCGCCCTGCTGGATCACGTCGGGGACGCGAAACGCGCCGCCGATCTCGACGAGCTCGCCGCGCGAGACCACCACTTCTTTCCCGCTGGCCGTTGCCGCCAGCACAAGCATCGTCGCGGCGGCGTTGTTGTTGGTCAGCACAGCCGCCTCGCAGCCGAAGAGCGAGCGGCAGAGCGTGGTCAGATGTTCGTCGCGCGCGCCGCGTCCGCCATCTTTGAGATCGAATTCGAGGTTGACGTATCCGGTGACGATCTCTGCCGCCTCGGCCCAGATGGTGGCGTCGATCGGTGCGCGCCCGAGGTTCGTATGGATGATGACGCCGCTGCCGTTGATCGTCCGTCGGAGCGTCGAGCCGGTAGAGGCTGCCAGACTGACGGCCGCCGCGTCGCGCGCTTCCGTTTCCTGGTATGCGTCACGGTGCGCGCGGAGTGTGGCCAGATGCTCGGCCACGGCTTCTTTGACTCGCTCGCGTCCGTATTCGGCAACGAGTGCGGAGAACGATGCCGAGGAAAGGATCCGCTCCACCGAAGGGATCGTGCGCCGAGAGGAATCTGAAGCCCCTGCGGGCGATTTAGGCATGCGCGTATTCTAGAGGCGCCTTTGCGCTCTGCCCTCTGCTCTCATGATCAAACAGGACGATGAGCTCGACAAGCTCGAGGAAGACATCCGGCGGTTGAAGAACCGGTACGACCAGTTCTTCAACGGGATCCAGAAGATCCCGCCGTCGTTCGAGCGGCATCAGGTCGAGGCCGTGATCCATGAGATCAGCAAGCAGAAGATGCGTGACAACACGCGCCGCTTCCGCTTCAACACGATCCTCTCGCGCTACAACCAGTTCCGCGAGATGTGGGCGCGCAAGATGCGCGAGCGCGAGGAAGGTCCACTCGACTTCAAGCGCCGGCAGGCGGCCATGGAGGCACCGGCGAAGCCTCCCTCGGGCGCTCATGCAGCCGCGCCCGTAACGTCGGCGGCGCCCGATCCGTATGTAAGGATGACGCCGGGCGCGAACGGCGAGGAGCTTCGCAAGCTGTACGGAGAGATCGAGCGCGCGCATCTCGACATGGGCAAGCTACCGAGTGTGTCGCTCGAGCAGTTGGCGGCGATGCTCCAGAAACAGGGCGACATCGTTCGCGCAAAATACAACGTCAAGACCGTGGCCTTTCGCGTCGAAACCATCGACGGCAAGGTCAAGTTGAAAGCCAAACCACTTCAGGACTGACCGATGAAACGTTTGCTGATCATTGCTGTCGCTGCTCTGTCCACGGCCGCCTGCGCCGGCATCCGCGACCTGCGGACCGACGAAAAGCCGTATGACAATCCGTTCTACGCCAAGTACCTCAACACCGGCAGCATGCTCGACGCGCAGATCTCGCAGACGCTCGCGGCATTGGGCCAGAGTCCGGATTCCCCGGAGCTGCACAACACCCTCGGCGCGTTGCTTCTCGACAAGGGATTTCCGAAGGACGCCGAGCGCGAGTTCGAAAGCGCCGTGAACGCGAACCGCAAGTTTTACCCGGCCTGGTACAACCTCGGGCTGGTGCGCGCGGCCAGCGGCGACGAGCTCGGCGCCCGCCGTGCTTTCCGTCGCACCGTCTCTCTCAAGCCCGGCCATGCGCCGGCGCTTTTCCAGCTCGGACTGGTGGAAGAGAAGAATCACCATAGCGACCGCGCCATCCGGCTCTACGCGAAGGCCTACACGATCAACCCGGCACTGCTCCGTGTCGACGTGAACCCGCGCATCCTCGACTCGAAGCTCACACACCTGGCGCTGATCCGGATGTACCCGACCGAGCACTCCCGCCGCACGATGCAGTTCCAGGGAGTCCCGTCCTACGGAGCATCGTCTGCGTCGCCGGCACCGACCCCCGCACCGTCGCCGCAGCCCGCGCCGAAAGACATCGTGACCCCTGCCGCGCCGGCGACCGAAGTCGGAGCCGAGCTGACGCCGCTGCGTGCGCCCACGCCAGCGCCGGCACCGCGAAGAGGCGGCCGACGCAGAACGCCACCCGCCGCCGATGCCGCCGCACCGCCGATTGAAACACCGCCGCCGGCGGTGCCTCCGGCGAATCCGCCGGGGCGGTAGTGGACTTGGTGGACTGAGTGGACAGTGGACGTTGTGGACTTGGTGGACGTCGTGGACATCCGTGGACCGTGTTGAACTTGGTGTCCACTAAGTCCACAACGTCCACCAAGTCCACTGTCCACGGTCCACACCGTCCACCACCCCGCCCGTGTAGAATCCGCGCGCTTTGAACGTCGCGCAACGCTCCTCCCTCCTCGGCTTTTCCGACATTGTCCGGATCCGCAACCGCGTGCTGGCCATGCGGGAGAGCGGGCACCGCGTCCTGCAACTGGAAGGCGGTGAGCCGTTCATGGCCACGCCCGGGTTCGTGAAGGAAGCGATGCTGGCGGCGCTCGATGCGAATCAGACGCGCTACGCGCCGTCGTCCGGCGTGCCGCAACTCATCGATGCGCTTCGCGAAAAGCTGGCGCGCAAGAATGGTCTCCAGGTAACGACCAACGACATCATCGTCACTTCCGGCGGCGCACACGGGCTCTTCTGCGCGTTCCAGGCGAGCGTGAGCCCGGGCGACGAGGTAATGTTCTTCGCGCCGTACTGGACTCCGATCAAGGACCAGGTGAAGTTTTCCGGCGGGATCGCCGTGCGCGTGCCGTGGGACGACATCCGCGCAGCCGGCGATGCTCCCTCCGGCTCTGGTGCGGCGATGCGCAGCGCGCTCGAATCACGCCACACGTCGAGCACGCGCGTCATTTACGTCAACACGCCCGCGAATCCCTCGGGGGACATGCTGACGCGCGAACAGCTCACCGCCATTGCCGATTTTGCGAAGGAGCACGACCTCACGGTCATTGCCGATGAGGCTTACGAAGATCTGATCTATGACGCCGAGCATGTCTCGATCGCGTCGCTGCCCGGCATGACGGAGCGGACCATCACGGTCTATACGTTCTCGAAGAGCTTTTCGATGACGGGATGGCGTATCGGCTACGTCGTGGCGCCGCCGTTGTTCATGGAGTTCCTGCGCAAGCTGGTCCTCAACACCGTGAACGGCGTATCGACGCCAACGCAGTACGCAGCGCTGGCGGCCGTCACGCACGATCCGCACTTCTTCGACTCGATCCGCGAGGAGTATCGCCGCCGCCGCGATCTGCTCGTGAACGGCTTCCGCAACGCCGGCTTCGACTGTCTCACCCCTCCCGGCGCGTTCTACGCATTTCCCGACGTCCGCAAGCGACTCGGCGACGATTCCTGGCAAGCGATGGAGACTCTCCTCGAACGCACCGAGATCGCTTCGGTTCCCGGCGCGGTCTTCGGACCCGAAGGCGAAGGACATCTGCGCATGTCGTTCTCCACGTCGATGGAAGTGCTGGAGGAGGCGGTGGCGGCGCTCGGGAAGTTGTAGAGTCCAGCCTCAACGTGCCGCTCGAAACAAGAATCGCCCGACGTTACCTGTGGGCCGCGCGCAAGCAGCGGCACACGGCATTTCTGTCGGCGATCAGCATGCTCGGGCTGGCGGTCGGAGTGGCGACGCTGCTGATCTCGATCGCGCTGCTGACCGGGTTGCAGGGGCAGATCACGGGACGCCTCATCGAGTCGAGCCCGCAGATTCTCGTGGAGCCGACAGGGCAGAACAGCATCGATGGTGCAGACGCCGTCGTCGCAGCGGCGCGCGGTCTCGGGATGATGGACATCCGGCCATTCGTCAGCGGGATCGCCTGGGCAGCGAACGCCGACCGATCGGCGGGACGGCCGATGCGCGTCCGGTCGCTGGTCCCGGGACGCGAGCCTGACGCGGCGAAAGGTCTCGCGGAGAACGATCCTGCGCGCATCTTCCTCACACACGGCTTCGCGGCGTCACTCGGCGTCGATGCCGGCGATTCCGTCACCGTGATTGCTCCTCGCATGCGGCTCACGCCATTCGGACAGGTGCCGGTCATGAAGCTCTATCGCGCCGAGACAGTCGCACCGACGGGCAACGACACGGATACGACCGATGCCTGGCTGAGCGGCGGCGAAGCCTCGGTGCTGTTCGGCACGGGAGGGCGTCCGACGGCAATCGAGATGTACGGACTGCCCGCGCGCGCCGATGAAATTCAGGCGACGCTTTCGAGCCGGTTCCCGCGTCTGCAGTTCAAGACGTGGAAAGACATCAACCGGCCGCTGTTCCTGGCGCTGCGCCTGGAGAAGATCGTGATGTTCGCCACGATCTCGCTGATCATTTTCGTGGCCGCACTGAACCTCGTCTCGTCGCTCTCCATGCTCATCCTGGAGAAACGGCCATCCGTCGGCGTGCTGCGGACGCTCGGCGCGACGGAGAGCAATATCCGTTCGCTCTTTCTGCAACTCGGCTTGTTGATCGGCCTCACCGGAACGCTCCTCGGCAACATCCTCGGGATCGGTCTTTCGTGGGCCGCCAATCGCTGGCACCTCGTGCCGCTTCCCGCCGAGATCTACTTCATCAGCTACCTCCCCTTCACGCTGGATGTCGAAGACATCGTGGGCGTGAACCTCGTGGCGGTCTTTCTGTCGGTCGCAGCGACCTGGTATCCAGCCCGGATCGCGTCGCGGCTCGATCCCATCGCCGCGATCAAGGAGGAGTGAGTGACGGAGCGTGTGACGGGCGGGGTCGTCTCGACCCCTTTCCTTGAAATCTCCCCCTCCCACTGCTAGGTTGCCCCTCCCATGGCCGAAAGCAGCGATTACAAGAAGACTCTGAATCTGCCGCAAACGACGTTCGCGATGAAGGCGAACCTGCCTCTCAACGAACCGAAGCGGCTCGAGCAGTGGCGGGGAATGAACCTCTACCAGCTCATTCGCGACAAGGCCGCCGGCCGCCCGAAGTTCGTGCTGCACGACGGGCCTCCGTACGCGAACGGCGAGATTCACACCGGTCACGCACTCAACAAGATCCTCAAGGACATCGTCGTGAAGTCGAAGACGATGCTCGGCTACGACTCGCCGTATGTCCCGGGCTGGGATTGCCACGGTCTGCCGATCGAATCCGCCATCGGCAAGAAGCTCGGCTCGAAGAAGAATGAGATGAGCGCGGCGGAGTTTCGGCGCGCCTGCCGCCAGTTCGCGGCCAGTTACGTCGATATCCAGCGCAGGGATTTCGTCCGCCTCGGCATCCTCGGCGATTGGGATCATCCCTACACGACGATGTCATTCGACTACGAGGCGGACATCGCCGACGCTCTCGGACGTTTCTTCGAGACCGGCGCGGTCTACAAGGGACTCAAGCCGGTGCATTGGTGTACGTACGATCAATCGGCGCTCGCCGAGGCTGAAGTCGAGTATGCCGATCACACATCGCCGTCGGTCTACGTGCGATTCCGCATGCTCGACGAAGCGGTGAAAGAGCTCGATCTCCCGATCGAGAAACCGCTCTTCGCGATCATCTGGACGACCACCCCGTGGACGCTGCCGGCCAACCTCGCAATCGCCGTGAAGCCCGAATTCGACTACTCGATCATCGAGCACGACGGCGCGAACTACATCGTGGCCACGGATCTCGTGAGCGCCGTGACGCAGAAATTCGGCTGGAGCGATTACAAGCCGGGGAAACTCTTCAAAGGCGCGTCACTCGAACATCTCCGCTATCGCCATCCGTTCATCGACCGCGAAGGCGTGTTCGTTCTCGGCGATTACGTGACGCTGGAAGCAGGGACGGGGCTCGTGCATACCGCACCCGGTCATGGCGCGGACGACTTCAACACCGGCCGACGATACGGTCTCGAGATCTATACGCCCGTCAACCATCGCGGCGAGTTCATCGCCGAAGTCCCGTTCTGGGCCGGCATGCACGTGTTCAAGGCCAATCCGCAGATCGTCGAGTACCTGCGCGAGAGCGGTGCGCTCGTGTTCGGCGAGACGATCACGCACTCGTATCCGCACTGCTGGCGGTGCAAAAACCCCGTCATCTTCCGCGGCACCGAACAATGGTTCGTTTCGATGGAGAAGACCGGTCTCCGCGAGCGCGCGCTACAGGAGATCGACAAGGTCAAGTGGTTCCCCGCGTGGGGTCACGACCGGATGTACGGCATGGTCGAGAACCGTCCCGACTGGGTCATCTCGCGCCAGCGCCTCTGGGGCGTGCCGATCACTGTTCTTTACTGCGAGCAGTGCGGTGAGGTGGTGTCGACGCCGGAGTTCTTCGCCAAAGTCACCGACACCTTCCGCAAGGAAGGCGCCGACGCCTGGTATGAACGGCCCACCAGCGATTTTCACGATCAGCCTTGTGCATGCGGCAGCACGGCGTTCCGCAAGGAGACCGACATCCTCGATGTCTGGTTCGACTCCGGCTGTTCGCACATCGCGGTGCTGAAACCGCGGCCGGAGCTGGGCTGGCCTGCGGGTGTTTATCTCGAAGGACACGACCAGCATCGCGGATGGTTTCAGTCATCGCTTCTGGTCGGAACCGCCATCGAAGGCGGCGCACCGTTCCAGCAGGTCGTGACCTGCGGCTTCATCCTCAACGAAGCCGGCGACAAGATGTCGAAGTCGAAAGGCAACGCCCTCTCGCCGCAGGATGTGATCAAACAAAACGGAGCCGACGTGCTGCGGCTCTGGGTCACGACCATCGACTACACCACGGACATGATGTGGGGCCAGCAGGTCATGAACCGCACGGCCGACGGCTACAAGAAGATCCGTAATACCGCGCGCTATCTGCTCGCGAATCTCAGCGATTTTCATCCGGCCAAGGATGCGCTGCCGCTGGATGAGCTTCTGCCGGCCGATCGCTGGATCGTCGATCGTGCAAACCGCACCGTCGAGCGTTGTCGTCAGGCGTACGACGAGTACGAGTTTCACATCGTCTATCACCGCGTGCTCGAGCTCTGCACGGTGCAGTTGTCGTCGATCTATCTCGACGTGTCGAAAGACACGATGTACTGCGATGCACCGGACTCGCGCTCGCGCCGCAGCGGACAGACCGCGATGTACGAGGTGCTGCGCGGACTGGTCAGCGTCCTGGCGCCGATCCTCTCGTTCACGGCAGACGAGATCTACGAAGCGCTGCCCGGAGAAAAGGAAGCATCGGTGCATCTCACGCAGATCCCGAAGCTCGAGCCGCTGCTGAATGCCGAAGAGGTCAATCGCTGGACGCGCGTCCTTCGCCTGCGGGACGCGGTGTTGGGCGTGCTCGAGAGAGCGCGCGCGGCAAAGCAGATCGGGCAATCGCTCGAAGCGGATGTCGTCTTGTACGGCGACGTCGAATCGTTCGACGTCGATCTCGCCAAGCTCTTCATCGTCTCGCACGTCGACCTGAAATCCGCGGACGCAGCCACCGCTGAAACGGAATCCGTCGATGTCGAAGGCATCGGCCGCATCGGCATCGCATGGACGCCGGCACGCGGAAAGAAGTGCGGCCGCTGCTGGATGTACAAAGAAGAAGTGGCGGTGGAAGGCGATTTGTGCGCGCGATGCCAGAAAGTCATCGACGAGCTCGCCCCGGGAGAAAACCCAACGGCGTGAGCCTGTTACACTGATCTCACTCGAAGAAAAGGAGTAAAAACATATGGCCCTGAAGACGAAAGAAATCAAAAAGACCGCTCAGAAGATCACCAAGAACGCCATCAAATCGGCGAAGAACGCGGCTGGCCAGGCCGCCGGCAAGGCAAGCGAGGTCGCCACGAAGGTGAAGAAGGCCGCGGCTCCGAAGATCAAGGTCGCCAAGAAAGCAGCGCGCGCCGCCACCAAGGACGTGCTCAACGCCACAGCCAAGAAGCTGAAGAAAGCCGCGAAGAAGATCTAGTCCGTTTGCAGTTCGCAGCTCGCAGATGGCAGCCATCTGCGAGCTGCTCTTCATGCGCTACGCCGACCTCCACACGCACACCTATCACTCCGACGGCACGCGCTCCCCGAAGGAGGTCGTCGACGTCGCGCTGGCGCACGGGATCGAGATCCTGGCCATCAGCGATCACGACAACCTCGCTGCGTACTACGAGATTCAGCCTTACGCCGTCTCGCTCGGTGTCACGCTCATCCCCGCCATCGAGTTGTCCTGCGGATACGACGGCGTCGACGTTCACGTGATGGCGTATGCATTCGACGCGCACGATGAGCGCATCGACGCGCGTCTTCAGGGATTTCGCGCGATGCGGCAGCGCCGGGGACTGGCCATGGCCGAGCGCCTTCGCGTCCTCGGCTGCCGCATCGATCCGGAGCGCATCGACCAACTCGCCGCCGGCGGCGCGGTAGGTCGTCCGCATGTTGCCCGCGCGCTCGTCGAGGCGGGTTACGTGGCCACAGTCTCGGACGCATTCGACAAACTCCTCGGCACCGGCAAGCCGGCCTTCGTCGACAAGGAGCGTTTCCGCATCGAAGAAGCGATCGAACTGATCCGGACCGCGGGAGGGGTGACGTCGATCGCGCATCCGACGCTCTATCCCGATCATTCGCGTCTCGTTCCCGCCCTGCTCGATGCCGGGATCGACGCCGTGGAGGTGGTGCATCCCGCCGTCGACGAGAATCATCGCGAGCGCTACACGACGATGGCCCGCTTCCGCGGAAAGTTCACCACCGGCGGCTCCGACGATCACGGCAGCGTGAAGACCTCGGAAACGCTGGGGTTGTTCAAAGTGCCGGAGACGATGATCGGAGCCATTCTCGAGCGCCTCTGAGCCTGGAACGCCTCTGAGCCATCGCGTGTTGACCACGACCGGATGATCCCCGGTCGCCTGTCCGACGTCTGGCCCACACTCACGCGCGTCGCGCGAGCTGAAGGCGTCATCCACCTCGGCGCCAGCGACGTCGAGGACGCTCACGCTTCGCTGTTCGGTGAATGGATCGAGCGCGGACATCACGCGTCGATGGCGTATCTGGCGAAGAACACGTCGATTCGCGCGAATCCTCTGCAGCGCTTCCCGTGGGCGAAGTCCGTGGTCGTGATCCTCGTTCCGTATTCACCAACACGTCCCGACGCCACACCCGATGCGCTCAGCCACACCATCGCCCGCTATGCCCTCGGCGACGACTATCACGATGCCCTCGACGCCATCCTGCGCAAGCTCGAAGACGCATTGCCCGGCGTGAAGACCTGGCGCTACGTCGATACAGGCCCGCTCTCCGATCGTTCCTACGGCGCGCAGGCGGGCCTCGGCTGGATCGGCAAGAACGGCATGTTGATTCACGAACAGGACGGTTCCTACTTTTTCGTCGGGACGCTACTCACAGGACTCGAGAACGACATCGAGTCCGAGCTCGTTAGCGACCGCTGCGGCACCTGCACCCGCTGCCTCGACGCCTGTCCGACGAATGCCATCCTGCCCGACCGCACCATCGACTCCGCGGCATGCATCAGCTACGCAACCATCGAGCACCGAGGGCCGCTCGATCCGCACCTCGCGCAACATCTGGAAGGCAACACCTTCGGCTGCGACATCTGCCAGGAAGTCTGCCCCTGGAATCGCCGCGCCCCCGAAGGCCACCCCGCATTCACCCCACGCGACGAATACCGAGCCACCCCCATCACCGACCTCCTGCGATTCACGCAGACCGATTTTTCAACGCTCTTTCGCAAGAGCGCCATCAAACGCGCCAAGCTGGCCGGGATGCAAAGGAACGTCGAAGCGTTGACAGCAGGGGAAGACCGAGGGATTCTGACGCCATGAGCAAGCAAGTGACGGTCGAAGAACTGCGGGAAAAGCTGGATGAGGTGTTGGCCAAAGTGGAGTCGGGCGAAAGCGTGACCATCGTTCGCGATGGCAGACGTATCGGAACGCTCGGGCCAACCGTCGTACAGCGTGGCATGCGCTTCCCGTTTCGCGGCTTCGACCCCGGACCCAGACCTAAGAATCTGACAATGGATCCCGTCGCCCTACTGATCGAAGAGAGAGAATGGGAGCGGTCTGGGAAGAAGTACGGCTTGTGATCGCCGCGTATATCGACGCGTCTGTTCTGCTCAGAGTCATTCTCGTGGAGGACGATCCACTGGACGAGTGGCCTGACCTCGAACTGGGAGTCTCGAGCCAGATTGTTCGAGTTGAGTGTCATCGCACGCTCCACCGTCTGTGGCTTCACGGCCAGCTGGATGACTCCGAGTACGAAGAAAAATCGTCTAAGGTAGAGGCGATGATTCGTTATCTCGAACTGCTTGCAGTTGATGACGGTGTCATCGCTCGCGCGAAGGCACCGCTGCCGGTGGCTCTCACATCGTTGGATGCAGTTCATCTTGCCAGCGCGATGCTCTATCGCTCCACGCAACCAGAGGATGAACGACCGCTCGTGTTCGCGACCCACGACATCGCTCTCGCACGCGCTGCACACGCAATGCACTTCGACGTCATCGGCGTGGCCGTCTAGCTCACGGCAACCGCAATTCGAACGCCCGCCCCACGATCGTCGGATCCACCGACCGGTCGAGGTACTCCCACACCGCTAGCGCATCGGGATGATTGGCGATGGGCGGGGCGGCGGCGCGGGTGGCGGGGTCGTTGATGACGAGGCGCGCGCGGCGGTACCAGTGCATGGCCTCCTCGGGATTGAGGCGCAGTTCTTCGCGGACGCCCTGAATGAGCAGGTACTGCTCGGCCGGGATGCCCGATGCTTCGATCTCGCGGTACGACGGAGCCATCTGGCGCGCACGGGCGCGGATGATCTTGAGTTTCAGGCGCAGCGACTGCGTGTCGATGGCGGCGCGGTTCATTTCGCAGAGATGGCCGATGGCCAGCCGCATCAGCTCCGGCTTCTCGTTGATGAACAGGCCGGCGCGATAGGTGCGCGTGGCGCTGCCCGTAATCGCCTTGATCATCGTCCAGGCCACCTGACCCTTCACCGTCACGTCGATGTCGGAATCCGGCACCCCGAACTGCAGCGTGCCGGCCGCACCGCGCTGCGGCTGGTGCGGCAGCACAATGCGCGCGCCGCGAGCGGAAAGGTCCTCGACATCCGCCGATGCGCCGTCGAACGTCGCCGTCAGCAAAGGCAGCACGTAGAAACGGTCGGTGGAGCGCAGCTCCTCGATGCGGCTGGTCCGATTCGAAGTCTGAAGGTGCGCGATGAGCGTCTGCAGGAGCTCCGGCGAGCCGTACGTGCGCACGCCCGACATGTACTTGCCCGGCCACGTGGAATCGGCATGCGACCAGACGATCGTCGCCTCGATCGAGTACGGCTGCGAACGACCCTCGATGGCGATCTGCAGCATCGACTTCATGCCCGTGTCGACCGGTTGCGCGTGACGGAAGCGGGCGCCTTTCGCGGAGATGTCGCAAATGGCCACCGACGCCGTATCGAACGTCGCGGTGAGCGGCGGCGTGAGCAGGAATCGCTCCGCCGTGCGCAGGTTACGTGCTGCTTCGTGCATGACCGATTCTCTCGTGAAGCTTACACCTGACGCACTTCGGGTGCCGGAGATCCTGCATTCGGACTCGAGGAGCGACGTGTAGCATCGCCCGCCGCTCTCGTGGTGTGATGCGGCTCACGCCATGGAACGTCCTTTCGACATCATCACATTCGACTGCTACGGCACGCTCATCGACTGGGAGAGCGGCATTGCCGACGCGTTTCTGTCCGCTGCACAGCAGGACGGGATCTCCCTGCGCCGCGATGACGTGCTGCGCGCCTACGAACATCACGAGCCGATCGTCGAGCACGAGCAGTACCGCGCCTACCGGGACGTTCTCGCGCTGACCGCTCTGCGCGTCGCGCAAGATCTCGGTTGGGCACTCGACGATGGGTCGCTCCTGCCCGATTCCCTGCCGCGCTGGACGCCGTTCGCCGATACGAATCCCGCACTCGAGCGCCTGCACGCCGCCGGTTATCGCCTGGGCATTCTCTCGAATGTCGACGACGATCTGCTCACCGAAACGCGAAAGCACTTCACCGTCGACTTTGATCTGATCATCACCGCGCAACAGATTGGCTCCTACAAACCGGCGCCCGGACACTTCGTCGCCGCGAAGAAGCGCATCGGCTCCGCGCGCTGGCTGCACGCGGCTCAAAGCAATTTCCACGACATCGTGCCGGTGAACGCGATGGGCATTCCGACTGCGTGGGTCAATCGCCGCAGCGATACACCGCTGGCCGAAGGCATCCCGACTCATGAAGTCACCGACATGGCCGGGCTCGCGGACCTTCTGGCCTAACTTACACCGTTTCCACGATCATCGCCGCTGCTTCGCCGCCGCCGATGCAGATCGCGGCCAGTCCGCGCTTCACGCCGCGCTCGTGGAGCGCGTGGATGAGCGTGACCAGGATACGTGCACCGCTGGAACCGATCGGATGGCCGAGGGCCACAGCGCCGCCGTTGATGTTGAGCTTCTCGTGCGGGATCTTCGCGTCGCGCATCGCCGCCATGGCCACCGCGGCGAAGGCCTCGTTGATCTCGAAGAGATCGATGTCGTCCACGGTCAGGTTGGCGCGTTTGAGCACCAGATCGATCGCTTTCCCGGGTGCCGTCGTGAACCATTCCGGTTCGTGCGCTGCCGATGACTGAGCGACGATTCGCGCCAGCGGTTTCAGACCGTTCGCCGCGGCATAATCGGCCGAGGTCACGATCAGCGCGGCTGCGCCATCGTTGATCTTCGAAGAGTTAGCGGCAGTGACTGTTCCGCCGTCTTTCAGGAACGCAGGCTTGAGGCTGCGCATCTTGTCGAGCGGAGCGGCGAACGGTTCTTCGTCATCGGCGACGACCGACTTCCCCTTCTTCCCTTCGATCTCCACGACCGCGATCTCTTTCTTGAACTTGCCGTTCTTGATCGCCTCCTGCGCGCGGCGATACGACTCGAGCGAGAAGTCGTCCTGCGCCTCGCGGGTGAACTCGTACGCCTTGACGCACGTCTCGGCGCAGTTGCCCATGTGCTTGTCGCCGTATGGGTCCCACAGACCATCGTGGATCATCAGGTCGATCACCTTGCCGTTGCCCATGCGATAGCCGCCGCGCGCCTGCGGCAGGGCATATGGCGCGTTCGACATTGACTCCATCCCGCCGGCCACAGCCAGTTCGTACTCGCCGCAGCGGATATCGTTCGCGGCATACATCACGGCCTTCATGCCCGAGCCGCAAACCTTGTTGACCGTCACGGCGCCGGCCGTGTCGGGAACGCCGGCGTAGATGCCAGCCTGCCGCGCCGGAGCCTGTCCGATGCCTGCTTGCAGAACGTTGCCCATGATGACCTGCTGGACCTGATCGGGCCGGACGCCCGAACTCTCGAGCGCGCACTTGATGGCCACGGCGCCGAGGCGCGGGGCTGGAAGAGACGAGAGCGTGCCGAGAAACGACCCGATCGGCGTGCGTGCGGCGCCGAGAATGACGATGTCTTTCATGAAATCTCCCTGGCTGGCACGGCCGGCAGCGTTGGTTGCCCAAGGCTCCATCAGGAGTTGTCGCGAGAGTTGTTTCCGCCGCGCAGACTCCCAGTCGTGTTGCCGTGTGGAGTTCTATCACACGGGGAGATAGAATCCGGGCTCGGGCCCGCCACCTGGCCCCTTGCCATCCGCACCGATTGACGCAATCAGGAGTTTTCAAATGTCCATCTCTGCCATCACCGATCGCCGGATCCACGTCCAGCCGGCGGAAGTACACAACGTCCTGTCTCGCCACATGCTGACCGACGGGTACGACATCGTCATGGATCTCCGCAAGTCGAAGGGCTCATGGCTGTTCGACTCGCGCCGCGGGCGCAATGTACTCGACTTCTTCACCAACTTCGCGTCGGTGCCGATCGGCTACAACCATCCCAAGATGGACACGCCCGAGTTCCGCGATCGCATCGCGGATGCGGCCGTGAACAAGCCCGCCAACTCCGACATCTACACGACGCACATGGCCGAGTTCGTGGAGACGTTCGCGCGCCTAGCCGTTCCTCCTTCCCTGAACAGTCATATGTTTTTCATCGAGGGCGGCGCCCTCGGCATCGAGAACGCCATCAAGGCCGCCTTCGACTGGAAGATTCGCAAGAACTTCGCGAAAGGCCATCAGACGGAGAAGGGCACGCAGATCATGCATCTGCGCGAGTGCTTCCACGGCCGCACCGGCTACACGCTCTCGCTGACGAACACCGATCCGCGCAAGACGCAGTACTTCCCGAAGTTCGACTGGCCGCGCATCGAGAATCCGAAAATCCAGTTCCCGGCCACAGCGGAGTCGCTGGCCGACGCCGAGCGCCGCGAGCAGATCGCCCTCGAACAGGCCAAACAGTTTCTGCATGAGCGCAAAGACGACATCGCCGCGTTCATCATGGAGCCCATCCAGGGCGAGGGCGGCGACAATCACTTCCGCCCCGAGTTCTTCCGCGCCGTGCGTCAACTGTGCGATGAGAACGACATGCTGCTCATCTTCGACGAGGTGCAGGCCGGCGTCGGCATCACCGGAAAAATGTGGTCCTTCCAGCACTACGGCATCGAGCCCGACCTCTTCTGCTTCGGCAAGAAAACGCAGGTGTGCGGCTTCGCCTCCAACGATCGGATCATGGAGCTTGCGGACAACGTCTTCACGGTCTCGTCGCGCATCAACTCCACGTGGGGCGGCAACCTCACCGACATGGTCCGCGCGCAGCGTTACTTCGAGATCATCGACGAAGAAGACCTCGTCGAGAACGCCGCTCGCGTCGGAGCGTACTTCGTCGGCGAGCTCGATCGCTTCCAGCAGGAGTTCCCGAACCTCGTCTCCAACGTCCGCGGCCGCGGCCTCATGGCCGCCTTCGATCTTTCGAGCGGCGAAGTCCGCGACGCCGCCCTGAAATCCTTCATGGCCCACGACGTCATGGCCCTCTCCTCCGGCAGCCGCTCCGCCCGCTTCCGCCCGCCGCTCAACCTCTCGATGGAAGAAGCAGCGGAAGGAATCCGGCGGATGGAAAAAGCGCTCAAAGACCTGGCCTGAGAATCGAGCGGGTTCATGGCGGCGTTACAATCGACGCCATGAACCCGCGCATCAGCATCGACCCGCTCGTTCTGCATGGGCGTCCTGTCATCAAGGGCACTCGTGTACCGGTCGTCGCGATCCTCGGTGAGCTTGCCGAAGGAATGTCGCGAGACGAAGTGGCCCGCGAGTATCGGTTGACGATCGACGACGTCATCGCGGCGATCGACTTTGCTGCCGAGTTGGTCGAACAGGAACAGCACCATGGGCTGCCTGCCACAGCGTCGTCGCATTCGTGAGGTTTCTGATTGATGCGGCACTGCCTCCATGGATGATCGATGCATTCGCTGCCGAAGGGCACGATGCGGTTCATGCTGACGATCTCGGAATCGCTCACTCAGAGGATCCGGAGATCGCGAGGGAAGCACAACGAACCGATCGTTGCGTGATCACGCGAGATTTCGATTTCGCTGACTTACGCCACTATGACCCGGCGCGGCATCGTGGGATCGTCGTTCTCGCGGTTCCTCGGCACCGAGGCTCCGCGTACATGCGATTTCTCCTCGGAAAGCTCTTCGATCACCTACGTGCCGGCGGCGCTGTTGACGGGAAGCTGCTCATTGTCGAGGCCGATCGCATTCGCACACGCGGCTGACCGACACAGGCTCCGAGGCGGCTTTACAATGGACGACGTGAACCCACGCATCAGCATCGACCCGCAAGTCCAGCACGGGCGACCCGTGATCAAAGGGACGCGAGTGCCAGTGATCCGCCTCCTCGGATGCATCGCCGAACGCATGACGTTCGAGGAGACGGCTGCTGAGTACGCCGTCACCGTCGAAGATGTTGCCGCCGCGCTCGACTTCGCAGCGGAGCTCGTCGAACTGGCGCAACAGCGTCCGGTAGTCGCGCCGCAACGGAACACTGTCGACGGCTGAACCGTGCAGGCGGCTGGATAGCGGGCGCGAAAAAGACGCCAGCGCTCCACTTTTACTCCGCCGCGATAACCGGCGCACCCACCTGATTCCCCGACCACTCCGTGTGCGGCTTCCGATTGAGAATCAGATATCGCCACACCAACTCTCCATACGACCGCGCCACGATGCCTCGCTTTTCGTAGAAGGGCAGCAGCAGTTTCTGCAGGCGCGGGAGGTTGTAGAACGGGACGCCGGGGAAGTAGTGGTGCTCGAGGTGGAAGTTGGAGTTGAGGAAGGCCGCGTTCCAGAACCAGGAGCTCTTCACGAGCGTCGACCATTTCGCGGGATCGGCTGGATCGATGTCGTAGTGCTGGCCGAGGCGGTTCAGGGCGAAGGCGATCGGGAAGATGAAGAAGATCGGGACGATGTAGAGCTTCCAGGCAATGGCCCAGCCGCCGATCCAGGCGATCGCGGCCAGCACCGCGAGCTGGAACGCAACCGTGCCGAGGCGCTCGCGGGCGATGCGCTTGCGCAGCTCCGGCTCGTAGGAAGCCGTTTCACGCGCCGCGGCGCGGAAGTAGATCGGGAAGAGCGCCGGCGTGAAGTAGAGAAACTTCAGCCAGCGGGCATTGATCTTCGGCGAGAGGTAATGCCGTTTCGGGTCTTCCTCGTTCGAGCCCAATCCGGCGTGGTGGTCGAGATGCCAGCGCGTGAACTGCGAGGCCGAGATGCCGCTCGGGACCGCGTACAGCAAGCCGAGAAATCGATACCCGCCTTCGCTCGACTGCTCGAGCACGGCACGGTGCACGACTTCGTGCAGCAGGACCGTGAAGTCGAACACCGCGAACCCGGCTACCAACGCGAACGGGAGCCAGAAGTACCAGCGGTCGAGCTGCACGATGGCAATCCCGCTGAGAACCAGCGCCGCCACATTCGCGAACGCAATCGCCGCGTGCAGCAGCGGCCGCTTGCGGTGCAGCTCACGCAGCGCGTCGACCGGGATCTCCCGGGCCAGATCGCGTTTCAACTGCTGAGCATGTTCGGCGTAGTAGGAAGGCATGCGTGAACACTACTGGAAGCGAATCAGGGCGAGCGGCCATTCCCTTTTGGAGTGCTTCCCGCCGCCGCGCGTATAATCCGAAAGCCCACGGAACTCACCACATGTCGATGGCAGTCGCAGAAACACCGGCCTCCGCCGAGCGCGATGTTGTGCTCGCCGTCGATGACAACGAGCAGAACCTGCAGTTGCTCGAGGAGTATCTCTGGAGCTGGGGATACGACGTGGTACTGGCGCGCGACGGCCAGGAAGCCGTCGATCTCTATCCGCGCTACAACCCCTCCATCATCGTTCTGGACGTGATGATGCCGAACATGGACGGCTACGAGGCCTGCGCTCTCATCAAGCGCTCGCCGGCCGGCCGCACCATTCCCATCCTCATGCTCACGGCACTCACCGGCGCCGAGGACAAGATTCGCGCGCTCGAAAGCGGTGCGGACGACTTTCTCAACAAGCCCATCAACCGCGAAGAGCTGCGCACGCGCATCCGCTCGCTGATCAAGATCCGCAATCTCCGCAAAGAGCTCGACTCCAGCGAGAACATCATCATGACGCTCACCAGCGCGCTGGAGAGCAAGGACCCGCGCACGATCGGACACGTCCACCGCGTGGCCGCGTATGCGTCGCATCTCTGCGACAAGCTCGGCCTCTCCACCGACGAAAAAGAAACCGTCATCCGCGGTGCGATGCTGCACGACCTCGGCATGATCGGCGTGCCGGACCACCTCCTCACAACGCCGCCGCGCGATGACGAAGAGCGCGCCCGCATTGCCGATCACACGCGCATGGGCGCCTCCATCCTCGAGCCGATGACCACGTTTCGGCAGTTCGTGCCCATCGTCCGCTGGCATCACGAGCGGTTCGACGGGGCCGGATACCCGGACGGGCTCGCGGGCGCGCAGATTCCGCTGGAGGCGCAGATCGTCGGCATCGCCAACCGTTTCGACGAGATCCATCACGAGCGTCCGATCACCGAAACGGACGCCATGGATCAGCTCATCCAGGAAGCCGCAGGCGGAGCATTCGATCCCGATCTCGTGAAGTTCTTCTCCTCGTCGCTCGACGAAGACGCGCCGCGTGCTGCCACCTCGAAGCACATGGGCCCGCGCTCCCGGCCCCGCGCACGCGTGCTCTGCATCGACGACAACCGGATGAACCGCGACCTCGTGGCGTCGACGCTGGCGGAAGCCAATCTCGATCTGCTGCTCGCGGAGGATCGGCGCGAGGCGCTGGAGATTCTGGAGCGCGAGCCGGTCGATGTGGTGCTTCTCGATCTGCTGATGCTGACCCAGGACGGAACGAACACGCTCAGAGCCCTCCGCGCCGATCCGCGATGGGAGTTCCTGCCGATCGTCGTCCTGACTTCGCAGCGCAACAGCGCCATGCGCCAGGAAGCGATCGTGGCCGGCGCTGACGACTTCATCAACTATCCGCTCAACCGCCTGGAACTGGTCACGCGCATTCACTCGCTTCTGCGCATCAAGGAGTTTCACTCGGACCTCGAGCAGACCCAGAACGTCATCTGCGCGCTGGCTCTGGCGCTGGAAGCCAAAGACCACTACACCCGCGGCCACTCCCAGCGCGTCGGCGATCTGGCCCGCACGTTCGCGCTGTACGTCGGCCTCGATCCTCATCTTGCCGATCGCATCCGTACGGCCGGCCTCCTGCACGACATCGGCAAGATCGCCGTGCCCGAACGTCTGCTCAACAAGGCCGGACCGCTCACGCGAGAAGAGTTCATGAGCGTCATCGATCATCCCGTCATCGGCGAGGAGATGGTCCGTCCGCTGACGACGCTCGCCTCGGTGCTGCAGATGATCCGGCACCATCACGAGCGCTACGACGGCCGCGGCTACCCTGACGGACTCTGCGCGGATGCGATCCCCGCGGAAGTGCGCCTGCTCTCCATCGTCGACGCATACGACGCGCTGACTTCGCACCGCGCCTACCGGGCTGCTCCGCTGAGCCACGAAGCCGCAATCGCCACCCTGCGCCGCGAGTCGAACGGCGGCAAATGGGATCCGACGATGGTCGAGCAGTTCTCAGCCATGCTCGGCGAAGAAGCACCGTCGTGGGACGAGATCTCGCAACCGGCGCCGGTGCTGAGATTGGCCTGAGCTTCTGCCGGCCGCCCACTCGGTCCCAATCGACTACACTCCCCCGCCGAGCAATGCTGGTCGTTCAGGATCCACTTCGCCAGACCGATCTGCCGCGCGGATGCGTGGCCACGATCGGCAATTTCGACGGCATGCACGTCGGACATCAGCAGATCGTCCGCGGCGTCGTCGACCGCGCGCGTGAGCTGGGCCGCCCTTCCGCGGTCATCACGTTTCATCCGCATCCGCTCTCCGTCGTTGCGCCCGACCGCGTTCCCAAGCAGATTCTGACGCTGGCGCAGAAGGAAGAGCTGCTGCGCGAGATGGGCGTGGACGCCATGCTGGTCGTTCCGTTCTCGCACGAGTTCTCCCGATGGCCGGCCGATCGTTTCATCGAGGAGTTTCTCGTGCGCGCACTCGATGTGAAAGAGGTGCGCATCGGCCGCGACTTCTGCTTCGGCGCGGGACGCTCGGGAAACCTGGAGATGCTCACCGCCGAAGGGGCGCGGTTTCATTTCGATGTCCTCGGCATCGACGACGTGAAAGTGCGCGGGATTCGCGTTTCCAGCTCGATCGTCCGCGACGCCATCGCGCGCGGGGCCATGCACATCGTGTCGATGGCGCTTGGTCGTACTTACTTCATCGATGGCCGCGTCGCCACCGGCCGCCGCCTCGGGCGCAAGATGGGATTTCCGACGGTCAACGTCGATTCCGCCAACGACCTCTTCCCGGCCGGCGGCGTCTTCGTCACCACCTGCCGATTCGAGAGCTTCGATCGCTCCTTCGAAGGCGTGACGAACGTCGGCGTGCGGCCGACGCTCTACGAAAACTATGCGACCACGATCGAGAGCCACATCCTCGATTTCGATTCGAACGTCTACGACGACACCGTGCGGCTCTACTTCCACCAGCTCCTCCGCCGCGAGCAGCAATTCCGCTCGGCGCTGGAGCTGACGAACCAGATCCGCCAGGACATCGCCCGCACGCGGTTGTACTTTCTGAAGCATCCCGGCGCAGTGGTCGTGTAGCGGGTAATATGGCGCCCCTTTCATGTCGGACCCGTTGCTCGCTCTCGTTCTGAACGTTGCATTCCTCGTGGCGATCGCGGCGGCGTCGTATTTCAAAACGCTCGAGCGCGATTTGTGGCTCGAGGCCCGTCTGCCGCTCATCGCCGGCGCAATCTGCGGAATCGCGATTCTCTACGCGAAGTTCGTTCCGTCCTTCGTGGCCACCGGCGTTCTGACGACCGTGGCGGCGTTGTATGTTCGCCTGACTGGCCGCGAAAGCGAGCCGGCCGACGGCATGATCCTCGGCGCCATCACCGGAGCCGCGGCCTCGTTGCCGCTGGTGGTCCTCTCCGATGACCGTGAGCTGCTCCGCTTCGCCGGATGTCTTCTCGCTGGAGCCGTGGCTGGATACGGCATCACGTTCGGACTGACGCACGTGCGCGACAAGATCCGTCAGGCCGCTGTCGATGCCGCGACCGTTGCGGCGGCCGTCGCCGCTGCATGGACACCCGCGCTTCTCCACCGCTTCGGCGGTTTCACGGAGCGTCAGATCGCGGTAGCCGCCGTGTCGCTCGTTCCGCTGCTGGTCGTGGCCACGGTGTTCAAGCAATGGCCGTCCGTGCGTGCCGAGCTGCGGCACGAAGCGGCCCTCGGCTTCATCGACGAGGAGGACGTCCGCGCCACCGCTCATCCGATCCTCCGCCTCGGCCGCGCCGGCTGGCACGACGCCGAGGCCCATCGCGCCTTCGTCCGCATGGCCAACAAAATCGCCCTACGCAAACGCCTGCAACGCACCCGCACCGACGAAATCGCGCGCCTCTACCAGCTCGAGGTCATCAAGCTGCGCATGCAAATGCAGGAGATGAGCGCCATTGATCGCCAAATGCGGGCTGCGTCGACGGTCGAGCGCGTGGCTGGATAGTTCGCTCGCGCGGGTGTTGGGTCTTAGGTCTTAGGAGAACCAATGACACGCATCGCGAGAGCGCCCCTCATCCGCCTTCGGCACCTTCTCCCCACCGCGGTGAGACTGCGGTAGGGAGAAGGCTACCTATTGATGGCCCTCGCGAGACAAATGGTCAGGTAGCCTTCTCCCCTCGGCGAGGGGAGAAGGTGCCGAAGGCGGATGAGGGGAGCGCTCTCGCGATGAATGTCATTGTCGCTCCTAAGAGCTAAGACCTAAGACCTAACCCCGTTACAATGCCCAGCGAATGACGTCCCGCAGAATCGCGCTCTGCCTCGCACTGGCCCTCTCCGTTTCCGTCTTCGCCCAAAAGCCGAACTTCAAGTTTATTCCGGGGCCGAAACCGGGCGGTGGCGACGTCAAGATCAGCGTTGCCGCCGGCGGCACGACGGAGATGCAGAAGGACGAATACTCGATCCTGCAGGGCGACGTGACGATCGAGTATCAGGACATCAAGCTGCGCGCCGACAAGATCACGTACAACTTCAAGACACGCGATGTCGTGGCCGAGGGACACGTCATCATCGACCAGGGCCCGACGCGCGTCACCGCCAACCAGGCCATCTACAACCTCGACTCCAAAACCGGCACGTTCTTCAACGCCACCGGCACGATGGATCCCGCGATGTACTTCTCCGGAGACCGCATCGAGAAGGTCGACGAAGACACGTATCGGATGACGAACGGAGTCTTCACGTCCTGCGATCTCGACCGGCCGGCCTGGTCATTCCACGTCGGACAGGCCGAGATCACCCTCGATGACTACGCGCGTATGGAGAACATCTCCTTTCGCGCCAGCGGCCTGCCCATCTTCTGGACGCCGCGCCTGATCTGGCCGACCAAACGCGACCGTTCGCAGGGATTTCTCATCCCGCGCGCCCGCTTCAGCGACAAGTTCGGATCGCGCCTGCAGAACGGATACTTTGTCCCCTTCGGCGAATCGGTCGACGCCACGCTCTACGGCGACATCAGCACCGAACAATACTTCGGCGCCGGCATCGATCTGCGCTACGTCCCGAGCGAGAACATCAAGATCGGCGACCTCCGCGCGTACGCCGTCAACAACGTGCCTCGCAATCAGATCGAATGGAAGTACCAGTACCGCCACGCTCAGGAAAATCTGCCGGGCGGCTTCCGCGGCGTCGTCGACATTCAGGACTACTCCGACCTCAACTTCTTCCGCGAGTACGACGACGATCCGCGAACCCTCACCCAGTCCAACATCTATTCATCGGCGTACCTGACCAAGAACAAACCCACCTACTCGCTCAACATCCTCTCCGACCGGCGCGACTACGAACTGCTCGTGCGCGACACCGCGGACGAGGACGGCGACGGCGACGTGAACGAGCTGACCTCGGCGCGCCAGCGCTACGAGCAGATTCCTTCGCTGCAGTTGCGCATGTATCCGCAGCGGGTCGGACGCACGCCGCTCTATTTTTCACTGGAATCGTCATCCTCGCGATTGCGCACCGGCACGGTCATCGGCGGCGAGCGCACCATCGACTCCGATTACTACCGCACCGATATCTTCCCCACGCTTTCCGTGCGATTGCGCACACCGCAATGGCTGTCGGTCAAGCCGCAGCTCTCCGTGCGGCAGACGTGGTACTCCGCCAGCCGCGACGAGGCCACGCAGCAGATCGACGAGGAGCCGGTGTCGCGGTTCTACGGGCAGGGGCAGGTGGAGGTGGTCGGGCCTTCGTTCTCGCGTGTGTTCAACAAGCCGCGCGGCGGCTTCAGCCGCTTCAAGCACGTCATCGAGCCGCGTTTCCGGTACGTGCGCACCACCGACGTCAACGATCAGAGCCGCATCCTTCGCTTCGACACGGTCGACTCGCCGTTCCTGCCGATCGTGCAGGACTCGGTCGAGTACTCGCTCACCCAGCGCATCATCGGCAAGGAGTCGGGCGAGACCGGCAACGCGCGCGAGCTGCTTTCGTTCGCGCTGCGGCAAAGCGTGGCGCTCTCCGATCCCTTCCCTCGCGCCGGTACCGCCGCAGGCGAGCATAAGTTCACTCCGCTTTCAGCGAGCCTGCGTTTCAATCCCTATCAATCGACGACTGTCGATGCCACCGCGCAATTCGGCAACGTGTCGCACCAGCTCGATCAGCTGAGCCTCTCGGCGAATCTCATCGGGACCGGCAAACTCGCCGACAAGTACCTCGGCTTCACGTACTTCGCGAGGCTCGAAGACCCCGCGCTGCCCGGCGCCGACTCCAGCCAGATCCGCATCAACGCAGGCTCGTTCCTCATCAAAGAGCGCCTGCGCGCCGACGTGCAGCTCAACTACGACGCCAAGCAGGGAGAGTTCCTCGAGCACCGCTACCTGATGGGCTATTCAGGCTCATGCTATGGTATCGCGCTCGAATATCGCCGCTACCGCGTCTTCGGCAGCGCAACCAATGACGACAGCATCTCCAGCTACGGCATCGCCGTCACGCTGAAAAACGTCGGAACGATCGGATCGAACTAAATGCAGTCGGCAGTCCGCTACGCTGCGGTCGGCGGTCGGCAGTAGCCAACCACCGGTCTCCGGCTACTG
>JALYJW010000024.1 GCA_030775085.1 Acidobacteriota bacterium | reverse complement strand
TCTGCACGCTTCGTAGACAGCTCTCCGAACCACTGACGTGGTGCGACTCGAGGATGCGCCTTTTTCCGGGGGTAGCGCGTCTACGCGCGCGACCCCCGGCTACCGTCTCCGTACCGCTAACGCGGTACACCACGGCCGCGCGGAAGTGACCAAACTCCAGAGCGCCGGCGTTCTCGCCGGCGCTCCACCACATCACTGTTGTGCGAGCCGATGTAGAACGCGGTCGTCGACCATGTGGAACGTGCAGACGACCGGAAACCAGGTCACGATCCACGCCACAAAAGGCAGCGAACGCCGATCGGTGACGATCAAATCGAACGCACGGATCCGCATCGAAAACGAGCCCGCCGCGGAGGAAGCCGTCGGCAACCACTTCATCGCCTACTACGCGCTCTCCGCCGGCAGCACCTGCTGCACGAACATCCCGTTCCAGCGGAAGCCGGCGGGGCGCTGCCCCGAAGGGAAAGCTGCGGCGACATGACCATTCTCACGACAGCGGCGTGCTCGAACTCGAACTACCCGTGAGCGTGTGTTCAGCTCATTCGGTGCAAGGCGGTGAGAGCGAGGAGTGTCGCGAATGCGATCGTAATCCAGGTGGATAGCGTTGGAACAGGGGCGTGAGAGGCCGGCGCGCCGAAGGCAGCGGTCCATCCGTCGGGCACGAGAATCACGCGGGGCTGCGTGACAAAGGTGCCGCCCGCATCTGCGATAGCTCCCGTGTTCAAATCGACATTGTGGAGCCTTCCGCTTTCGCACCCGGTCTCCACGAGAACACGGGTCCCCTCGTTACGGAGCGTGATGGTGTTGGGGTAATCGTCAAGCACGATCGTGCCCAGAAGGACGCTGAGGGAGTCGTAGCGGTGCAAGCCGGTATCGTTTGCGACAAGGACCTCGCCGCTGGGAAGGAATGCGAGGTCCGTGGCGTAAATGCTGGCCAGATCGGGGAGTGCCGTGCCGGTGCAGACATTGAAGCGGCGGATCGCGCTGCCGGCACCGATGACGACCGTGCATTGATCCGCGGCCAGGTCGAAGGCGTCATCGCGATCGTCGATTTCGAAGCCGAGCGGGTGGATTGCGGTCAGCGCTCCACTCGATGAAATCGAGATGATCGCGGCGGTCGCTCCCGTCTGCGCCAGAACATGGATGTTGAGAGCTGAATCGACAGCCAGTGAGGCTGCCTTGTACCCGTCCGCTCCTGAAAAAAATGCGGTCCGCGATTGATCGGCCTTCAGTTCGACGATCTCGATTCGAGGACCGGCCACAGCCGCGTAAACGCGTCCACCGGGTGCCGCGGCCACGGTGTGGATATTCGTGGGCTCCTCAGTCCAGTGATTCAGCCATTCGATCCGAGTGATCGAGAACGGTAGAAAGAAGCAACCACCAACGTTGTTTCCCACGGCGACCATGTCGTATGGCGCGGCAAGAACAGGGGCTGCGACCAACAGCACAATCGCAAGAATGAGGAATCGTGGCGGAAGCCGAGGATGCATGCGCCACAGGATATGTCATAACAACATTTTTAGAACGGCTAGTTTTCCATGGGCGGCGACTTGGTGCGCTCTGGTCACCCAGTCACAGCCGCATCCGTGATCTCCAGCGCCCGATCGATCACAGCGAAAGCTTCCTTCAACTGCTCTTCCGTGATGCAGAGCGGCGGGTTGGTGAAGAGGTTGTTCCAGTTCACGAAGGCGTACATGCCCTGCTCGCGGAGGAAGGCGCCGAGCTTTTGCATTTCGGGGCTGGTGCCGTTGAAGGGGGCCATCGGTTCTTTGGTGGCGCGATTGCGGACGAGCTCGAGGACGCCGAAGAGTCCGATCGAACGGACGTCGCCGACGCTGGGGTGTTTGGCTTTCATTTCGGCGTGATGGCCGGCCAGGACGCGGCCCATGCGTTGGGTGTGGCCGACCATGTCGTCGTCGATCATGACCTGCAGGCAGGCTTCGGCGGCGGCGAGGCTCATGGGATGTGCGTTGTAGGTGAGGCCTCCGTAGAAAACATTGCGGTCGAAATAGCTGGCGATGCTGTCGCTCATGGCCACCGCGCCGAGGGGGAGATAGGCGGAGGTCAGGCCCTTGGCCATGGTGATCATGTCGGGAATGACGTTCCAGTGATCGACCGCGAACCAGCGTCCCGTTCTGCCGAGGCCGCACATCACTTCATCGGCGACGAGCAGGATGCCGTGACGGTCGCAGATGGCGCGCAGGCCCTGCAGATACCCATCGGGCGGCACGATCAGACCGTTCGTACCGGTGACGGTCTCGATGAAGATCGCGGCGATGGTGTGCGCACCTTCGTAGGCGAGGATCTCTTCGATCTCGTCGAGACAGCGGCGCGTGAACATCTCGTCGCTGTCGCCTTCGCGGTAGAGGTGACTGCGGTATTTGTAGGGATCGAAGAAGCGGACCACGCCGGGCAGTCCGGGCTCGTTCGCCCATCGCCGCGGATCTCCGGTGAGTGAGATCGCGCCGCTCGTGGCTCCGTGATACGAACGGTATCGGGCCATGATCTTCTGCCGCCCCGTGACCATGCGCGCGATCCTGATGGCGTTTTCATTGGCCTCGGCGCCGCCGAGCGTGAAGAAAAAGCGATTGAGATCGCCCGGTGTGAGCTCTGCGAGCATGCGGCCGAAGCGCGCACGGACGGGACTGGCCATTCCGGGACCGGCGTAGACCAGCTCATCGGCCTGGCGCTTGATCGCTTCGATGACGCGTTTGTCTCCGTGACCGATGTTCACGCACATGAGCTGCGAGTTCATGTCGACGTAGCGTTTGCCATCGGCATCCCAGAAGTAAATGCCTTCCCCGCGCACCATGGCGATGGGGTTCACGCTGGCCTGCGCCGACCAGGAGAAGATGGTGTGGCGTTTGGTGAGGTCGATGATCTCAGCGGCGCTCATCGCCGCGGCGACGTCGGTCGTGGTCGTTGTCATGGTCATGGGGGGAGACTCCTTCCGCGTGCGAGTCTGACGCACGGAGAAGAGGGTTTGCAACCGGCTCGCGCGCGACGCGCAGCGAAAAGAAATCTCGCCCTCGGGAAGTTTTGAGGTCGGAGGATTGTAGAATGCCCCGCTGATGCCAGCTCGGAGGGATGGGTGAGCGGCTGAAACCAGCGGTTTGCTAAACCGCCGTAGGGGGTAAACCTCTACCGAGGGTTCGAATCCCTCTCCCTCCGCCAGGCGGCACGGCCGCCAGCGTTAGTTGGCCTAGCCTTGGGCACGTACGGTCGCGCTGAGGCACACTTCTCCCGACAATCCAGGTATCAGAGCTCGACTTTGTCCAGTGGTTGGTGGGCGGGGCCGTTCAATACTTCGCCGTCGGGCGTGAATCGGGAGCCGTGGCAGGGGCAATCCCATGTCTTTTCGGCGCCGTTCCAGGCTACGTCGCATTTCATGTGCGGGCAGACGGGCGAGAGGCAGTGAAGAGCGCCCGCGTCATCGCGAAATGCGGCGATCTTGCGGCCTTCGACTTCGATGATCTTCCCTTCGCCCGCGACCACTTCGGCCGTGCTCTCGCCTTCGACATTGCGTCCGAGGCGATCGGAGATGAGATGGCCGGGAAAGTGGAGATTCTCGGTGATGAACTCACGCGTCGTGGCATGCGGTCGTACGCGTTTGGGATCGAACAACTCCGCCCATCGATTGGAGACGCCGGTCAGGAGATCCGTGACGATCATGGCGCCCACCGTTCCGAACGTCATGCCCTGTCCTGAATAGCCGGTGGAGATGTAGAGATTGCCCGAGCCTCCGATCAGCGGGAGCCCGCCGTGCGGCTCGATGATCTGTCCGGACCAGGAATAGCGCAGCACACGCGGACCGAAGTATTCATCGGCATACGCGCCGAGGGCGGCGAAACGGCTTTCGGTGTCCTCCTCTTCGCCGGCGCGATGATCCTCGCCGCCGACGATGAGATATGTGCCGTCATCGGTGTCCTGCCAGCGCGTGTAGTGATAGGGATCGGCGGTATCCCAGAACAATCCTTGCGGGTGCGGGCCGGTCTCCGCGAAGGCCATCGCATACGAGCGATACGCCGCGGTGAGCGTATGCACGTGCGTGAACCCGACGATCGGAACGTTCGTAGCCATGAACACGGCGCGTGCGGTCACGCGTCCGCGATCCGTCTCGACGACGCACGGCTCACCATCCTCCACTCCCGTCACGAGCGTCTTCTCGAAAATGCGCGCACCGGCTTTGCTGGCGTGCGACGCAAGCGCGGCAACGTAGCGTCCCGGATGAAACTGAGCCTGGTTCGCCCAGAGCACCGCGCCGCGAGTCTCGAACGGCAACGGCACGTCCTCGGTCCATTGCGCATCGAGACCGGCCTCACGCGCAGCGCGCGCTTCGTTCTTCAACTCAGCGACGTATTTGCGCTTCTCGGTGTAAAGGTAGCCGGGCACGCGTTCGAATGCACAGTCGATCGCGTATCGCTGCACGATGCCGGCAATGGTCTCGATCGAAGTCTGACTGGCATCGGCGACGAGGCGCGCTTCCTCGATGCCGTATTTGCGGCCGACGTAGTGATAACGCGCGTCGAGCGCCGCGGTCAGGTGCGCAGTCGTGTTTCCCGTCTCGCCCGCGGCGACGGTTTCCTTTTCCAGAACGGCCACGGTACGTCCGCGCTCCGCGAGCAGCAGCGCGGCCGTGAGGCCCGTGATGCCTGCCCCGATGACGACCACGTCGACGTGCAGGTCTTGCTGAAGCGGTTCGTAGGAAGGCGCGCTGCTGGTGGCGCGCCAGAGAGACGCTCGATCGGAAACTGCCTGTTCGTGCATGACCGCGCCGTGCCAGAGCAAGAAATGTGCTCGTGATGACGGGCACGCTTCGTGCTCGGCCTGAGACTGCTTTGACACTGCGTCGGAGGCAGTACCACAGGCATCTCATCAGGAAAATTCTCAAAGCCCGAAGGAGACACTATGGCAACGAGCAAACGCGGTTTCGCGTCGATGGACGCGGCGAAACAGAAGGAAATTGCGAGCAAAGGCGGACGTGCAGCCCATTCGAAGGGCACGGCCCATGAGTTCACATCCGATGAGGCCCGCGTAGCCGGCCGCAAAGGCGGGGAAGCCGTGAGCCGCGACCGCGCTCACATGGCGGCCATCGGCCGCGAAGGGGGCCACAGCCGCGGAGCACGCGCTCGCGCCGCCGCATCCGGCACCAGCAGCGGCAACACGGACGTGGCGCAGAACGCCGGTTCGCAGCCGTTCGTTCGCGAGGCCTCGGACTCGAACCCTTCGCCATCCAGCAGCGGTTTCGGGGAACGCTCCGGCTCGCGTGATGAGCGCCCGAGCGACAAGTCGAACGAGGGCGGATCGTTCTCGTCGAATCGCGATCGGTTCTAGTTTTCGAAGATCGTATGCCCCTCGCGCCGTCCTGCGGCCGAGGGGCCGTACCGGCTCAGACGTCTTCCATCCGATCCGCCAGCTCGCTCCCGAGCCATCCCGTCAGGATGATCAGCAGCACGCCGCATCCTGAGAGCGCAATGGCGATTCCGTCTGGTTGAGCGGGAGCATCGCGGCGAAGCAACCAGCTCACCGCGAACAGCACCGCCACGATGAGGTTTCCGCCGCCGTGCCAGGCGCCGACACGCCACGCGCGCGTGTTACGGGGGATGGCCAGCCAGTCGATCATTCCGAAGAGCGAAGCCGCCAACCCGCCAACCACTCCGGCAAAGATCAGCCAGGACGCCACGACCGCCAGCTCTCCACGGCCTTTGGCCAGCCAGGCCAGGTCGAAGAAGAACGACGTGGCCAGAAGACCGAGCGGGAACACGATCAGGATCTGATGGACGGGAAGACCGAAAATGCGCGCTCTGGCTTTCATGCTGGAGGGACGGGCGCTGCATCGTAGGCGAGCTTCAGCACTTCCGCAAAATGAAGCGTGGCTCGTCCCGTGGACTGCTCGATCTGCTCGCGGCAGGAGAAGCCGTCCGCGATGATCAATGTTTCCGCATCGGCCTCACGAACCATCGGCAGGAGCACACGCTCGCCGACTTTCATCGAGAGGTCGTAGTTCTTCTCCTCGAAGCCGAACGCACCAGCCATGCCGCAGCAGCCGGAATCCGGATGCGTCAGGTCGAGGCCGATTTTCCTGAGCAGCATCTCCTCGGCGTCGAAGCGCATGACCGCTTTGTGATGACAGTGCGCCTGCACCAGCGCCTTGCGCCGCAGCGTGGGCAGCGCGACTTCTTCCCGCGCCAGAAACTCGCTGAGCGTGAACGTCGATCGCGCGAGCTGCTGCGCGCGCGGATCGTTCGGAAAGAGGCCGGTCAGCTCATCGCGGAAAACCGAGACACAGCTCGGCTCCAGACCAATGACCGGAACGCCGGCATCGAGTTCCGGAGCCAGCGCATCGAGCGTGGTTCGCAGCAATTTCTTGGCGCCGTTGAGGAAACCCCAATCGTAGAGCGGCCGCCCGCAGCAGAGACGCTTGCGCGGAATGATCACTGAGTAGCCGTTGCGCTCCAGAACCTCGACTGCGGCCATGGCGGTATCGGGGAGGAAATGATTGTTGAACGTGTCCGCCCAAAGCACGACACGTCGCGCTGGTGAGCTCGTCCGGGAATCAACACTTGCCCTGCGCGCGAACTGCTGCCTGAATGTCGTTCCGGCGAATGCCGGCATCCGGCGCGCCTTCGCCACACCCGCCAGAGTTTTCATGAATGGCAGACGGGTCATGGCGTTGGCGAACGTCGGTACGTAAGACGCCATCCCGGCCCACCAATAAATGAGCCCCATCGTGTACGCCTGCATCGGTCGCAGACGTCCGGAGTAGTAGTGGGACATGAACTCGGCCTTGTAGGTGGCCATGTCGACCTGAGTCGGACAATCGCCTTTGCAGCCCTTGCAGGCCAGGCAAAGGTCGAGCGATTCCTTGACCGCTTCATTGCGCCATGAGCTCGAAACGGTCTCGCCCTCGAACATCTCGAAGAGCAGCCGTGCGCGGCCGCGCGTCGAATGCTCTTCTTCGCGCGTCACCTGGTAGCTCGGGCACATCGTGCCACCGTCCAGACGCCGGCAGCGGCCCACGCCCACACAACGCAGCACGGCGTGATTCATCCGGCCGTGATCTTCCGTGAATTGAAAATGCGTCGATGGATTCCACGGCTCATAGTCAGCGCCCAGGCGGAGATTCTCGTCAGGCTCGTACGGGACGACGAGCTTGCCCGGATTCATCTTCCAGTCCGGATCCCAGAGCGTCTTGAACTCGCGGAAGGCGCCCATCAGCTCGGGCCCGAACATCTTCTCGAGCAACGCCGCGCGCGCCTGACCGTCACCATGCTCGCCGGAGAACGACCCGCCGTACGAGGCGACGAGATCCGCGGCCTCGTCGATGAACGCACGGAACTTGGCAATGCCGGGCTTCGACGTCAGATCGAAGTTCGTGCGCGTGTGGACGCAACCATCGCCGAAATGGCCGTAGAAATCGCCGCCGTATTCGTAGCGCTCGAGCAGCGCACGCAGGTCCCGCAGATAACGGCCGAGCTTCTCGGGCGCGACCGCTGCGTCTTCCCACCCCTCCCACATCAAAGGCTTGCCTGGAATATGGCCGGTCGCGCCGAGTCCTGACTCGCGCACGGCCCAGAGGAACCGCGCTTCCTGCGAGGCGTTGTCGAAGATGCGGGTGCGCGAGACCTCGAGCGAAGATGCCAGCCGCTTCGCTTTGTCCATCGCTTCGTCGAGCGTCGCACCGCCGAACTCCACGAGCAGCCATCCGCCCCCCGGCGGCAGCAGTGCGATGCCGTGCGGGTTCATCTTCTTGAATTGCTGATCGCGCACGAGCAGGTCATCGAATCCTTCGAGACCGATCGGATCGTGCGCGAGAACGCGAGGCACATCGTCCGCGGCTTCGTAGACACTCGGATATCCGGCCACGAGCAGCGCGCGCGAAGGAGGGCTGTGGACCAGCTTCGTCTTCGCCTCCAGCACGAGCACGCAGGTCGATTCGCTGCCGACCAGCGCACGCGCCACATGGAAGCCGTTCTCCGGCAGCAGCTCGTCGAGGTTGTAGCCGGAGACGCGCCGCGGGATGCGCGGAAACTTCGCGCGGATCAGGTCCGCGTATCGATCGCGAATCGACTTCAACCCCGCGTAGATCTCACCGCGCCGTCCGCCCTCGCGGATGATCGATTCGAGCTCGACGTCGCTGGTCGCGCCGACGCGCATGCGAATGCCGTCATACGTCAGAACGTCCAGCTCTTCGATGTTGTCGACCGTCTTCCCCGACATGATCGAATGCACCCCGCACGAGTTGTTGCCGATCATTCCGCCGAGCGTGCATTGCGCATGCGTGGCAGGGTCGGGGCCGAACGTGAGCGTGTGCACCTCGGCGGCGCGCCGGAGGTCATCCAGCACGATACCCGGCTCGACACGCGCGAACCGCTGCGCCGGATTCATTTCAACGATGCCATGCATGTACTTCGACATGTCGACGACGACGGCGACGTTGCAGCACTGCCCGGCCAGACTCGTCCCCGCACCGCGCCCGAGAATCGGCGCACCGTGCTTGCGCGCCAGCGCCACGGCGGCAATCACATCCTGCGCATCCCGCGGCACGACAACGCCGATCGGCACCTGCCGGTAATTTGAAGCATCCGTCGAATACAACGCCCGCGCGCCATCATCGAACCGCACCTCGCCGCGAACGCTCGCGCGCAACTCCTCCGCCAGCCGCGCCGCATCGATGCTCAACGTCTGCAGACGATCGCGATGCTCGATGTTCTGCGGCGGGCGCCGATCGTCATAGGGAAACGCCACTGGGGGATAACGGTTGATCTCGCGGCTCACACGGAGAGTGTAGTGCGGAGAATTGCTACGGCACGGAGAGATGTTTGAAGGTCCGAGGTAGAATTTTGGCCATGGAACGCAAACTACGGACGATCAAAACTTTTCCACGAAAGTCCTCCGTGACTCGGAGGCAGGTGAGGGCCGCCGTGAAAGCCGTCATCGCTATGCGAGAGAACACGAACGCTCAGCATGGTGATCGCAAGGCGAAATTGAAACCGGCTGCAGCGCGCAAGTAAATGCCGGCCTCCGTGCGAATCCCGGGTGGACGTGCGATAGCAACTCGGTACGAGATCTTTCGCGCTGAACTACCCAGCCTGTGCGCAAAGACGAGACTCAAGGTGGAAGACCTCACGTTCAGCGACTATCTCGTTCAGGTTGAAGAGTGGCTGAACATGGATACGCAAGCTGAATACTAGTCAAGCAACCGCGGCATCGAAAATGCACTTTCGGCGCGGTATGGCGGCGATACCGATCGAGGCTGACGAGTCCGAGGCTGGGCACCCTTTTCTTTCTGCTGAAAGCATCCGTTTCTACCGGCAGGCAATGTCGATTCTGACGAGGGCGGACGTTCCACACCTCGTCGGTGGCGCTTACGCTTATGCCCGCTACACGGGTGTCGAGCGGCATACGAAAGACTTTGACATTTTCATTCGCAAGGAAGATTTCGATCGGGCGGCCGAGGCATTCGAGGCAGCCGGCTACGAGAGCGAGCTCACGTTTCCGCACTGGCTTGGGAAGGCTTACGGAAAGGGCGAGGATTTCGTCGATCTCATCTTCAGCGCTGGCAACGGCGTGGCAACGGTCGATGATCGCTGGTTCGAGCACGCGGTGCCGGACAAGGTATTCGGAGTCGATACACTGCTCATTCCGGCCGAGGAGATGATCTGGTCCAAAGGACTGATCATGGAGCGCGAGCGCTACGACGGTGCGGACGTGGCGCACGTGATTCACGCGGTTGGCGAGAAGCTCGACTGGGAGCGGCTCATCGAGCGCTTTGGCCCATTCTGGCGCGCTCTTTACGCACACATCATTCTGTTCGGGTTCAGCTATCCCTCGGCGCGGGCGAAGGTTCCTGCTCGTGTGATTGAGGAGCTGACGGAGCGCGTGCGACAGGAAACAGAGGCCGGCAATTCAAGAGAGAGAATCTGCTACGGAACGATCATCTCCCGCCAGCAGTATCTAAAAGACATCGGCGAGTGGGGCTACAAAGACGCTCGTCTGGTACACGCCACGATGAGCGAAGCGGAGATCGCGCACTGGACCGCCGGGATCGCCATCGACGGAGCGAAGTAATTTGCCAGGTGCGGCGCAGATAGAATCCACGTCGATGCGCCATCAAGCGTTCCCCGCCGGCATCGCACGCGAAGATCTCCTGACGTGGTATCGCGCACTGCGCATCAGAACGAGGCAGCTCTTCGACATCGTCGCGCCCGCGGCGTATTACGACCGGCCGATCGCGCTGCGCAATCCGATCGTTTTCTACGAGGGGCATCTCCCCGGCTTCGCCGTCAACACGCTCGTGAAGCTGGCCCTCAATCAAAACGGCATTGATGCGCGCCTGGAGACGCTGTTTGCACGCGGCATCGATCCCGAGGATGAATCAGCCGTGCGCAACCCGACGGACCTCTGGCCGTCTCGCGACGAAGTTCAGGCATTCGCCGCCGCCTGCGATGCGCTCATCGAAAACACGCTGCGAACGGCGACGCTCGAGGACGACTCGGTGCCGCAGCTTCGCGGCGGAGAAGCGGTCCTGACGATCATCGAGCACGAGCTGATGCACCAGGAGACGCTGCTCTACATGCTCCACGAGCTGCCGTACGACAAGAAGGTCGGCGGTCGGCAGTCGGCGGTCGGCAGTAGCAACGATGGGATCGACGGCTCGGTGACCATTCCTGCGGGGAGCGCCACGCTCGGCAAGTCACGCGATTCCTTCGGGTGGGACAATGAGTTTCCGGAGCTGATCGTCGACGTTCCGGAGTTCACGATCGATGTACACAACGTCACCAATGGTCAGTATCTCGACTACGTGAACGCCGCCTGTGCAGCGGCGCCGCACTTCTGGGTGCGCGATGGCGGCGAGTGGTATCGCCGCGACATGTTCGCGCTGACGCCACTGCCGCTCGATGCGCCGGTCTACGTCACGCACGATGAAGCTGAAGGCTACGCCCGATGGAAAGGCAAGCGGCTTCCCACCGAAGCGGAGTTTCATCGCGCCGCGTTTGGAACGCCATCCGGCGACGAGCGGGTGCATCCGTGGGGAGACGCACCGCCCGACGCCACCCGAGGCAATTTCGACTTCGCTCATTGGGATCCGGTGGCGGCCGGCGCGTATCCCGCGGGCGTGAGCGCCTGGGGTGTACACGACCTCATCGGCAACGGCTGGGAGTGGACGTCCACGCTCTTCGGCGGATTTCCCGGTTTCACGCCGATGTCTTCTTATCCCGAATACTCCGCCGATTTCTTCGACGAGGCGCACTACGTGCTCAAAGGCGCATCGCCGGTCACTCCACGCGAGCTCGTCCGGCGCAGCCTCCGCAACTGGTTCCGGCCGAACTATCCCTATGTGTTCGCCGTGTTTCGCTGCGTTTCGTAGCGCTGTGTCTCGCAATCGGTCCGCGACGTGCAGCGCACCTTCCGCGTCATGCAAACGAAAACGTACAAACCCAAGACATTCAACCTCTCCGGCCTCACCGGCATCTCCGACAAGACGATCGAGATGCACTTCAAGCTCTACGAAGGCTACGTCTCCAACACGAACGTTCTGACCGAGAAGATCTCGGCCATGCTCGCGGACGGCAGCGTCGATCAGGAAGAGATGCCGGCCTACTCCGAGCTCACCCGCCGTCTCGGTTTCGAGTACAACGGCATGGTCCTGCACGAGTACTACTTCGGCAACATGAAGGCTCGCGGCGGCGATGAGGCGCCGAGCGGCTCGAAGTTCCGCGCCGCCGTCGAGCGCAGCTTCCCGAGCTACGACATCTGGAAAACGGACTTCGTCAGCGTCGGCAAGATGCGCGGCGTAGGTTGGGCGATGTGCTACCTCGACCCCGCCATGGGCAGCATCTCCAACCATTGGATCACCCTGCACGAGACCGGCAACATTGCAGGCTTCGTCCCGCTGCTGGTGATGGATGTCTGGGAGCACGCCTACCTGCTCGACTACAAGCCCGCCGACCGCCCGAAATACATCGAGGCGTTCCTCGGGAACATCGACTGGGACGCCGTCGAGTCGAGGATGTAGCTTTTCTCTATAAAGTCCTTGACTGAAACGTGGTCGCGACCGATACTCCGAGGGCATGCGACGCCCGGCCGTGAGAACGGCGCAACCTTTGGCGTTGCCCCGCCGTACATCAATCCTATGGCAACGCTGATCGAGGTCTCGGGCCTCCGCAAGCAATACACGTCGTCCTTCCGGAAGCCGAAGATCACGGCGCTGGACGGGATCGACTTCCAGGTCGGTGAAGGGGAGTTGTTCGGGCTGCTCGGTCCCAACGGCGCCGGGAAGACCACCACCGTCAAGATTCTTCTCGGACTCACCCACGCCACCGCAGGCACGGCCTCGGTATGCGGGCTGCCGGTGCGCAATCCCGAGTCGCGGCGCCGCGTCGGCTATCTCCCGGAAGGTCACAAGATCCCCAACTACCTGACCGCGCGCCAGGCGCTTTCGATCTTTGGTCGCATGTCGGGAATGGATTCCGCGACGATCGCGAAGCGCATCCCGGTGCTTCTCGACAAAGTGCGCATGGGCGATTGGGTCGACGTGCGCATCAAGAAGTTCTCGAAAGGCATGACCCAGCGCCTCGGCCTGGCCTGCGCGATGATTCACGCGCCGCAGGTGTTGCTGCTCGACGAGCCGACCGACGGCGTCGATCCGGTCGGACGCCGCGAGATCCGCGATCTGCTGCGCGAAGAAGCGAACAACGGCACGACCGTGCTGCTCAACTCCCATCTGCTTTCGGAGATCGAGCTGACCTGCGACCGCGTGGCCGTGCTGCGCAACGGCAAAGTGGCGGCGCTCGGCACTGTCGAAGAGCTCACACGCAAGACGGCTACATACAAGATGGCGGCAACGCCTATCGATGACGGCCTGGTCTCGTCGTTCCGCGAAAGCGGTGCCGGCGTCGAGCGCGTCAACGGGCACGTGGTTCTCTCCGTCACCGATCTTCAGCACCTCAACGCGCTCGTCGATCAGCTTCGGTCGCGCGGCGGCGTGCTCAGCGAGCTCACGCCGGTGCGCTCGACGCTCGAAGACGTCTTCGTCGATCTCATCCGCGCCGATGAGCACACGTCCGTAGGAGCCCACGAATGAAAGTCCTCGTAGCCAACATCGAAGACGTGATGCGCGAAGCGGCGGCGCGCTGGACGCTCCTCGCCTATTTCTTTCTCTCCACCGTCTTCCTGGTCATCTTCGCCTCTGCCATCAACCTCGACATCGTCGACGGTGCGCTCGCTGGCGCGAAGCTCTTCGGCAAGGAAGTGGACATGGGCGGCAGCGAGGTATCCATCGAGAAACTCGTGCTCGGCGTCGAGACCGGATTCTCGGGCTTCCTCTACGTCTTCTGCACGTTCCTGGCGATCTTCGCAACTGCGCACCTCGTCCCGCGTATGCAGGAGAAGGGGACCATCGACCTGTACCTGGCCAGACCGGTGTCGCGCGTGCGGCTGCTCATGTCGCGTTACGTGGCGGGATTGATTCTCGCCGGGAGCAACGTCGTCTACCTGATGGGCTCGATCTGGATCATCGTCGGATCGAAGACCGGGGTCTGGAACGCGCGTTTCCTCCTGGCCGGCTCGATCATCTTCCTGGTGATCGCGGTGCTGCTGGCATTCGCGTTCATGGTCGGCGTGTTCACTTCATCGACCGCCGTCTCGATCATGGCCACCTACGGGATCTTCTTCTTCGGACTGATGCTGGCGGCGCACGACAAGTTCGCCGCGGCGGTCTCGAAGCAGTGGCAGGCCAACGTCATCGAAACGCTGTACTGGATCTTCCCGAAAACCGCCGAACTGCTGACCGCCGTCGTTGCGTTCGTCGGCGGTAATTTTGACGAGATGCCGCAGCGCATCCTGCAGTCGCTCGCTCCCGCGCCCTTCCTGACCACCGCCGCATTCGGCGTTGGTTGTCTCATTCTCGCGTCGTGGATGTTCACTCGAAAGGAGTTCTAAATGAACCGGATGCCCCTGTTTCGTGTTGTCGTAGCACTCGTGGCGGTTGCCGCGCTGGCGTTGCCGGCGATGGCCAAGGACGACGCGATGTCGCTCGTTCCGGCGAACGCCGTCACCGTCGGCATGGTCAAGCTCGCCGACATGCGCACCAGCCCTCTCTCTTCGCTTCTGTTCGAGCACACCGACAAGATGAGCACGGACGGCGAGGCCGCGAAGTTCCTCAGCGACACCGGGCTCTCGCCGACCAAGGATGTCGACGTGCTCGTGGTCTCCACCACGCCGCGCACGAACCTCGGCTCCGAGGCGGATGTGCTCGTGCTGGCGGAAGGCCGCTTCAACGCCGAGAAGCTCACCGCGGCGGTGATCGCGCGGGGCGCCATCAGCAAAGGCGCGTATCTCCTGATGCCTGAAGAACAGGGCGACAAACCGGCGGTTGCGTTCACGTCCTCACTGGTCATCGCGGGCACCGAACGGGCAGTCGTCGCGGCGCTCGAAGCGCGCGCGAACGGCGGCACCGGCTTCCGCACCCGCGGCGCGCTCGGTTCGGATCTCGCCCGCCTCGACCCTAACGCCACCGCCTGGGCGCTCGTCGATGTCACGCGCGCCGCACGCCTGACGAAGGGCGGCTCGATCGACGGCGGCAAAGGCCCGGCCGGCGAAGCCCTGCAGGCTGCGATTCGCAACGTGTCGACGGTCGGCGTCTGGGCCAAGGACAAAGGCGAGGCGCTCGAGCTCGGCGCATTCGGTCTTTCCAACGACGCCGAGACGCTGCAGCTCCTCGAAGACACCATCCGCGGCGGCCTCTCCGCGCTGCGCCTGGCTGTGCGCGAGAAGGCGCCGGAGATGGTCACCGTCATCCGCAACTTCGACGTCTCCACGAAGAACGACGCCGTCCTGATCGAAGGCTCCATCCCGGCCGCCTCGCTGCGCGAGATGATGGCCAAGAAACGCGCCTCGAAGTAGATTTCCCGGCGAGCGCCGCCCCTCACCCTGACCCTCTCCCCGCCGTTGCTGGGAGAGGGGACTGGGAGCGCGAAACGCGCCTAGACAAATCGCCGCAGGTGTTCCCGCCACCACGGCCAGTCGTGGCCGAATTGCCCCGGCCAGAGCTCGAAGCGGTTGGGGATGCCCTTCGCTGACAGCATCTCCGAGAGCTCGCGGTTCTTCTGCGCCAGCGAGTCGTGCTCTCCGGTGGCGATGACCCAGCTCACGCGCGCGACCTTTCCCGCCAGCTCGCTGTCCATGTTCGGGATGTAGGCGGTGGGGCAGTGGAAGTAGCAGTTGTCGTCCCAGTAGCCGCCGGTGAAGGAGTGGATGTCGTAGACGCCGGAGAAGCAGATGGCGCGGCTGACGACATCCGGGTAGCGCGCCGCGAAGTTGGCGGCGTGATACGCACCGAAGCTCGCGCCGTAGACCACGAGATCGCCGCGCTGCGCCCGATTGTGAATGTACGGGACCAGCTCATTGCGAAGGTAGGAGTCGTACTGCGCATGGCGCGCGGCGCGCACGGCCGGGTGGACGCTCTTGTTGTACCAGCTCTCGTCGTTCACGGTGTCGGGCAGGATCAACTGGATCTCGCCCGAATCGACCTTGTCCGACACCGACGCTGCCAGCTTGAAGTCCTCGTTCTCGTAGAAACGGCCCGCCGAGGTCGGAAAGAGGATCACCGGCCGCCCGAACTTGCCGAACCAGAGAAACTCCATGTCCCTGCCGAGAGAGGGAGAGTACCAGCGCACGTGTTGTCTGTACATAAATTGAATTGAGAATTGGGAATTGAGAATTGAGAATGAAAACAGGCTACGTTTAATCGTTGCAGCGATCTGCGTTGCCCTCGGGGCCGCGGATTCTATACGATGCGCGGCCACATCGACGGAGAGCAAACTCTATGCGCAAGAAGAAGATCGGGATTCTGTTCGGCCAGGAAGACACGTTTCCCTGGGCCCTCATCAACGCCATCAACGCACGTGGCGGCGAGGATGTAGAGGCCGGCATCGTCGAGGTCTCGTATCTCAAGGACGACGGCGTCTTTCCGTACGATCTCATTCTCGACCGCATCAGCCACGAAGTGCTGTTCTACCGCACGTACCTCAAGTGCGCGGCGGCTTCGGGCGTGCGAGTCGTGAACAATCCGATCTGGTGGTCCGCCGACGACAAGTTCTTCGACAATCTCGTGGCCAAGGCGGCGAACGTGGCCGTGCCGCGCACCGTCATCCTGCCGCACAAAGAGCATCCACCCAACACCGATTCCAAGTCGTTCCGCAACATGCAAATGGTGAACTGGGACGAGGTCTTCGCCTTCCTGGGCTGGCCGATCTTCATGAAGCCGGCCTACGGCGGCGGCTGGAAAGACGTCTACAAGTGCGACAACCCGCAGGAGTTCTTCTCTTCGTATGACCAGACCCGCGACCTCGTGATGATGGCGCAGGAAGCGATCGAGTTCGAGCTCTACTACCGCTGTTACGTCCTCGGCCGCAGCCGCGTGCGCATCATGGCCTACGATCCGAAGTCGCCGTTCCACGAGCGCTACGTCAAGAATCCTCCGCCGATGGAGCCGGCCTTCGAAGCGCGCATCATCCGCGACGCGCTCGCGCTCTGCGACGGACTGGGCTACGACATGAACACGGTGGAGTTCGCGGTGCGCGACGGCATTCCCTACGCCATCGACTTCATGAACTGCGCGCCGGACGCCGACGTGAATTCGGTCGGACAGGAGAATTTCGACTGGATGGTCAGCAACATGGCCGAGGTGCTGATCGAGATGGTGCGCGGCGAGAAAAAGTTCGAGCTCACCGGAAACTGGCCGGCGGTCATGAATGTGACGAAGGACGTCAGTGAACCCGTAAGTGCTCCCGTAGCTTAAACTCACGGCCATGGCGCCAACACCGTCGTTCACTCTGGGTATCGAGGAAGAATTTCAGGTCATCGATCCGCAAACGCGCGAGTTGAAGTCGCACATCCACGAGCTCTTCGCCGAGGGCGAGAAACGGCTCAAGGATGAGATCAAGCGCGAGATGCATGACGCGGTGATCGAGGTCGGCACGCCGATCTGTCAGAACATCCAGGAAGCGCGGCGCGAGATCACACGATTGCGCCGCGAGATCATCACCCTAACCGGGGAGGCCGATCTGGCCATCGCCTCGGCGGGAACGCATCCGATCTCGCACTGGTCGAACGTTCCCATCACGCCGCACGCGCGCTACGACCAGATCGTGTACGAGCTGCAGATGCTCGCGCGGGCCAATCTCATCTTCGGCCTGCACGTACACGTAGCCGTGGAGGATCTGGAGACGCGCATCCAGATCATGAACTCCGCGCGCTACTTCCTGCCGCACATCTTCGCGCTGTCGGTCAACTCGCCGTTCTGGTGCGCGCACAACACCGGCTGGAAGAGCTACCGCGCCAAAGTCTTCGAGCGTTTCCCGCGCACCGGCCTGCCCGATCACTTCGACCGGCTCAGCGACTACGACGCCTACGTCAACACGCTCATCAGCACAAAGACCATCGACAACCCGAAGAAGATCTGGTGGGACGTCCGTCCCCATCCGTTCTTCCCGACGCTCGAGTACCGCATCTGCGACGTACCGATGCGCATCGACGAGACGATTTGTTTCGCCGCGCTGTTCCAGGCGCTGACCGTGAAGCTCTACCGCATCCACTCCAAGAACATGGGCTGGCGGCAATACCGCACTGCGTTGCTCGAGGAGAACAAATCCCGCGCGGCACGCTTCGGCACCGGCGGCAAGCTCATCGACTTCGGCAAGGGCACGGAAGTTCCATACACGGAGCTTCTCGACGAGCTACTGCTGTTTGTCGACGACGTACTCGACGAGCTGGGCTCGCGCGAAGACGTCTACTACGCCCGAACGATCATGTCCGAAGGAACCGGCGCCGACCGCCAGCTCGCCGTCTACGCCGAGCGCAATGACCTGCGCGACGTCGTCGACTACATCGTCCGGGAGACGAAGCAGGGCGTGGTGTGAATCAAGTCTCAGAGTCTCAGAGTCGCAGAGTCTCAGAGCAAAACCGTTCAACAATACCCTCTGAGACTCTGAGACTCTGAGACTCCGCAAATACGAGAACCGAGAGACCAACACAACTTTGACCGCGATCCTCTCCCCACCGATGCCGAAGTACGACCTTCACGAGCCGCCACCGTTCTTTCGGTACGTGCGGCTGGAAGACGACTCTGTTCCGGAAGCTCGCCGCGACTGCGTCGATGTGGCGCTGCTGGACATGAATCACTCGTGGCCGAATGTCGGACACGACGCACTGGTCCATGTCGTTCTCGAGGCGGCCGACGCGTTGCGCGAGGATCTCGAGCGCACGGGGATGAAGGTGCGCGTGCTGTCGTACGACGTGCGCCGCCGTAATGCCGTTCCGGCTTCACCGAACGGACGTTTCCAGATCTACATCGGCACCGGCGGTCCCGGCCATCTCGATCCGCGTCTCAACGACGGCGTGAATGAGTTCAGCCAGGGAGTGGCCGAAAACCATCTGTGGGAAGCGCCGCTCTTCCGTCTCTTCGACGACATCCTCACAGACCGCACGGCGTCGATGATCGCGGTCTGTCATTCGTTCGGACTGGTCTGCCGCTGGTCCGGCGTGGCTGTGCCGGTACTGCGCAACGAGAAGAGCAGCGGCATGCCGCTGAACCGTCTGTCTCGCGAGGCGCAACAGCATCCCTGGTTTGCGCAGTTCGCGCGCGAGCTTCCCGACCGTCAGCACTTCCGCGTCGTCGACAACCGTCTTTTCGATCTCATCCTCGACACCCCCGGCAAGAGCGTACCGATCGCATTCGAAGCCGGCAGCAACAGCGCACTGACCATGATCGAGCTGGCGCGCGACGCTTCCGGAGCGCTGCCGCGTTTCCTCGGCGTCAATCACCATCCCGAGATCATCGACCGCGATCACATCATGCAGGTCCTCGACGCGAAGAGAGCCCACGGCGAAGTCACCGACCAGTGGTACGACGAGCGCGCCACCACCATGCGCGACCTCTTCCGCGGCGAGCAGGAACGCCAGAGCCGCCTCACCTCGCACTACACGCTCATCGAGCCACTGCGGTTGCATCTGGAACGGGTGATCCGGGAACGGAGCTCTTAGGGATTCGGTGTTAGGTCAGGAGCTGATTGCACACTCGTCCTCCTAAGACCTAACACCTAAGACCCAACAGCTACGCGCATACAATCCCCCTGGCAATGCCCTCCGGACTCAACATCGTGGCCATCGGCGGAGGCACGGGACTCTCGACGCTGCTGCGAGGATTGAAGCGGTTTGTCGATGGGGAGGGGCCGTGGTCGGTCCGCAACCTCGGCGCAATCGTGACGGTCACGGATGAGGGCGGCAGTTCCGGCGTTCTGCGCAAGGAGTTCGGGATGCTTCCGCCCGGCGACATCCGCAACTGCATCGTCGCGCTCGCGGAAGGAGAGCAGCTCCTCTCGCAGCTATTCTCCTATCGCTTCGATACCGATTCCGCACTGAAGGGCCATTCCCTCGGCAATCTGCTGCTCACGGCCCTGACCGACATCACCGGCAGCTTCGACAACGCCGTGCTCGCGGCCTCCGGAGTTCTGGCCATCCGCGGTGAGATCTATCCGTCCACGCTCACGGACGTGCGCCTGCGCGCGGAGCTCGAGGACGGATCCGTCCTCGTCGGCGAAGTAGCCATCAGCGGCTCGTACATCGGCGAGACGCCACGCACGACGATCCGTCATGCGCGCATCACCCATCTCTGCATCGATCCACCCGACGCCGCACCCACTGCCGGTGCGCTGGCAGCACTGGCTGCCGCGGACCTCATCATCATCGGTCCCGGCTCGCTCTATACCTCGGTGCTTCCGAATCTGGTCATCAACCAACTCGCCGAAGCGCTGCGCAACGCCCGGGCGCTGCGCGTCTACGTCTGCAACGTAATGACGCAGCCCAACGAAACCGACGGCTACAGCGCCCAGGATCATCTGCAGGCCATCGCCGAGCATGCTGGTCTGGTGGTCGATGTGATGTTGATGAACGGCACCCGCCCGTCCGAAACGATCCTGGCGAACTACGCGGCCATGAATCAATTCCCCGTGCAATCCGATCTCGACGCTATCCGCTCCCTCGGCGTGACTCCGTTCTTTGGCGACATCATTGCTTCGCGATCTGCCGGAGAGGACGATTACGTGCGGCACGATCCGGACGCCCTCGCCCAGACGATCTTTCAGATCTATGACCGGTACGGGCGCACACTGGAGCGGATGAGGACACACCTGAGCACATGAACGACAACCTCGAAGTGATCATCCTCGCGGCCGGTCTCGGCACGCGCATGAATTCCGCCACGATCAAGATCCTGCATCGGGCGGCAGGACGGCCGATCATCGATTACGTTCTCGATCTGGCTGCCGGCCTTTCGCCGCATCCGCCGGTGATGGTGGTCGGACATCAGCGCGACAAAGTGCTGGAGGCGGTTGGATCGCGCGCACGCTTCGCCGTTCAGGAACAACAGCTCGGCACCGGTCACGCGGTGTTGCAGGCCGCACCCGAGATCGAAACTTCGGAGATCGCGAACAAGCGCGTGCTGATTCTTTCCGGAGATGTACCACTGACACGTCCGGAGACGCTGCTCGCGTTGCTCACCGAGCACGAGCGCGCCGGCAACGCGCTGACGCTGTTGACGATGAAGCTGAGCGACCCCGCCATGTACGGCCGCATCTTGCGCGATGCTGACGGCACCGTCGCACGCATCGTCGAAGCGAAGGATGCGTCGGATGAAGAAAAGCGCATCGACGAAGTGAACGCCGGAATCTATGTCTTCGAAGGCGCGCACCTCTTCGACAATCTGCGCAACCTCTCACCGGACAACGCGCAGAAGGAGTACTACCTCACCGACCTTCTGAAAACGATCCGCGATGGCGGACATCGCGTGGGGGCGGTCATCGCCGCCGATCCCGTCGAAGCGCTCGGCGTCAACTCACGCGCTGACCTGGCCGAGGTCGAGAACGAGATCCAGCGCCGCGTCGTGACGAAACTGATGAGCGAAGGCGTCACGTTTCGCAACCCGTCCACGGTAGTCATCGATTCGACGGTCACCATCGGGCCGGACACGGTCGTCTATCCGTTCGTCACACTGGAAGGAACGACGCGCATCGGAAAGGATTGCGTCATCGAGCCCGGCGTTCATCTCGTCAACGTGACCGTGGGCAATGACGTCCACATCAAGACCGGAACAGTCGCCGAGGATGCGGTCATCGAGGATCAGGCATCGGTGGGACCGTACGCGCACCTGCGGCCGGGAACGCAGCTCGGCCGCCGCGCCAAGATCGGCAACTTCGTTGAGACCAAGAAAGCCGTTTTCGGCGAAGGCGCAAAAGCCTCGCATCTTTCCTACATCGGAGACGCCGAGATCGGCGCCAACGTGAACATCGGCGCCGGCACGATCACCTGCAACTACGACGGAAAGCAAAAGCACATGACCGTCATCGAAGAAGGCGCCTTCATCGGCTCCGACTCCCAGCTCGTCGCGCCCGTGCGCATCGGCCGCGGCGCCTACGTCGGCGCGGGCTCGACCATCACCAAGGACGTTCCCGCAGACGCTCTCGCCCTCAGCCGAACGCCGCAGCGGGTGATCGAGGGATGGGCGAAGAAGTAGAGGGCAGAGCGCAGAGCCCTCTGGCTAACGCTTGGTCAAATCCACGCGCATTCTCCCGAAGTCGATCACCACGTTGAAGTGTCCGAGGAAGTTCTGGCCGATGATGCCGACGGAGGCGTCGTTCTCGTCGCCGGCGTACATCGGGAGCGTCTCGAAGAAACCGGCCCAGCGGTCGACGCCGATCTCGATGTCCACCAACTTGGAGCCGTGTTTCATCGACCCGCCCAATCCCTGCAGCGTCGCCTTGTGCTGCGAGCCGAATGCGGCGACCGGCAGCGTCGACAGGCGCGATTCGTTGAGGAATGTGATCTCCGACCCGGTGTCGAGCACGAACAGGAACCAGCCTTTGCGGTTCACTGCGCCGCGCACGTGCGGCCGGAAGCCGCGGAAGAAGAGGTTCTGGTCGAGAGCCGGCTGCCGGTCCCTCGCCGTGAGCTGCTTGAACGTGATGTGGCGCGTGTCGAAGTTCAGGTCGAGCCGGAATTCCTTGAGCAGATTCGTCCCGAGCAGGAAGTTCATGTTGAACTCCGTGCCCTCTTTCTTGCTGATCAGAAAACGCATCTTCTCGTCCGGCATGATCGCCACCGGAACGTTCTCGATGACCATGCCGCCGAGCTCCAGCTTGTCCAGAATGCCGAAGGTGACGTTGATCGGCTCGCCGAGGAGACCGAAGAAGATTCCCTGAAACGTGCCCAGACTGCGCACCGGAAGCGAGGCCGCCAGCCGGCTGGAAATGATGGACAGAACGGCACCGGAGTCGACGATGCCCTCCACTTCCTGCCCGCCGTTGATGCGGACCGTCAGGCGCGGCACATCGGGGCGGCCGAAACGGAACGCCAGCCGTTCCTCGCTCTTGCCGCTGAAGCGATAGACCTGGACCCCGGAAAGCGCTTTCAGATAGTCGATGTGCCATTGCCGGACTTTCAAGCCGCGGCTGACAGCGATGTTCGCCCACTCCAGACTGGACTCATGGTTGTTCGCGAGGAACTCGACCTGCGACAGGTCCCAGGCGATCTCGGCGTAGGACGTGCGATACGGTTTCGAATCGAGCGCGGCGCGGAGGTGGCGACGCGCTTCGTCGTAACGACCGGAGGCCAGGTAGGCGCTGCCATAACCCGCCAGCTCCGCCGCAGGACGCTGCACCTTCGGATCGAGGGCGTCCGCCTGCGCCACCGCACGGAGGTAGTCCGCTTTCTTCAGCATCGACTGCACATCGGTTCCGCGGTCGATAGCGGCCGGCGCGAGAACCAGCGGCTGGATGGTGACTTCCTTGTAAAGCGCACAGCCGCTCAGTGCGACGAGGAACGCTACCGCGGCGAGCTTGCGAAACATGTCATCTCCTCGGGGAACGGGGCGATTGTACGAGCCTTCCCCGCCGCAGGAACGAGCGACGCGGTTTCGCCACAGTGGCTTTGGTAATCCGTGACAAGGGCGGGGCGACGCAGGGAGTCTCAAAGTCGCAAAGTCGCAAAGTCGCAAAGAGAAGGCAGGCAAGTTCCCTTTGAGACTTTGAGACTTTGCGACTTTGCGACTCCCCGAATCACCCGCGCACGAGAATCCCCAGCTCCCGGATCTGATACGCCAGCGCCTGTCGCGACATCTTCAGCGCTGCGGCGGCTTTGTTCTGGTTGCCGGCCGATTCGACGAGGGAGCGCTCGATGAGGTCGCGTTTGAAGCGTGTGACGGCGTGTTGATACGAGCCCACGGTGTTTCGCGCCGGTGCCACGTTGCGCAGGCGTTCGGGGAGATGCTCGACCTCGATCTCGCGAGCCGCCTCGCCCGCCATCGCGTGCGCGGCGCGGATCGTGTTCTGCAGCTCGCGCACGTTGCCGGGCCATGGGTAAGCGGCGAAGATCGCTTCAGTGTCGGAGGAGAGCAGCGCCGGGCCGGACCGATGTTTGGCCCGCTCGGCAGCGAGGAAGTGCGTTGCCAGGAGAGCGATGTCGGCGCCGCGCTCGCGCAATGGCGGCAGGAGCACTTCCACGCCTCTGATCCGGTAATAGAGATCGTCGCGAAAGCGGCCTTCCTCCACCGCTGCGTCGAGACGCATGTTTGTGGCGCTGACGATGCGCACGTCGGCCGAACGGTTCACGGTATCGCCGACGCGGCGGAACTCGCCTTCCTGCAGAAAGCGAAGGAGCTTGGCCTGCGCAGGCAGCGGCAGTTCGCCCACTTCATCGAGGAAGAGCGTTCCGCCGTCGGTGGTCTCGATCAGCCCCGCGCGGTCGCGATCTGCGCCGGTGAACGCGCCGCGCACGTGGCCGAACAGCTCGCTCTCGATGAGGTTCTCCGGCAGCGCTGCGCAGTTCACGGGCGTGAAGGTTTTCTGGCGACGCGCCGACTGCCGGTGCATGGCGCGCGCGATCAGCTCCTTGCCGGTGCCCGATTCGCCGAGGATGCAGACCGCCACGTCGCGACGCGCCACGCGGGCTACGAGCGACTCGATCTCGCGGATCGCAGGAGACTGTCCGACGATGCCGTCGATCGCGCCGCCGCTCGCAGGACGAACCGGAGCTGAGTTCTCCTCCTGCTCCAGCACGCGGCGGAAGCGGTGGTTCTCGGCCCGCGTCCGGAAGATCGCCGCAACTGCCTCGCGGCCGTCGATGGTCCATTGCGAGGAGCCTTCCACGAAGAGCCATTCGCGCTCGCTGCATGCAGTCCAGTCCACGGCCTCGTCGAGATGATCGAACGACGTCGCGGCATGCGATCCAATGGCGCTCCACTGCCCGAGGCGATTCCGCGTGGCGAAACACCAGGGCATGTCGAAATCGTGCGCGGCAAACGGAAAGTCGCGTGTGGCCGCCGCGCGCAGGATGCGCAGCTCGATCTCCGTCGGCTCAGGCGTGGCGTCGAAGGCCAGATCGAGCTCGGTCGCAATCGCGCGAGCCGCAGCCGCATCGCCATTCGCAATCGCGACGCGGAAACGGATCAACTTCGCGGGGACGGAATCGCCGGCTGCGTGCTGCCAGTCGCCGTGCAGGCGCTCGTGGCGGCGTTTCAACTCGGCATTGCCGGAGCGGCCGGTGGAGAACCGCGGCACGCGGCCTTCCATCCTCTCCAGCTCATCGAGAATGACCGCGGCGGCCTCGCGGACCTGATCGATGCCGCGAGAGTCGTAGACGGCCTGCGCCGCCCGGCGCGCATCGGCGAAGCGTCCGCGCGAGAAATCGAGATGCGCGCCGAGAAGCTGCACCTCGCCGAGACGAACCGAGTCGCTGTTGGCCGTGTAGTAGTGACGAAGCCTGGCGATGCGCTGCGAGGCGTGCACCCACTGTCCGGCATCGGCAGCCAGGTACGCCAGCGTGAAGAGGATGCCGCCGGCGGCGCGGTCGCCCTGCGTCTCCTCAACTTCCTGCAGCGCTTCCACGGCCACCGCACGCGCCAGATCCCACTCTCCCGCGGAGAACACGGCGAAGAGCCGGTCGAGCGACGCGTCGATCCGCTCGATTGTGTTTCGCGCGCGTCGATGCGCTTCGTGCGCGGAGCGTGCGGCGTCGTCATAGTCCCCGCGCTCGTGTGCGCGATACGACGCAAGGCGTGCGGCGAGGTAGTGATCCGGCGGCAGCGTGCCGTCATCTTTCGCGGCAAGGTCGAGCAGCGCGCGCTCGTAGTCGAGTGCGGCCTGTTCCTCAGCCGTCGTGGCCTGACAAGCATCGAGCGCGCGCGCCGCTTCTTTTTCACGATCCGTCAGCCGCAACAACTCGGCACGCAACAGTTGCGATTCGAACGTCGCAGGGCCGTTCTCGAGGCGCGAAAGCGCAATCGCGTAATCGCCCATGCGCCGTTCCACGCGCGCGAGGATCAGCTCATCTCCGGTACCGAGGTCGCGCGCATCGCGGTAACGGCCGCAGTCGATCAACGCGTGCGCGTAACGCCGCGCCAGCGCCGGCGTGAGGACCGGCTCCGGCACGCGACGCAGCGACGCCACGGTCTCCTCGGCGTTCTGCCATTCGGTACGATCGAGCACCGCGGCCGCGGACTCGGCGTCGCCTGCGTCGAGCCACAGCAACGCGGCGCGAACACCATCTGCATGCGACGCCGCGACTCGGCAGATGGCCGGACGCGACGAAACGGGAATCGTCAGCGCCGCTTCGTCGCGCACGGCGTCGCTGGCGAAAACAAACGACGCGTCGTCGAGCGACGTCACGCCCTCCACGACCAGCTCTTCGAGACCGCCGCTGAAGAGAAAGTCGCCGAGAAACGCCGCCGCCAGCGATCGCGGAATGACCGTTCCGAGAAGCGCGAGCGCTCCGATGTAGGAACGGGCCGGCTCGGAGAGGCTCGGCAGCGTCGCCGATCGCGCGGGCACGTCGCCATGGGCGAGATACGCGGCAAATGCCGGTGAATCGACAAACTCGTGCGGCAGCAGATCGAGCGCGTTGCGTGCGGCGAGACGGGGCGCGATCAGAAATGGCCGCGAATCGGGAAGCGCGTTGGCGTCACCGGGAATCAGCCACGTTCCGTGCTTCGCGTTTGACAAGAGATCGACGACCTGCCGCGAGCCTTCATCGAACGCACGCTCGCCAACGACGATGAACACGTGCCGCGTGCGCGATGTCGCAGCCAGAATCTGCTCAGCGACCGCGGGCACACTCGCCGATCGGATGTCCGTCAGCGTGCCGGGAACGAGCGCGCCGAGAGCCGAGTAACGCTCCAGCGGCGACGCACCTCGAAGCACGATTGCCTGGAACGATCCGTCGATCTCCGCGAAGCGCTGCACGGCCTCGACACAGTCGTTGTCCGATGCATAGCCGAATCGCCCGCCATCATTGGCCAGCACGCGCAACCCCTCGGCGCCCGGCGCAGCAATCGCTCCGCACGCGGCCCGCCGCATCCATCGCACATCGGCCGCGGCATCGCGTGTGACGCGCGCGAATGCTTCCGCATAGATCGCGTCCGCGCGCGCCCACGACTGCCGCAGCATGTCGAGCTCCGCGCCGATCTGCTCCGCGAATTGCTGCGCCAGCGTCAGCACCGGCGGCGCAAGCGACGGATCGCACGCACGCGCCGCAACGCGCACCAGGCGCACATCGCTGCCGCGCTTCTGCACAGCCGCCCACTCCGCGGGATCGAATTCACCGTCCGCGATGCCCGCAAACTGCAGCATCGCCTCATGAGCCGCAAACTGCGCGAGTAGCGACAGCCGGTCGCGCGCACCGAGCTCGCGCACCTCGGCAAGCGGCGTAACCGCCAGCGCCTCTTCCCACGGCAGCGACGAATGGCGCAACGTCGCCACGAGCGCACGGTCCCACCCGAACGCACGCACGTCCATCACAGACGCAACTCGGGCACGCCGAGAGCTACCTCTCATGTTCATGGATGGCCGGAAAGAGTAACGGATGAGCGTCTTTGAAGATAGTCGGGAAGTCGGCAGCCGGCGGTCGGCAGTAGATATGGCAACCCACTCGCCGTGCGCATCGGCGCCGCTCTACGGCCGACCGCCGACTGCCGACCGCCGACTCGTCACGTACAATCCCGCCCGCATGAATGACGTCGAGATCGGGATCGAAGCGGCGCGGCGCGGGGCCGCGATTCTGCTGAAGTATTGGGAGCAGTTGGGCAAGGCGGACGCCGACCTGAAGGCGCGCAACGACTGGGTCTCGAAAGCCGATCGCGAGAGCGAGGACGCGATCATGGCCACGATCCAGGAACTCTCGCCGGGCGATGCGTTTCTCGGCGAAGAGAGCGGGCGCAGCGCAGGCTCCAGTGAGCGCAGGTGGATCATCGATCCGCTCGACGGTACGTCGAACTATCTGCAGCACTTTCCTTTCTGGTCCATCTCCATTGCCTTGCGCGAGCGCGGCGAAACGGTCGCCGGCATCGTCTACGAGCCGCTGCGCGATCTCTTCTTCACGAGCGAGCGCGGATCGGGCGCGTTTCGCAATGGCGCGCGCATGCGCATCTCTTCGCAGGAAACGCTCGAAGGCTCGTTTATCGCGACGGGATTCCCCTTCCGAGCACAGGAGTATGTCGAGCCTTACGTGGCCATCTTCGCGGACATTATCCGAACGTCGAAAGGCGTGCGCCGCGCAGGCTCCGCGGCGCTCGATCTCGCCTACACCGCGGCGAGCATCTTCGATGGATTCTTCGAGATGCACCTCGCGCCGTGGGACGTCGCTGCCGGCGCGCTGCTCGTCACCGAGGCGGGTGGCGTCGTGACCGATTTCTCCGGCGAGCAGCGCTGGCTGCAGCGCGGCAACATCGTCGGCGCGCCGGCGGGAGTCCATCGCGAGCTGATGGAGGTCATCGCGCGCCATGTCACCGAGGATCAGCTCGATCATCGCAAGGGACCGCGCATTGAGGTCTAAGTGCCTCGCAAGCTACCGAAGTCGTTCTATCTCCACGACACCGTTTCCGTCGCGCGGGCACTCCTCGGCTGCGTGTTGTGGCGCCGTCTCGATCACGGCGAGCTCCTGGCCGCGCGCATCGTCGAGACGGAGGCGTACCTCGGCGCGAACGACATGGCCAGCCATGCGCGGCGCGGTCTGCGCTCCGCGCGCAATGAGTCGATGTATCTCGAGGGCGGCCATGCGTACGTCTATTTCACGTACGGCATGCACTGGTGCGTCAACGTCGTGACGCAGGAAGCCGACCTCGCCGAGGCCGTGCTGCTGCGCGCGGCGGAACCGCTGCGCGGCATCGAAGCGATGCGCGAACGGCGGCCGAAGGCGAGGAAAGAACGCGAGCTGATGAACGGGCCGGGAAAGATCTGCATGGCCATGGACATCGACCGGCGCATGGACGGACAGAGCCTGCGCGGCGAATCGCTCTGGATCACCACGCGCGATGCGGAGATCCGCGATTCCGACATCGCCATTAGTCCGCGCATAGGCATCGATAACTCCGGCGACGCAGCGGCCTGGCCGCTGCGCTTCTTCCTTCGCGGCAACCCGCACGTCTCTGCGCATCGTCATGTCTAACGCTGATCACTATCGAACGCTTGCCGAACCGGCCGAGCACCGCCAGAAGATCGAACGTTCCGAGTTCCTCGGCATCGCCTTTCCGGTGACGCGCGAGGAAGACTTTTTCGCGGAGCTGGAGCGGATCCAGAAACGCCACTACGACGCCACGCACCATTGCTGGGCCTTCCGCCTTTTCGTCGATACCCGGTCGCGCAGCTCCGACGCCGGCGAGCCTTCCGGAACCGCCGGCAAACCGATCCTTGCCGCCATCGAAGGCGCCTCGCTCCACGACATCGGAGTCATCGTCGTGCGCTGGTACGGCGGCATCAAGCTCGGCACCGGCGGCCTCTCCCGCGCCTACCGCGACACCGCCGCGGCAACGCTTCGCGGCGCGAAACTGCTCGATCGATATGTCTACCAGCGCGTTCGCGTGATCGTGCCGTTCGATGTGCTGAGCCACGTCTATCGTCTGGTGAGCCCACCCGACGTCGTCCTCGTCGAAGAGCGCTACGCCGACGTGAACGAGTTTTTCTTCGACGTGCGATTGTCGGTTGTGGATGGGTTTACGAAGAGATTGGCGGAGCTGAGGCTGACGCACGACGCGTAGCTGACAACAGACCTGCCGCCCGCTACGCGGGCTGAAGAATGGGGCGCGTCTGACCCCCGGCTGAAAGCCGGGGGCTACTATCTTTCGGCGTGCTACGCACGCGTTCTGTGGAGAGTCCGCGTAGCGGACAACAGGGAATAGCACCCGGCTTTCAGCCGGGTGAGACCCGGGGTCCAATATTCGAGCCCGCGATAGCGGGCGACAGACTTCGCACGCACGCGACGCCTTCACTCCTCCGTAACCGTGGTCTTCGCGATTCGATCGCCGGTGCGCGGTTTGCCGAGGAGCACGAGGAGCACTTCGAGGACGTTCCATCCGGGGATGATCAGGGGGAGGTTGCGGACGAAGGAGCGTCCGTAGCCGCAACCTTCTCCGTGAGGGGTGAGCAGGCGCAGGCCGAGGAGCTGCTTGCCGATGGAACGGCGGCGGAAACCATCGCGGAAAAGCATGGCCAGCATGAGGATGAGCAAAGCGGCCCACCACACCAGTTGGATCCCTTTGGGCGTGGTCGTCCAGGTCATGGCGTAGCTGACCACCGAGGCCGGCAGGACGAGGATGATGGCGATCGAGAGCGCGTCGACGAGGAACGCGGCGATGCGGAGAAGCTTGGTCTGAGGGCTGTCGTTCACGGTTTCTCGGAAACCTCGGCCGGGGATTGTCGTACAACCGTCCAGCAGGTGTCCTATGAACAGGCTGAACCGTTCGCTTTATTTACTCTCGATCGTGGCCGTCGCGATGGCCGGAACGATCTCCTGTGGCCGCGCCGAAGGCAACACTTCTCGCCGAGGCCGCGCTGAATCCACCGTCACGATCAACCGGACCTGGCCAGCGGCCTCGGTCCGCGAGCTGCGCGTGTTCGAAGTCGACGGCAGCATCTCCGTCGAAGCGGCGCAGACGAGCGAGATCTCGCTCGTGGCGACCGCCAGCGGCGATCTCGAGATCAAGAAGGGCGTCGAGAACGACGGCCTCTTCGAGACCACGCTGGACGGCGACACGCTGCGCATCGGGCGCAAGGAACACCGCCGCCGCAAGGGCTTCAATATCCGGTTCCTGTTCGACCACTCGGAAAGGAAAATCGACTACGTGCTCCGCGTCCCGCCGACGCTGACGCTGGAAGTGATGACCGTCAACGGCCGCATCGTCACGCGCGGCGTGGAAGGCGAAACGCAGGCCACCACCGTGAATGGCAAGATCGACATCGAAACGGCCGGCCTCAATGAACTGCGCGCCACCACCGTGAACGGGCGGGTCCGAGCGAAATTCACGCGCGACTTCCAGGGCGCGCGATTCAAGACCGTGAACGGCGGCGTGGAAGCCTTCTTCCCCGAGAACGCGTCTTTCGCCGTCGACCTCTCGCAGGTGAATGGCGACTTCGAAGCCTCGTTCCCGCTCAGCATTCACTCCAATCCCGGCAGCCGCCGCGTCTCCGGTGAAGTCAACGGCGGCCGGCACGATCTGAAGATCGTGACCGTGAACGGGGATGTGGAGCTGGCCAAACTGAATTGAGCTGTTGAGCGATTGATTGGGGGGCAACGACGCCGTTTCCCTTCCACAGATCAACCGATCCTCCCGCACTATACTCGCGCGCGATGAGGCGCTTTGCTTCGATCGCGTTGTTCGTCGCTTTCGCGCTTGCCGCGCTCGGCCCGATCCGCAATTACGACTACTTCTGGCACCTGGCTACCGGACGCTGGATCGTCGAGCATCGTGCGCTACCGCTGACGGATCCCTTCCTGATCGCCAGCGATCGTCATGAGTGGATCAATGGCGAATGGCTATTCGAGCTTGCTGCGTACGGCGCGCACGAGATCGTCGGACTGCCGGGGATGTCGGTCGTTCGCGCACTTCTGGCGGCGTCGATTTTCATCGTCGTGTTTTTCAAGTCGCGACGCGATCTTCTGATGACCGCGATCGCGTTCGCCGGCGCGATGCAGACGGTCGATCTGCGGCCATCGTCCGTGGCGCTGCTGTTCGTGGTGCTGGCGATCACTGCGCGAGGGTGGATCGCGCACGCCGTGATCGCCGCGCTCTGGATCAACATTCATCCTTCCGCGATCCTCGCACCGGGCATCACCGCTTTGTCGACGCGGCGCGCTGCTCCTGTGATCGCCAGTGCGCTGGCGCTGCTCATCAACCCGCATGGCTGGCGCGCTCTCGTCGCGCCGCTGGAGCTGATGACGTTCATCCGCACCAGCGGGGCGTTCATCAACGCGGAGTGGCTGCCGAGCCGGCCCACGCAGTTTCCCTTGCTCTACCTCTGCGTTCTTGGCGCTGCGATCGCGTTTGTCGCACGCCGGCGCGAGGAGGGAACGTGGTGGCGGGTGTTGCTTCTGGCAGGCTTCGCGTTTCTGGCCATCCGTCACGTGCGCAATCAGGGATTGTTCTTTGCGGCGTTTCCGCTGCTCATCCCGCGTTTCGAGATTCGGCGCGCCATCGCGATGTTCGGTGCGGTCGCGGCGATCACGCTCGTGGCACTGATGGCGGACCATCGACTCGGAATCGCGCCTGAACGATTTCCTGTGCGCGCCGTTGCTCGTCTGAAGGCCACGGGCTTGCAGGGAAACATCTACAACCCGGATCAGTTCGGCGGCTTTTTGATCTGGTCCTTTTATCCGCAGCGGCGCGTGCTGACCGACGGACGCAACGAGCTCCATCGCACGTTCCTCCCTGAATACGCACGCGCACTCGACGATCAACGCGCGTGGCGCGCCTTACTCGCGAAGTACCGGATCGATCTCGCTGTCGACGAATATCACCCGCCGCTTCGCGTGCGCGATTCGGTCACGGGCACGCAGACGTCGATGCCGGCGTCGCTCGCGTATTGGCCGCGAAAGGATTGGGCGCTCATCGCATTCGACGATGCGGGCATGGTGTTCGCGCGACGCGCGGCATTCCCGCAGGAAACGCTCGCGAGATTGGAGATGTGGGGAGGGGTGCCGGACGCTCCGCGGTAGATCCGCCTCGCTCACGAGGCGCGATAGCGCGCGTCAGTTGACCATTTCGTGCGGGTCGGCGTAGTGCAACTCTTCTTCCGGCCAGCGCTGTTGCAGCACACGGCTGAAGCTCGGCTGCACGATGCGCTCGTAGCGCACTTCGAATCCGGGGAAGAGCTCGAGGATCGCTTTGCGTGCGCAGTCGACGAGGCATCGCGCCTCGCGATGCGAAACGGTGCGGTCACTGCTGATGAGGTTCAGCGTGAGCTCGACGATCATCCGAACACGACGAAGGCGGCGGCGTTCAAAGAACGCGGAGTCGGGCTCCGTATGCGATTCGTATTCGAATTTCGGCATCGTTGTCACAGGCCGCAAACCGCCTGTTTGTGGGGTGAATTCCAACGGAGCGAGTCGGCGGCCGGCAGTCGGCGGTCGGCAGTAGAAAAAGCACGGACACACTATTTGCGCGATGAGCCACGGTCTCGCGTCCTCTACGGCCGACTGCCGACTGCCAGCCGCCGACTCGTTCTACGCGTGCTCGCGATCGCCTTCGGCCCAGATCTCTTCGGCGAGCTCAGGTTCGATGCGCGATTCGTAGTAGCGAATGGCGCTGCGGGACACTGCGTAGATGGCGGCGTAGTTGAGGGCGCCGCCGGAGATGATGCCGACGAATGGGATGGCCTTGGTCAGGCGGTCGCGCAACACGCGCGTGCCGATCTTCTCCGCGATCATGCCGCCTTCGATCGTTGCGGCGCCGATCATCGCAGCGATGCCCTGCTTGCCCGCGCCGACACCTGAAGCGAATGCGAGACACGACAGCGCTTCGGAGAAACGCTCGCGCGCAGTCGGCTCATGTCCGTAGACGATGGCGATGCCGAGGATCAGGCGGAACTGTTGATAGACGAGATAGGCGAGATCGGCGCCGAGAGTGCCGAGCGCGGCCAGCCCGATCGGCAACCCTGTCACCGCGCCGGCGGCGGCGCAGCGGATTGCGGCGCGGCGCGCCAGCATGCGGGAATGTTGCGCGGGCTGGAACGTCGGTGCACCCGCACGCAGATCGTCCACTTCCTTCTTCAACTTCTCCGTATCGATGTCTTCGAACAAGGAGCGGAAGAGCTCCTCCAGCACCGAGTCGGCGCGGCGCTTCATCTCTTTCACTTTCAGCATTGTTCGCTCGAAGGTTCGCTCGAAGAGATTCGTCGTGGTTGGAAGATGCGGGAGCTCCAGTGCGGGCGCGAGATTCATGGATGATCGTTACTCCGCGCTCTTGCTCTCGCTCTTCGATTCGGATTTCGTTTCAGACTTGGATGCTGCCGGTGCCTCGGATTTTGAATCGCTTTTCGATTCGCTTTTCGACGATTCGCTTTCGCCTTTCGATTCGCTCTTGCTCTCGCCCTTGTTATCGCTCTTGGAGCCGGACCCGCTGGCGTAGTCGGTCTTGTAGAAACCCGATCCTTTGAACTGGATCGCCGGGGACGACGGAAGCTTCTTCATGTCGCCGCCGCAACTCGGGCAATGCGACAGCGGCGCATCCGAGAATCTCTGGATGACCTCGTGGCGCTCCTTGCACTGACTACATTGAAACTCGTAGATCGGCATGTCGTTCTCTTGTCGGTGATCCCTGGACTCACTCGATGGAACACGCAAGGGCTGAGACCGATTTCAAGAGCCGAGCCTGCCGAGCTGTTGATTCGAAGTCTCCTCGGCGGCGAAGACCTTCCCCTCGCGAAAGTAAACGCCCGCCAGCGATCCGCTGCGCATCCGGTAATACCAGGCCTCGAACGTAGCGCCGGCGCGGAGTTTCTTCACGCTCCAGCCAGGCATCGGTTCGCCGAGGAGGGTGGCCACCTGGCGATGCGACATTCCCTTGCGCAGCGCCAGCAGTCCTTCACGCGAGACGGCCAGACGCGTGGCCGCGAGCGCGAGTCCGCTGCGGGCATGGTCGTTCTCAGGATGATGGCTCAGCACGGAGCGATAGATACGAATCGCGTCCTGATACCGTCCGCCGGCTGCGAGGTCGTCGGCAAACTCGAGTTGCAGACGCTGCCAGACCATGGTGGCGCGGCTATGGTTCGGATGCTTCACGACGAACGCACGCACCGAATCGGCGTAGACCTGTTTGTGATCGGGCGAAGCATCGCGAGCAACGGCAGCGCGTTTGTGCCGGAGCACGTCGCGCCATTCGGACTGATGGTCGATCGGGGCCTGCCCTCCGCAGGCGCTCGCAAGCATCGCCAGCAGCATCGCCGGAAACGGGGAAACTCGCATCCAGCCACAAACTTAGCACGAGCCTCGCTTCCTTGACAGCGTGAGAGAGCGAGGCCGATAATCGCCGGACCTTCCGAGGGGCGAATCGGGTTCGGCATCTTCGGTATCCGGAGGATTGATGGCTGTGAGGGGCGAGGAAGTCGCGGGCTCGATCGACGCACAAGTGCGCGAGTCGATCGAGAAGATGGTTGCCGAGATCCACTCGTCCGTCGAGGACGTGCGCGTCCTGGTCGACCAGCAGCTCAAAGCCGCCCTGCAAAGCGTTCAAGCCGACGTCAACTCCTTCACCTTCCTCCCGCAGATCAAGAAATCGATCGCCGAGCTCGAAGCACAGATCGAGATTGAGCGTCCAGTGGCTGCACCCGCTGCAGCCGCTCCTTCCTCCGGTGGCGCGCTGCGCGTGAAGTCCGCCGTGCAGATCATCGAGCGCGGCCGCTCGCAAGTCGACGTTCTCAATTCGCTGCTCGAGCAATGCCTCGAGTTCGGTTCGCGCGCGGCGCTGTTGATCCTCCGCGGTGAAACGTTCAGCGGCTGGAAAGGCGTCGGCTTCTCCGCGCAAGGCGGCAACGACGAGATGATCAAGCGCTTCAACGCCGCGCCCGGATTGATCCCGGAGCTCGATCGCGTGCTGCGCGATGAGAAGGTCGTTTCCTGGGACGGTGCGAATCTCTCCATCCGCTTCGGCGTGGCCGCATCCGAGACCGCCGTGCTCGTGCCGATGGTCATCAAGGACAAAGTCGCCGCGGCGGTCTACGTCGACGCAGTCGGCGATGGCACGGCGAGGTTCGATCAGGCGGCCATCGAGCTGCTCGTCTTCGCCACGGGGCTGCTCGTCGACACGCTTTCCATCCGCAAGAAGATCCCCTCGCCGAGCCTCACCGGTGAATCTGTTCCGCCTGAGCATCCGGCGTTCGATCGCACGACTACGTCCGGACCAGCATTCGCCGCGGCACCTGTCGCTGCGGCACCGGCACCCGCTGCCGCGCCCCCCGCGGCTGCTGCCGCAGCGGCAGCGTCTTCAACGGAACAGCCTGTTCCGTTGCGGACCGATGCCGGGACCGTCGCCATCAACGCCTCGCAGCTCCGCGAGATGATGGCCGCGCAGCGTCCGAGCTTCAACGTCCCCTCCGCCGAGGACTTCGGCGTCGCCGCACCGGCACAGCCCGCCGCGCGCACGCCGGTCCAGCCACCAGCGGCAAAACCGCCCATACCTCCAGCCCCTGAACCGCCGAAGCCGGCGACACCCGCGACCGCTGCGCCCGCTCTCGGCGGCGACGAGCGTCCCTCGACGCAGTACATCCCTCCGGCCGGACTGGCCCGCAATGCCAGCGCCGGCCCGCCCAGCGAAGACATGAAGAAGCACGACGAAGCCCGCCGCTTCGCGCGTCTGCTGGTCTCGGAGATCAAGCTCTACAACGAGTCGAAGGTGGAGCAGGGCCGCAAAAACAGCGACCTCTACGAGCGTCTCAAAGAAGACATCGACCGCAGCCGTCAAATGTACGACGAGCGCATCTCCGACGATGTCCGGAAGGTCTCGAACTACTTCTACGACGAGCTCGTGCGCATCCTCGCCGACGGCAAAGCCGACGCGCTGGGACTTTAGCCGCCTTCTCCGCGCCGCAGCGCTTTGGAGTGCGGCGGCTTGCTGCCGCTTTCCGTAGCGTGCCACAAGCCGCTCCGTTGCAGGTTACCCAAAGCGGCGGCAAGCCGCCGCACTCCAAAGCGCGCCGCGCAGAGCCCTCTGAACAAGGCACGCCAACCGCACTAAGCTCCCTCCGTGCTGCTGCAGGCGTTCCGGCGAAGAGGTTTTCTCGTGGCGGTGTTGGTGGTCGTTCTCGCCAGCGCCGGTGCGGCTGCTTTCTACTTCATCCGCGACAGGGCAGTCTCGGACGATGAGAGCGGCCGGCTTCTTCCACCAGACGCGCCTGCCGATCTGCAGAAGTTGCGGCCGGCGTACACGGCCGGCGTTCAGGCATTGCAGCGCGATGATGGCGAGGAGGCGGTGCGGCAACTTTCCTCGTTCACGTTCGGGTTGCGCCCGGTCGAGGAGTACCGGCTCTACTTTCTCGCCAATGCGTACCAGCTCGCCCGCAACGATGTCGCCGCGCGACTGACTCTGGTTCGCCTCTGGCGGCGCTCGCCGCGACTGATCCATGCCGCCGACGCAGGTTTCAATCTCGCCAACCTTCACGCCGCCGCAGGCGAACCTTCACGCAGCGCGCAGGTCTACACGGCCATCGCCGGACGCAACGAAGCGGCGGCGGTCAAAGCGGTGGCGCGATGGAATGCAGTCGGCCAGTTCCTTCGCGCAGGCGACCTCGCCGGCGCGCTCTACAACGCGCGCGCCGTCGTCATCCACCATCCGCGGTCCGAGCAGGCCAAAGACGCCGCGGCGCTCGTGCGCGCGCTGACTGGTGTCGAAGAGACGGCCGCGCTGCCGCTCACTCCCTCCGAACGCCTCGACCGCGCCACCGCTCTCATTGCGTCGAACGACGCGCAAACCGCCATCGAAGACCTCACCGCACTGCAGGCGGCCGCGCCGCACCTGCGCAAATCCATCCTGCTCGAGCGCGGTCGCGCACTGCATCTGCTGGGTCGCTACGAAGAGTCGAACAAAGTCCTCGAGCCGCTGACGTCGGAAGAATTCAAAGTGGCCATCCCGGCGCTCCGAACGACCTCGAAGGGTTACGCGACTCTCGCCTCTGCCATCGACCCGACCGTCATCAAGATCGTGAAGGAGCGGAAGAGGACCGGCTCCGTGAAGGTCCGCGTCGGCAAAGGAAAAAACCGAAAGACGGTCACCCGGCCCAAATACCAGACCGTATCCCGTCAGGTGAAGCTCGTCGATCTGGCGAAGAAAGCGAAGAAGGACGAGTACGAGCGGCTGGCCAGCGAACGGCTCAAGGATCTGCTCTCCCTGAAGCTCGATCCGAATCTCCGGCTGGAGACGCTCAACGCGCTCATCGCTCGCGCACAGGCGAAGAATCAGGATGAGTACCTGCAGGAGCTCGTGCCGCAGGTCATCGCCATTGATCCGATTGCGGATCCCGGGCTGCAGTTCTTGTGGGACAAGGGATGGGCGGCCTACACGCGCGGCGATCTGAGCGGCGCACGGAAGCTGTTCCGATTCATCGCCGATACGTACACGCATCCGAACGTTCGACGCCAGTCGGAGTATTGGTACGCGCGATCGGCCGAGCGGCAAGGCGAGAAGGAAGAGGCGGCCACGATCTATCAGAAGCTGGCCTCGGCGCCATATACCGATCTTTACGCGCAACACGCCATCGCGCGCGGTGCGAAGCATCAGCAGAACCGCACCAATCCGCTGAAGAAATCGGATCCCGACTGGACGGAGCTCGCGGAAAAGGAGATGCCGGACGAGTTGCAGCTCGCGTACGAGCTCACGGCGCTCTCGGCGATGCGCGAGGCATTTCTGGAAGTGCGCAGGAATCAACGGCGCGAAAACGCCCGGTTCGCCGAGGCGCTGCTGGCGGACGTGTACCACGCCGCGGGCAACAGCGTATTGATGTATCTCTCGCTTCGCCGCGCCTGGCCGCAATTGGCCACAGCGGAGCAGGACTCCACGCCTGCGTACTTCATCCGGATGTACTACCCGGTCAAATACGCCGATGAAATCGAAGAGTACGCAAAGGAGCGGGGCCTCGACCCGCAGCTCGTGCGCGCGCTGATCCTGCAGGAAAGCTATTACAACCCGAAAGCGAAATCGCGCGTCGGTGCAACGGGATTGATGCAGCTCATGCCGCCCACGGCGAAGGAGCATGCGGCGCGTCTGCGCATCCCGTTCGCCGTGTCACGTCTCGAGAATCCCGAAGTCAACATCCGCCTCGGCACGTATCACCTCAGAATGCTGGTGAACCTGTTCGACGGCAACACCTACCTGGCCACCGCGGCCTACAACGCCGGCCAGGGCAACGTCATGAAATGGCGCCGCGCCGCGCCCAAACGCCCCACCGACGAGCTCCTGGAATCAATCCCGTTTCCGGAAACGCGCAACTACGTGAAGCGTGTGACGATGCTCAAGAGTGCGTACGAGCGATTGACGTTGTAGACGCCTTTCTCCGCGCCGCGCGCTTTGGAGTGCGGCTGGCTTGCCACCGCTTTCTGTAACGTGCCACGGAGCAGTTCCGTTGCGCGCTACCAAAAGCGGCGGCAAGCCGACCGCACTCCAAAGCGCTGCGGCGCGGAGAAAGACTAAGAGCTTCCTACGTTTTCCACTTGATGGTGCAACCGAACGCGCGGGTGTCGGCATTCGCGACTTCGCGGCCGTCGAGGAGGGCGTTGAGTGCGTCGGTCAGGCCGGTGGTTTTGCGCTCGGCGACTTTCGCGGAGTCGTCGACGTAGCCGCGGTAACGGACGATGCCTGTGCCGTCGACGACGTAGACGTGCGGCGTGACGCGGGCGCCATACGCGCGGGCGATGCTGCTGTCGCTGTCTTTCAGATACGGGAACGGGAATTCCCTCTCCAGCGCCCGCGCCTTCATGTTTGCCGGCGACTCTTTGCCGATGTCATTCGGATTGATGGCGTAGAACGTCGCGCCTTTGTGGCCGTACTTCTGGGCGATCTCGATGATGCGCGGCTCGAAGGCTTTGGCATAAGGGCATTCATTGCACGTGAAGATCACGACCTTCACGCGCCCGTCGTCCGGCTTCATCGATACAGTCTTGCCGTCCACCGCATTCACGAGCGCGAACTGCGGCGCTTTGGCGCCGACGGCTAGCTGCTCCTGCGCGCAGGCAACAGCGGCGAACATCAACATCACCAGCGTCAATCCGATTGTCTTTTTCATTGCATTCTCCTTAGTGTCTCGCGCAGCCGCGCAATGGTTTTGTCACGCTCGAGCCGGCCCTGATGGCGCCACAGCTCATTTCCTTTTCGATCGAACACGATCGTCACCGGAATCTCGCCGCTGAACCGCAGATAATCGCCGAGGTCGTCGGCGTTGCCGGTGTAATAAACGTTGGGGAAAGCGATCTTCTGCTTGTCGAGAAACTGCGCCGTCTTCTCCGACTTCGCGTCGGGCAGCATGTCGTCGAGCGACACTCCAGCCAGCGCCACTTCGGCGCCGAATGCGTCGTCGATCGCGCGCAGGTCCGGCATCTCGGCCACACACGGCACGCACCACATCGCCCAGACGTTGATCACGCGCACTTTTGCTTTCGACGGAAAGACCGTGGCGATCTTCGCCGGCTCTTTGATGAGACGGACATCGGCGGCAAACACCGGCAGCGCCAACAGCAGTAGCGCCAGCCTAAGGAATGAAGCCGCGAATGGTGCGGACTTTGGCATCGGGACGGTCCACCTTCACTTCGATCCCGCGATAGGCGCGGTCCTTTTTCGTGCTCTCGGTGTGATAGCTGAGCAGGTACTGCGAGCGCAGCTCCTGCTCGATAGCTTTGTACGCTTCGGGAAGCTGTTTGGTATTGCGGATCAGGTACACCACCCCACCCGTCTCCGCCGCCAGCGCGCGCATCTTGCCCGGACCGCCGAAGGAGCCCGGTCCGAATCCGAATCCGATCCCGATGAAGTACATCGGCACGCGCGACGCACGCGCGTACGTGAGCATGTCGTCGTAGCTGAGCCGCGATGTAGTGTCCTCCCCGTCGGTGATCACGATCAGCGCCTTCCGTCCCTGCAGAATGCGGAAGCGATAGAGGCCAGTGACGATGGCGTCGTACAGCGAGGTGCCGCCGGCCGCTCCGGCGATTGCATTCACCTGCGCTTCGAGCGTCGAGACTTCCGTCACGAACGGAGCGTTGCGCGAGGTGTCGGACGCAAATGGCGCGATGAAAGCGCGGTCATCCTTACGCACGATGCTTTTGAAGAAGTCGATGGCCGCCGTCTTGGCGTCGTCCATCCTCTTCTCCATGCTGCCGGAGTGATCGAGGAGCACGCCCAGTGAGAGCGGCAGATTCACGGCGAAGTTGAAGCTGGAGATCTTCTGCGGCTTGGTGTTCTCGAAGACCGAGAAATCGGCTTCCTTCAAATCGGTGACCGGCTGACCCGCGGCATTGGAGACCGTGACTGGAAGCTCGACGAGATTCACTTCCAGCTCTTCGATGAAGCGGTCGCCGGTCAGGAAGAGCAGGTCGCTGGCCTCGTAACCAGTGCTGTCGAACGCCGAGGCGCGCACGAACTCGTGTCCGGCCAGACGAACGGTCGGAATGTCGATGGCATACGGCGGCCGCGTCCATTCGTGCAGTTTCTGGTCGCCCGCGAAGAGCACCACGTTCTTGATGCTCGTTCCTTTCGGATTCTGGAGGCTGAGCTTGAAGTGCGAGATGCCGTCGGGCGTGATGGTTCTGGTGATCTTCAGCTCCATCGGCGTTTCGCGCTCGTTGACGACGAACGCGTCGGCATCGACATAGCGGCCTTGCGCGTCGTACCCGATGGCGCGTACTTCGACGCGCTTTGGTAGCGTGCCGAGGTCGAGCTCGGCGTTGAACGGCGGAGCATTCCGCGCCAGCACCTTCTTCCCTTCGACCCAGAACTCGACGCGCTTCACCGGCGGCAGAACGTCGACTTCGACGATGAAGAGGTTGGGAGCAACGTCGCGGCGCGGCGCGCGGATCTTCACCGCGCCGACCGTCTCCGGCATCACCCCCTCGGCGAGCAGCGCGTCCGCACCGTCCTCTTCACTGGCGATGTAGGGCTTGCTCGTCTTCGCCACCGCGAATTTCTCGGAGACCTTGGCCACGATCACCGGCGATCCTTCTTCGATCGGCATGACCAGCCGCACTTCGACTTCCACGTCGCCCTCTGCAAATGGCTGCACCGTCGAGATCGCGTTGCTGTTCGGTGCGACCGGGAAACGGAAGTTGCGGATCACCTGACCGCCCTGCAGCAATGATCCCTGCAGGAAGAGGCCGGTCTCCGGCGGTACCTCGGGCGGTTGCGCGAAGAGAAACGAAATGCGGGCGGCGACGCCCTGCTCCGTGTCGCCCAGCGCTTCAAGCGCGATCGAGATCGGCTTAGGCACGGGAGGAACTTCAGCCGGCGTCGTCTGGGCAAAAGCCAGGGATGACAGCGCGATCAGCAGGACAGCGGCAAGAGTCTTCCCCATGGCGTGGCGCTCAGCATAGCGGCTCGAGATTTCCGGAAACGTATCAAAACGTCAAACGCTGTGGCGTCGATGCCGGCCTCGACGATGACTGGGACGGCGGTGCTGGAACATCGGTAGAATCATCGCGGAATCATGACTGCACTGCGATATCGGGCAGTGTTGTTCGACCTCGACGGCACCCTCGTCGACTCCTACAACGCGCTCACCGAGGCAGTGAACCATGCGCGACGAACGCACGGACTGCATGAGCTCAGCTCCACGCACATCCGCGAGCTGGTCGGCGAAGGCATCGAGCGATTGCTGCAGAAAGCGTTCGAGCGCGTCGAGCTTTCGCCCAGCATCGTGCAGGCCTTCGAAACGCGCTATGACGACATCTGCTGCGGCGAGTCCCGCATCCTCGAAGAAGTCGAGGTGACGCTGCACCAGCTCGCGGAGCTCGGCGTGTCGATGGCGGTCTGTACGAACAAACCGACCGTCTTCTCGAAGAAGATTCTCGACTTCCTCGACCTCTCGCACTACTTCCGCGCCATCGTCGGACCGGACATCGCCGGCGCACGCAAGCCGGAGGCGCAGCATCTGGCCGTCACACTCGCGTCCACGGACTGCTCGGCCGAGGAAGCGCTCTTCGTCGGCGACATGCCCTTGGACGTCCACGCCGCGCGCAACAGCGGCATCGACGTCGCCGTCGTCGCAACCGGCTCATCGACACGCGAACAACTCATCGCGTCCGCCCCCGATCATTTTCTGGAGCGCTTCTCGGACCTGCTGAAAATCGTGCGAAGGGAAGCGGCGTGATGGGATGTCGCTTGCCATCGTGTTCATCAGCCCGCGGTAGCGGGCAACAGATCAATAGCACCCGGCTTCAGCCGGGTGAGCAAGGTCAGTCATTTTGAGCCCGCGTAGCGGGCGGCAGATCTGTCGCCCGCTACGCGGGCTGGTACTCATTACACGCTCATTTCCCCCGGCTGAAAGCCGGGGGCTATTGTTCTTCGGCGTGCTACGCACGCGTTCCTCCAGATGACCCGCTCCAAATACCGCTTCATCTTCTTCGACGTCGACTCCACGCTCGTCACGATCGAAGGCATCGACGTGCTGGCGAATGGCAATGCGGAGATCGTTCGCCTCACAGATGCGGCGATGAACGGAGAAGTGCCGCTCGACGAGGTGTACGCGCGGCGGCTGGAGATCATCCGTCCTTCGCGATCCGAGGTTGAAGCGCTCGGCCGGCGCTATATCGAATCGCTCGTGCCCGGTGCCGAGGAGACGATTGCCACGCTCCGGCGCGCAGGCGCGGATGTGCATCTCGTCACGGCCGGAATCGAACAGGCCATTGCTCCGCTGGCGGCCCGGCTCGGTATCGCGGCGCGCGCCATGCACTCCGTGGCGTTGCAATTCGATGAGGAAGGCGGCTATCTCGATTTTGACAGGCGCTCGCTGCTCACACGCAACGGCGGCAAGGAGCTCGTGGTCCACGCGATCCTGGCGCGCTCGAAAGGGCGCTCCGCGTTCATCGGCGACGGCATCAGCGATCTGGAGACGAAAACCGTCGTGAGTCTCTTCATCGGATTCGGAGGGGTTCACGCCCGGCCGCGTGTGATGGAGAATGCCGAGGTGTACGTCAGCGATGCGTCATTGACCGCGGTGCTGCCGTACCTGTTGGAGGAGAGTTGACCGCCCGATACTTCGTCCCCGGCCCTACGTGGGTTCGTCCCGAGATCCTGCAGGAAATGACGCGTCCGATGATCGGCCATCGGAGCAATGAGTTCCGCGATCTCTTCCGTGGCATCAACGCCGATCTCAAGACGCTGTTCAACACGACGCAGGCCACGTTCGTCGTGACCGCATCCGGAACCGGCGTGATGCAGGCCGCGCTCGAGAACTGCGTCGCGCGCCGCGTGCTGGTCACGACGTGTGGCGCGTTCTCCGAGCGCTGGTACAACATCGGCGAATCGCTGGGTTACGAAGTCGATCGTCAGGATGCCGAGTGGGGTCACGCCATCGATCCCGGCGCATTGGCCGATCACCTGGCGCGCCATCAGCGCGCGCACTACGACGCCGTGACGATCACGCACAACGAGACGTCGACCGGCGTGACCAACGACGTGCCCGCGCTGATCGACGTCATTCGCGACGAAGCCCCGGACGCGCTCATCCTCGTCGACGCCGTTTCATCGCTCGGCGGCATTCCGGTCGAGTTCGACCAGTGGGGTGCCGACGTCTGTCTGGCCAGCGTGCAGAAAGCGATCGCTCTGCCGCCCGGCATCACTGTGGTAGCCGTATCGGACAAGGCACTCGAGCGCGCGAAGAAGCATCCCTATCGCGGCACATACTTCGATTTCCTGAACTACATGAAGAACGCCGAGGAAGACAGCGTTCCCTCGACTCCGTCGATCCCGCATTTCTACGCATTGGCAGCACAACTCGAGCACATCATTCGCGGCGAAGGGCTGGAGGCGCGCTATGAGCGCCACCGCCGGATGCGCGAGATCACGCACGAGCGGACGTCGCGTTTTGCAAAGCTGGCGGCGGATCCGGCGCACGCATCCGCGACCGTCACGGCGCTCAATCCGATTATCCCCGCCGCCACGATCCGCACAGAAATGAAGAACCGCGGCTTCACACTCGGCGGCGGCTACGGCCAATGGGCCGACACCACGTTCCGCATCGGGCACATGGGCGATATCCCCATCGCGGATCTCGAAGCGATGCTCGACGCGTTGGGCGAGGTGGCCAGGTAAACGAATGCACAAGGTCCTCGTCACCGACACTCTTGCACCCTCTGGCCTCGACATCCTCCGCGCCGCGGAAGACGTCGAGCTCGACTATCGCCCGGGACTGAAAGACGACGCGCTGCTCGAAGCCGTTGCGCAATCGGATGCGCTCATCACGCGAAGCGGTACCGCCGTCACCGCGGAGCTCGTCAATGCCGGGACGCGCCTGAGGATCATCGGACGCGCCGGCGTCGGCCTCGACAATGTCGATGTCGATGCGTGTACAGCGCGCGGCATTTTGGTCATCAACGCGCCGACTGCGAACATCATGTCGGCCACCGAGCACACGATGGCCATGCTGCTCGCGCTCTGCCGCAACATCCCCGAGGCGCATGCCAGTGTGAAACGCGGCGAGTGGACGCGCTCGAAGTTCATGGGCACGGAGCTCGATGGCAAGACCCTCGGTGTGATCGGACTGGGCCGAATCGGCACGCGCGTCACCACCCGCGCGCGCGGCTTCGGCATGCGCGTCATCGCCTACGACCCCTACATCGCCAACTCCGTTTACGAAAAAGTGGGTGCTGTGAAAGTGTCGCTCGACCAACTCCTCGAACAGGCCGACGTCATCACCGTCCACACGCCGATGACTGACGAGACCCGCTCGCTCATCGGCGCGAACGAACTGGCGAAAACGAAAGACGGCGTAGTCGTCCTCAACATCGCGCGCGGCGGCATCTACGACGAACAGGCCCTCGCCGACGCACTCAACAGCGGCAAAGTGGCCGGAGCGGCCGTCGACGTCTACGTCGATGAACCGCCGCCACCCGATCATCCGCTGCTCACCGCGAAGAACGTCATCCTCTCGCCGCACATCGGCGCCAACACCATCGAAGCGCAGGATCGCGTGGCGGTGCAGACCTCGGAGATGGTGATCGAGGCCTTGCGCGGCTCGATCTTCGTGTCGGCCGTCAACCTCCCGTTCGAAGGCCTGTCCGACGCCGACGCCGCGCCGCTCATCAAGCTCGCCGAAAAGCTCGGCCTCTTCGCCGCGCAGGTCATCAACGGCCCCGTCATCAGCGCGCAGATCGAGCTCTGGGGCGTGGACGAAAAGCTGATCAAGATCCTCTCTGTCGCGTCGCTGAAGGGACTGCTCGCGCCGCACCTCGCCGAGTCGGTCAACTTCGTCAACGCCGAACAGATCGCCCAGACCCGCGGCATCGCCATCAGCTCCACGACCCACCCGATGCCGCGCGACTACGCCAACCTGCTCACCTTCCGCGCCTCATCCGCGACGGAAGAGACGTGCATCTCCGGCACCGTCTTCCACGAAAAGAACCAGCGCATCGTCTCCGTCAACAACTTCCGCGTCGAGTTCAAACCGGAAGGCCACGTTCTCTACATCCTCAACCGCGACGTTCCCGGCGTCGTCGGGCGCGTGGGCACGACGCTCGGCGATCACGACGTCAACATCGCCGAATACAACCTCGCCCGCAGCTCCAGCGGCGGCACCGCGATGGCCGTCATCACCATCGACTCACCGCTCAACGACGATGCGCTCACCGCGTTGCGTGTCATGCCGGCGATCAAAGAAGTACGACAGTTGCGGTTGTAGGAATCCCTCCTTGGTTGACGAGTATCTGTACAGCACTGTACAGTTCTCTGGAAGAGGGTTGCCCATGAGCCGGACTGGACGCAAGGGGGCCGAAGAGGCCCGGAATCAGCTTCCCGATCTTCTGAATGCCGCTCAACGAGGGCTTTCGACGATCATCACGAAGCATGGACGGCCAATTGCCGCGCTCGTCCCTGTCGATGAGCTCGCCGGCCGAAGCGCCCAGCGACCGCTTTTGCCGTGGAGAGGGTCAGGTCGAGGACTATGGGGGAAGAACAGCGCCCGCACGCTTCGAGCCCTTCGTGACGAATGGAGCCGTTAGACCTGTCAGGCCTGCCGGACCAGGCGCTGCTCCTTCTGGATTCAGCACCGATCATCTATTTCCTCGAGGATCATCCGAAGTTCGGGCCTCGTTTCCAAATTCTCTTCGAGGAGCACTCGAGGGGACGAGTCCGTTTCGCTGTCACGACGATCACGATTGCCGAGGTTTTGGCCGGCCCGCTCAGCGTAGGTGACGAATCGCTGGTACGCCGGTACCGCAACATTCTCGAATCCTGGCAGGTCGTGGCTTTGGATGCGGAGATCGCCGCGAGTGCTGCACGAGTGCGTACATCGTTCCGACTCAAACTCGCGGATGCCATTCAGGTGGCCAGCGCTCTCGCCGTCAATGCCGACGCGCTCGTAACCCATGATCGCGACTTCGCCAGCGTACGGTCGCTCCGCGTGATCTCCTGATCACACAGTTACAATGACTCGCGATGCATTACCGGAAACTCGGGAAGACGGGACTGACGGTCAGCGAGATCGGTTTCGGGGCGTGGGCGATTGGCGGGCCGTCCGGGTCTTCGGGGGCTCCGTTGGGGTGGGGGAAGACGAGCGATGAGGAGTCGCTGGCGGCGATCCGGCGGGCCAGCGAGCTGGGGGTGACGTTCTTCGATACGGCGGATTCGTATGGATTCGGCCGGAGCGAGTCGCTTCTGGGGATCGTGCTGTCGCGCAAACGCAAAGATGTCGTGATCGCGACGAAAGTGGGCGTCGCGCGCGATGCTGACGGGCGGCTGCGCAAGGATTTCTCGCGCGAGCACATTCAGTACGCGGTCGACGGTTCGCTGAAGCGTCTTCGAACGGATTACATCGATCTCTATCAGCTCCACAATCCGACGCTCGCGGACCTGGGCCGCGACGACATCCATGAGGCCATGGATCGTCTGCAGGAAGTTGGCAAAATCCGCTTTTGGGGCGTGTCGGTTTCGACGCCAGAAGAAGGCGTCGAGATCGTCCGCAACGGCTGGGGCTACGTGCTGCAGGTGTTGTACAACGCGCTGAATCAGGCGCCGGCGGCCGATCTCTTTCCGCTGGCCAAAGAGAAAGGCTACGGCATCATCGCCCGCGTGCCGCTGGCGTCCGGACTGCTCAGCGGCAAGTTCCGCCCCGACACGACATTTGGCACGGACGACGTGCGCCAGAACTTCCTGACGCCGAAACGGCTCGAGGAAGTGATCCCGCGCGTGGATGAGGTGAAGTCGATCATCGGCGGCACCGCGCGCGCACTGGCGGAGGGCGCCTTGCGCTTCGTGCTGGCCGACGACGCCGTTTCCACGACCATCCCCGGCATGCGCAACGTGCGGCAGGTGGAGATGAACGTGGCCGCGGATGAGGTGCGCATTCCGCAGGACGTCATCGACAAGTTGCGGACTAGGCTGGGCGACTACAACTTCTACCAGCGGCACGGAATCCGGATTTAGCCGGCACGGCCGGCAGCGCTGGTTGGCCTAGCCTTAGGCACGTACGGTCGCTTCGAGGCTCGTTCTCCCGCGCAGACACCCAGCGCTTGCCCTGAGGGATGAGAGCCCGCTTCCGACGTGTTGTGAGTCTGTTATGCCGGATCGCACCATTTCCATCCGCGGGGCGCGGACCCACAACCTCAAGAACGTTTCGGTCGATATCCCTCAGCGACAGTTGACGGTGGTGACCGGGCCGTCGGGGTCGGGGAAGTCTTCGCTGGCGTTCAACACGCTGTATGCCGAGGGACAGCGGCGGTTCGTGGAATCGATGTCGACCTACGTCCGGCAGTTTCTGGAGCGCATCGACCGGCCGGACGTCGATTCGATCCACGGGATCCTTCCTGCCATCGCCATCGAACAGAAGAACTCGGTCAAGAACGCCCGCTCCACGGTGGCCACCGCCACAGAGCTGGCCGATCACTTCCGCCTCTTCATGACCTACTGCGGCGAGACGCGCTGTCCGGATTGCGGCGTGATCGTACGCAAGGAGAATCCTGAGACGATCACCGACGCCATCCTGCAGACGCTCAGCGGGAAGCGCGCTGTCGTTCTGGCGCCGATCTTCTTCGATCCCGACCATCGCGACGTGGTCATCGAGCAGCTCGTGAAGGCTGGCTTTTTTCGCATCTGGATCAATGGCGAAGTGCGCGACCTGAATGAGCTCGACACAAAAACGTTCACCTCGTTCGAGCTCGTCATCACGCGCTTGCGCATCGAGCCCGCGCGGCGCACGCAGATCACGGAGGCGATCGAGCAGGCGTTCGAGCTTTCGAAGGGCAACGTGAACGTGCTGGAAGAAAGCGACGAGGGCTGGCTCAGTCACCGCTTCACCTCGCACTTCGCCTGCAACCAGTGCGGGACCGAGTTCGTGGAGCCGACGCCGCACCTGTTCTCCTTCAACTCGCCCCTCGGCGCGTGTACGGCTTGTCAGGGCTACGGGCGGATCATTGGCATCGACATGGAGAAGGTGATCCCGAATCGCGATCTCCGACTCGATGAGATGCCGGTCACGCCGTGGAACTCACCCGGCTACGAGGACTGCTACGAAGACCTGGCCAAGGCTTCGGCGAAGTACGGACTGCGTCTCGACGTGCCGGTGAAGGACCTCACCAAGACCGAATGGGACCTCCTCTACAGCGGCCGGAGCAAGTGGTACGGGATCAAGGGATTCTTCGAATGGCTGGAAACGAAGAAGTACAAGATTCACGTGCGCGTGAAGCTGGCCAAGTACCGCAGCTATGAGCCGTGTCCCGAGTGCCACGGCTCGCGCCTGAAGAACGTGGTCAATCACGTGAAGTTCCGCGAGCTCACCATCGGCGAGCTGTTCGCGATGAACGTGAAGACGGCCCGCCGTTTCTGGGAGTTCATGGCCATGTCGAAGCAGGAGGAGGCCACGGCTGGCCACCTCCGCCGTGAGATCGTCAATCGTCTGGTCTATCTCGACGAGGTGGGCCTTTCGTACCTGACGCTGGACCGGCAAACGCGCACACTTTCCGGAGGCGAGTCGCAGCGCATCAATCTCGCCGCGGCCCTCGGCAGCTCGCTCACCGAGACGATGTACGTCATCGACGAGCCGACCGTCGGCCTGCACGCGCGCGACAGCGAACGATTGCTGCTCGTACTGGAGCGGCTGCGCAACGCCGGGAACACGGTCATCGTCGTCGAGCACGACCCGACGATCATCGCCGGCGCCGACTATTACGTGGAGATGGGACCGGGTGCCGGCGAGTACGGCGGTGAAGTGATTCACGCGGGGCGGACGGCCTCCATTCCCGCTCCGCTCCCGCCCAGAGTGATCGCCGACACTCGGGATGACATGGGCGTCATCCGCATCGTGAACGCGAGTCAGAACAATCTGCAAGGCGTGACCGCGGAGATCCCGCTCGGAAAACTCGTGGCAGTCACCGGTGTGTCCGGCTCGGGCAAGTCGACGCTCATCAGAAACTGTCTTTACAACCGCTATCAGCGCGACGTACGCGGAACGGCCGGCCTCGAAACCGGCAAGGTCGATCGTCTCGAAGGGACGGAGCTGATCTACGACATGGAGCTTGTCGATCAGTCGCCGATCGGCCGCTCGTCGCGATCGAATCCGGCCACTTACATCAAGGCCTGGGACGAGGTTCGCAAGCTTCTCTCCGAGACGACAGGGGCGAAGCTGAACGGCGTGACGGCGGGGATGTTCTCGTTCAATACGGATGGCGGCCGTTGCGAAGTCTGTCAGGGCGCGGGCGTCGTCTCGATCGACATGCAGTTCCTGGCCGACGTCGAAGTGATCTGCGACAAGTGCGACGGCAAGCGTTTCGGCCCGCAGGTCATGAAGGTCACGTTCAAGGGAAAGAACGTGAACGACATTCTGCAGATGACCGTCGATGAGGCCGCGAAGTTCTTCGTGGCCAAGCGCGCCCTGCTCAAGCGCCTCGATGCGCTTCGCTCGGTCGGGCTCGGTTACCTGCGACTCGGCCAGTCGACGGACTCGCTCTCCGGCGGTGAAGCACAACGCCTCAAACTGGCGTCGTTTCTGGCGGAAAGCGCCGCGAAGAACGGCGACAAGCCGCGCATCTTTCTCTTCGATGAACCAACCACCGGCCTCGCCGCAACCGACGTGCAGGTCCTGATCAAGACCTTCCGCGATCTTCTCGACCGCGGCAACTCCGTGCTGGTCATCGAGCACAACACGCAGTTCATCGAACAGGCCGACTGGGTGATCGACCTCGGGCCGGAAGGCGGCGATGGAGGCGGCGAGATCGTAGCCACCGGCACACCGGAGGAGATCGCCGCGAATCCGCGCTCCATCACCGGGCGCTACTTGAGCGCGTCGCGAGTGGAAGCCGGGGCTGCGTGACGCCCAGTAGGCAGTTCGCAGTAGGCAGTAGGCAGGGAGCCGCCGCCCACCGGTGGTTCTTCTCCTGCTTACTGCCTACTGCAAACTGCCTACTGGCTACTAGAATGAGCCCCGGATGAGCGCCACGGCTTCCATTGACATCATCGTGCAGGACATCGTCCGTGCCCGCGCCTCGCGCATCGGGACGCGTGATGCGCTTCCCTGGGATGTCGCGCTCGGCGCGGAAGGGCTCGGGCTCGATTCGATTGCCATCGCCGAGGTACTGCTCGACTGCGAGCACCGCTTCGGAGTCAGCGTGATCTCGTTGCTCGAAGGAGAGCCGCTGACGCTGACGCGTCTGGTCGCGCATCTCACAGGAGCGCTGGAACAGGAAACGCCGGCGTGATGCGGCGCGTGCGCGCGCGCTTTTCGCGAAGCCTGTCGATGGGATTGGGCTGGCTGGCCACGGTCTCACCGCGCCTCGCGTTTGCCGCAACCGCTGTTCTTGCCGCGCTCCTGACCGTTGGATCGCGCCGCCACACGCCCGTGAGCGTGCGATCGCTCTTTCCTCATCTTTCGCGCAGCGAAGCAGGGCGCGTCCTTCGCGACATCTGGCGGAACTACGCGCGAACGCTGCTTCTCAGCGGCTGGATCCACCACGACGGGCGCTCGTCGATTCACGCGCTCGTGCGAGAGAACGACGCGCTTCGACGCCTTCGCCCGCCGATGATCCTGTGTACGTTTCACATCGGACCGACGCTCGGTCTGGGCGTGCTCTCCGATCGCCTGCAAGGTGAGACGCTGGTATTGCGCGGCACCCGGTTCCCGCTCGGTCGCGCCGCGCGCCACGACGTCGATCTCATTGAAGGTACCGATCAGCAACGCGCGGCAACGTTCCACCGCGCCATCGACCGCTTGCGTCAGAACGGATTCGTCCTCCTCGCGCTCGATCCCAACGAGGCCCACCGCATCGCCGCGCCGTTCTTCGGCCGGACATTGCAGCTCGCGCGCGGCCCATTCGCGATGGCGCGCATCGCACGAGCACCGATCGTTCCCCTCGTTGCGCGATGGGTCGGGGACAAGATCGAGCTCATCGCCGGCGAGCCGCTGCCGGTTCTCGATGACGAACAAGCGCTCGCCGCTGCCGCCGCGCATTGGCTGGAGAGCTATCTGCGCGATTCGCCGGGTGAGTTGAGCGGGCGGATTCTCGAGCTCATGCGCGAGAAGTGACTACGCGCCGCGCGGAGCTAACGAGCGCTCCAACTCCTGTCGCAGCGCGTCGTGGCGGATCTTGCCGTTGTAGGTTCTGGGGATGCCGCGCGGCGGGAGCACGACTACGCGATCGGGCGCGAAGCCGAGGGTGCGTTGCACTTCCTGCGCGACGGCGGCGGTGATCGCGTCCCGATCCTCGGCGTGCGCGTCGAGCTCGATGGCCAGAACGATCTCTTCCGTTGCATCTGCGCGCGCGATTCCGACAGCCGCGGCGATCCGTACGCCTGCGACGTTCTGCGCTGCTTCTTCGAGCTCGCGTGGTGCGAGCACGGCGCCGCCGCGTTTGAGCATGGCTCGCCGGCGTCCGAGGATGAAGAGCTCTCCGTCTGCATCGAGATGCCCGATGTCGCCGGTGTGCAGCCAGCCGTCGCGCAGCGTTTCGGCCGTCGACTCTTCCGCATCGAAGTAGCCGGCGAAAACACCGTTGCCGCGCACGAGAATCTCTCCGGCGTCGATTTTCACTTCGACGCCCGGCAGCGCTTTGCCGCAGCCGACATTACCGCGATCGTCAACGCGGATCGCACGGCCCGGATCGGCGAACGTGACTCCGAGCGTCGCTTCGGCCAGTCCATATCCGGGACAAACCACGCCGTGACAACCGAAGCGCGTCTCGAATGCTTCGATCGTGCTCTGCCGGACAGGCTCGCCGCCATTCGTCATCCAGCGGAGCGACGAGAGATCGATGGTGGACGGATCGACGAAACGCGCGGCCAGCCGGTACGCGAAGTCGGGCGCGCCGCTGATCGTTCCGCCGGCTCGGGAGATCGTCTCCAGCCACTGGCGAAGGGTCTGGATCGACGGCGTGACGATGTGACACTGCGCGCCGTTGAAGATCGTTCCGATGATGAAGCGAACCAGCCCGAGGTCGTGCCACGGCGGGACCCAGCTCACCAGAACGTCGTCGCCGTCGACGCGGTAAGCGCCGGAATAGCTGCGCAGCACGGCCATGACGTTGCGCTGGCGAATCATCGCCAGACGCGACTCGCCCGAGGTGCCGGACGTCGGCTGGAAGAACGCGAACGACTCCGGACCGGCTTCGGCTGGCGGCACATCGCCGTTGCCGCGCACATCATCGAGCGCAAGACACCGCAGACCTGCGATCGAGGCCTCGCGTGCGAAGTCATCGTCGATGCGCGACACCAACGTGAGCGCCGGCCGAGCGCGCGCCGCGCGGCGCACTGCCGTGACAGCCGGCACGTACGGATTGAAGGCCACACTCACTGCTCCGGCGCGTTGCACCGCCCAGAAGCAGCGCGCGAAGTCGAGACCGGCGGGAAGGATCAACGCCACGCGATCTCCCGACCGTACTCCCGCGCGGATGAGACCGGCCGCGATCGCGCCGGCCTGCTCGTAAAGCTGGCCGTACGTGAGGCGCTCCGCTTCGTGCGCAAACGCAAGCGCATCGGGATGCGTCGCCGCACGTTCTCTGAGAACGGCGTCGAGCGTTGCAGTTTTCGTATCAGAGGGCGATGGGGTCATGGGTGGAGAATGGCTAAGCTACAATTCCCGGACTTTACCAAGAGCAAGAGGGAGATCGCACATGAGTGCTGTTCCGCAAGGGCATCCGGAAGGACCGCCGCCGTTCACGCCATACATCGCTCCCGACACGATCCTCCGCGAGCTCACGCCGCGCGCGGTGATCGTCGGCACGATCCTGGGCATGATCTTCGGCGCGTCGTCGCTGTATCTCGTACTGAAGGTCGGCCTCACCGTGAGCGCATCCATCCCGGTGGCCGTCATCTCCATCACGCTGTTCCGGATTCTGTCGAAGATGGGCGCGCGCAACGCCACCATCCTCGAGAACAACGTCGTGCAGACCGCTGGCTCCGCCGGTGAGTCGATTGCCTTCGGCGTCGGCGTCACGATGCCGGCCATTCTCATCCTCGGATTCGATCTCGAGATCACGCGCGTCATGCTCGTGGCCGTCCTGGGCGGTCTGCTCGGCATCCTGATGATGATTCCGTTGCGGCGCGCGCTCATCGTCGCGCAGCACGGCATTCTCAAATATCCGGAAGGAACCGCCTGCGCCGAAGTGCTCAAGGCCGGAGCGAGCGACGAATCGCGCGCCGTGGCATCGGAAGAGGCTCGCCGCGAGCAGGAAGCGCGCGGCGGTGCCAGCACGAGCGCCAAGACGATCTTCACCGGCTTCGGCATCGGTCTCGTCTACAAAACCGCGATGGCCGCGTTCCGCACATGGAAGGACGTGCCTGAGCGCATCTTCGGACGCCCATTCGCGGGCGCGTCGGTGGCCGCGGAGATCTCGCCCGAGCTGCTCGGCGTCGGCTACATCATCGGACCGCGCATCGCGGGCGTGATGTGCGCCGGCGGCGCGCTCGCCTACCTGGTGCTCATCCCGATGATCAAGTTCTTCGGCGATGCGCTGGCCACACCACTGGCACCCGAAACGACGGCGCTGATCCGCGACATGAGTCCGGGTGCGATCCGCAACGCGTACGTGCTCTACATCGGCGCCGGCGCTGTGGCGGCGGGCGGCATCATCAGCGTGTTCCGTTCGTTGCCGATGATCTGGCACGGCATCAAAGGCGGAATGCGCGACGTCTCTGCCGCGCGCTCCGGCGAAGTCCGTCCGTCCGTACTGCGCACGGACCGTGACATGTCGATCAAGGTCGTGCTCATCGGCATCATCGCCCTGATCGTCATCATCGCCTTCTCGAGTCCCCTCTACGTCGGTGGCACCGGCATCGGCGCCCGCATCGGCGCGGCGCTGCTGATCATCGTCTTCGGCTTCCTCTTCGTGACGGTCTCCTCGCGCCTCACCGGCGAGATCGGTTCGACCTCGAATCCAATCTCAGGCATGACCGTGGCCACGCTGCTGCTCACCTGTCTCATCTTCGTCGTGCTGGGATGGACCGGGAGTAATTACTTCGTGACGGCGCTGTCGGTCGGCGCGATCGTCTGCATTGCCTCGTCGAATGGCGGGACGACTTCGCAGGATTTGAAGACGGGCTTCCTCGTCGGTGCAACACCGAAGAATCAGCAGATCGCCATTCTCATCGGCGCGCTTGCCTCGGCGTTGATGCTCGGACCGATTCTTCTCAAGCTCAACGATGCAGGCTCGGTCTACATCCCGGTTGGTACGGCTCCGGCCGGGTACTCCGCTGGATCGGCGCAGCCCGGCGAGACCGCGAAGCCCAACGAACTGCACGGCACGGATACGGTGCAGGGGACGATCCTCACAGGCGGCTCGGACAGCAAGACCTACAACGTCTGGTTCCGCAACGATCCTTCAGGTGGTAACGCCGAAAAGTATCTGGTCGATGCGAGCGGCACGCCGGTCTATTACGTCGACCCGGGCATCAACGGCACCGTCACCAAGCTGCCCAACGGTCAGAACATCCCGAAATTCGACGCACCGAAAGCGACGCTGATGTCGTACATCATCAAGGGCATCCTCGGCGGTGAGCTGCCGTGGGGCCTCGTGCTCCTCGGCGTGATGATCGCGGTCGTTCTCGAGCTGTCCGGCATTCCTTCGCTGGCCTTCGCGGTCGGCGTCTACCTGCCGCTTTCGTCCACCTCGCCGATCCTCATCGGCGGCATCATCCGATGGTCGGTGGACAAGTGGATCGCGAAGAAGCACGTGGGACAGAACCTCACCGAAGAGCAGTTGGTCGCGGAAGGCGACAAGAGCCCCGGCGTGCTGATGGCCTCGGGCTACATCGCCGGCGGCGCCATCGCCGGCATCATCATCGCCTTCCTGGCCGGTGTTCCGTTCATGGCCAGCTTCAACGAAGGCATCACGCGTTTCGCCGAAACCAACCCGCTGTACAGCGGCCCGAATGCCGATGTCTGGTCCCTGATCCCGTTCGCGGGTCTAATCCTGCTGCTCTGGATGACCGGGCGCGAAAAGATCCTGGCGCACCGCGAGCCGTCCTGATTTGATCTGATGTCGTGTTGAAAGGCCCGCCGCAAGGCGGGCCTTTTCGTTTGGCGTATCCTTCCTCGCAGGTCCAATGGAAGGTTGCGCACTCTTCATCGTTTTTCTCGTCGCCATCGGCGCGTTGATCATGGCGCTGAGCGCGTTCTTCAAGTTTCGTTCGGCTCAGGGAGACATCAAGCTTCTCGCCACGGAGCTGGCCGTATTGAAGCGCGTCGTGGCAGAGGGGCGTCGCGGTTTGCCGGTTGACGCGCCACCGCCACCGGTGGAAGAGCAGGTCGCCGTTGCACCGTTGATCGTGACGCCGCCGGAGCCCGAATGGCGGCCGGTGGATGCACCGCCAATCGAGCCGGTCATTCTTTCACCGACTGAGGTTCCGCCGATTGAAGCCGCGCCTCCCGAAGAAGCGCCCTACATTCCGCCGCCACCGCCTCCGCCGCCCCGTCCCGCCAAGCCGGCGTTTGCGTTCGATTGGGAGAACCTCGTCGGGGTCAAGCTTTTCTCGTGGATCGCAGGGATTGCGCTCGTGCTGGCGGCGGTGTTCTTTCTCAAGTATTCGGTGGAGCATGGATTCCTGAGCCCGACGGTACGGGCCACGCTCGGGATCCTCACCGGCACGGCGCTGCTCGTGATCTGCGAGCTGCGCGTGGCGCGCGGCTATGCGTTCACGGCGAATGCGATGCATGGCGCCGGCATCGCCATTCTCTACGCGACGCTTTTCGCCATGCACGCGCTCTGGCAGCTCGTGCCGGCCGGCGTAGTGTTTTTCCTGATGCTCGTCGTGACGGCGGTGGCGGTGGGCCTGTCGATTCGGCGCGATTCGATCTTCATCGCGCTTCTCGGATTGATGGGCGGTTTCGCCACGCCGGCTCTCCTGTCGTCGGGCCAGAACCGTCCGATCGGGCTCTTCTCGTATCTGCTGCTGCTCAACGCCGGACTGGCCTGGGTTGCGTACCGGAAACGCTGGCCGGCGCTGACGGTGGGCAGTCTTCTGTTCACGGTCTTCTATCAGTGGGGATGGGTGAGCAAGTACCTCACGCCGTCGCAACTGCCGCTGGCCGTGACGATCTTCATCGTCTTCGCGGCGATGGCGGCTGCTGCGCTGTGGGTTGGACGACGCGACGACGCGCAGTCGGGCCAGAGCATCTTCGATCGCGTTTCGCTCGCCGCCGCGGCGTTACCGCTGACGTTCGGCATCTTCGCAGCAGCGGTTCCCGCGTACGGCGCGCGCTATCACACGCTCTTCGGATTCCTCCTGCTCGTTGCAACCGGCCTGGCGTTCATCGCGGTGATCCGGCGCCAGGCGTGGCTGCACGCGATTGGCGGCGGCGCGGTGCTGCTGACGTTCGCGATCTGGAGCGCGGTCTCGTATGTCCCCGAAGCGTGGCCTGCGATCCTCGGATGGATCGCTGCGTTCATCGCGCTGTATCTGATCATCTCCACGCGACTGCAGACGTTTGCCAATCTCGCGGCGCCGCTGCTCTTTTTCATGTTGCCGGCGCTGGTCGTGCTCGAGCCGCGGGCCGCTTCGCCGGCATTGCTCTTCGGCGCGTTCTTCGTGTTGCTCGGTGCGATCGCGTTCGTGGCCATCCGCAGCTCACACGCGTATCTCTACTTCGTGGCGACGTTCTTCGTCATCGTCGCCGAGGGGATCTGGTCGGCGCGCCATCTCGAGCCGGAACGCCTCTACGCGGCGCTGGCGCTTTATGGCGCATTCGGTTTGCTTTTCGTAGCCGTGCCCGCGATTGCGAAACGCGTCGGGCGCGCGCTCACGCCGTACGCGGTCACCGCCGTCACCGTGCTCGTCAGTCTGCCGATGCTGCTCTTCGTCGCCGCGCAGGAATCGCTGGCGTTTCCGGCGTGGCCGCTCTTCGGTGTGCTGGCCATCCTGACTCTCGCGATCGGAATCACATCGCTGTATCTCCGCCGCGGTTCGCTCACGATCGGTGGTGCGGCCGGCGCGCAGATCGTGCTGCTGACGTGGAGCGCACACACGCTGCTCCCTGATTGGGGAAGCGTCGGACTGGCGGCAACGCTGATCGTTGCCGCGTGGGCGTACGTCTGGCTGTTCCTCGCCGAGCGCTTGTCCGAGCTCGACACAACGATGTCCTTCCGCATCGCCGCGGCCGTGGCGTTGTTCCTCGGGCACATCGTGGCGACGGCCGTTCGCGCCAGCGCCGAGCCGGCGCTGAGCATGACTCTCGTTCTGGGGACGCATCTGATCCTCGCCGTCGCGGCGCTGGCGCTGGCGTGGCGCACCGAAATGCACGCGCTGGCTCTGTGGAGCGTCGGCCTCACGAGTTTCGCCACCTTGACCGCCGCGAATTCGCTGACGCCCGAGCGCGCATTCGTGTTCGCGCTGCTTCCCTACGCGCTGTACGTTTTCTATCCGGCGCTGCTCGCCGCACGCGTGAAGCGCTCGTTGCATCCATACCTCGCCGCGATCGTCGCCAGCGCGACATTCTTCTACTTCGCTCGCAACGCCATGACCGGAATGAAGCTCGATTTCATGATCGGTGTGCTGCCGGTCGCACAGGCCATCGTTTTGTTGCTGTTGCTCGTGCGGTTGCTGCGCATCGAGCCGGCAGGCGCTCGCGATCTCACACGTCTGGCCATGGTGGCGGGCACCGCGCTCGCGTTCATCACCGTAGCCATTCCGCTGCAGCTCGACAAGCAATGGATCACGATCGGCTGGGCGCTCGAAGGGGCGGCGCTGGTCTGGCTCTTCACGCGCATCCCGCACCGCGGTCTCGTGGCCTGGGCGGGCGCGCTGCTGGCGGCGGTGTTCGTGCGGCTCGCTCTCAATCCCGACGTCTTCGGCTATCACCCGCCGGGAAACCGCGCGATCTTCAACTGGTATCTCTACACCTATCTCGTCGCCGCGGCTGCGTTCTTCGCGGCTGCGTATTGGTTGCCGCGGGCGTGGAAGCGCAGCATCGGCGCCGCCAGCGCGGCGGGGACGATTCTGTTGTTCGTTCTTCTGAACATCGAGATCGCCGACTTCTACTCGATCGGACCGGCGCTCACGTTCAACTTCTTCTCGTCATCGCTGGCGCAGGAGCTGACGTACACGATGGGCTGGGCCGTCTTCGCCATCGCCATGCTGATCGCGGGCATCATGCTGCACGCACGCGCCGCACGAGTGGCCGCACTCGTCCTGCTGCTGGTCACGATCCTGAAGTGTTTCCTCCACGATCTGGCGCGCCTCGGCGGTCTCTATCGCGTTGGCTCGCTGCTCGGACTGGCGTTCGCGCTCGTCATCGTCGGAGTTCTGCTGCAGAAGTTCGTCATCGTCAAATCGACTCCGCCTGCGACCGAGGAGCCGGCGTGAGGCCGGCACGGCCGGCGGCGTTGGTTGGCCTAGCCTTAGGCACGTACGGTCGCGCTGAGGCAAACTTTCTGCCGCGCAGGCTCCTGGTGTCGTGTCAAGTGTTCGCTAGGTTGTTGCTTCTGATCCCACTCACAGCCGCTGCAGTGGAACCGAGCCTCGCTCCGGGCGCGACCATCGATCGCGCGTCGTTTCGCGTCGTGCGGCCGATTCCGAAGGCACCGGCCGGCCTGGCGGTGCTGGTGCTCGACGCGGACGTGCTCGGCAACAGTTGCGATCTCGCCGATGTGCGCATCGTGACGGCGGACGACCGTCAGGTTCCGTACCTTACCGAGAAGCGAGACACGCCGCTCGTCGTTCCGCTGACGCTCGCGCGCGTCGAAGCTCCGCGCGGCACGTCGGTCTATCGCGTCGATTGGCCGTACTCGGCGCTGCCGTGCGAAACGCGCATGGTCTTCTCCACTTCGACGCGCGTGTTCGAGCGAACCGTGTCGTTGCGCAGTGTTGCCAATCATGAGCGCGGCCGAGGTGCGAACGTCATCGCCTCTGCGACGTGGCGCGCCACTGATCCCGAGGCCGCGCCTCCGGTACTCACGTTCGACGCGGCAAGCACGAGCGACGCGCGCGATGGCCTCGAAGTCATCGTCGGCGACGGCGACAACGCACCGCTGCCGATCACGCGCGCGGAGCTGGTGATTCCTTCGACCGCGCTGCGGTTTCATCATCCCGGATCGCAGCTTTTTCTTTTGTATGGAAACGATCCGCTGATGGCGCCGCGCTACGATCTCGCGCTGCTCGCGCCGCGGTTGCTGGCGCAGCCGGCAAGGGAGTTGAAGCTCGCGCTTCTGACCGAGACCGCCGAGAAGGCGACGGAACCTGAAGCGCGCAAGTACTTCTGGATCGCCATCGTCGCGGCGGCCGTCGTTCTGCTCGCGCTACTCGTCAAGCTGTTGGGGCCGCGGACATTCAGCGCTTCGGACTGAATTTCTCGCGCTCCGACCGGCACCACGTCTGCGACACGCGCCGCGCCCACCACTTCGGCAGCGCGCGCATCAGCCAGAGATCGGCCACGAGCAGAACGTTCACCCCACGAAGCAGCGTCAGCGAACCGGCCCGATCGAGGAACGGCATGCGCGAGTCCGGCCAGTAGAAGAACAGGAAATCCACCGACGCGACGAGCACGATCAGCACCGCGTCCCGAAAGATCGCCCGCCGCCGCGCCTTCCGGATCGCAGCACGCGCATCGCAGACGACGCGCGGCGGAGACGCATCGGACGTGACCCCGGGGAGCAGCTCAGGATTGGGCATGGTGATGATGGTAAGACTGAAGTTTGAATAACTATTCCGCCGAAAGTGCGTCGCGAGAGCCGCCCCTCACCCTAACCCTCTCCCCTCGGCGATGAAGCCGCCGTGGGG
>JALYJW010000023.1 GCA_030775085.1 Acidobacteriota bacterium | reverse complement strand
GCTGAGAGCCGCGAGCTTTCCTGCGAGCTGTCTACTGCGCGTCCGGCTGCACGCGCATGGTGGCCAGGTACCCGTTGTGGACGCGCTGGCGATAGCGGTCGGTGCGGCGGTTCACTTTGACGATGTAGTTACGGGTCTCGGCAAAGGGTGGGATGCCGCCGAAGCGTTGCACGTTGCCTTCGCCGGCGTTGTATGCGGCCAAGGCCATGGTCTCGCTCTCGAAGCGGTCGAGCAGGTAGCGGAAGTACTTCGTTCCGGCGGCGATGTTCTGATCGGGATCGAAGGGGTCGAGCATGCCGAGCTTGCGCGCCGTGCCAGGGACGATCTGCATCAATCCCTGCGCGCTTTTCGACGAAACCAGCGTGGTACGGAAGTCGGATTCGGTATGGACCATGGCTGCTACGAGCTCCGGCGGGAGGTCGTGCCGGCGGGCTTCGCGAAAGATGATCGCGCCGTAGGGAACGTGCTCGCGGAAGAAGGCTTCCTTGAACATGTCGATGGTGAGCGAGCGCGGTGCGCGCGGCGCGAGGAACTGCTCGCGGACGGAGCGCGTAGTGAACATCGGCAGCGCTCCATGACTGGGACTGGCATTCGCAATTTGCACCGGACGCAACTTCGCGCGGTCCAATCCGACGACATTCAGACTCATTGCGGAGTTGATGTCGGCGGCTGCAAACGCGAGAGGGATGCTCACCAGCACGGCCGCGCCGCGCGAAGCGATGCGTATTGCGCGACGCCACAGTGAATGGTTTTTCGAATGACGCTGGCATTCGCAAATGACGCGGAAATCGCCCTGCCGCCGCCGTTCCGTTTTCTGTCGCTGTTTGGTTACCACGCGCAGCGCAACGGCAAAAGGCGGACCAAGTGCTGCCGGAAGCGATCTCGGCCGTTCGTCTCCTCTCACACAGTGAGGATGTTTTTCGCCTCGTCGTTGAACATGATCACGAGCGCGTAAACGCCGAACGCGGTTCCGACCGGAAACTGCGGGAGGCTGAGCACCGCCAGAACGATGGTGAGGATGCGCGCCCACGACTTGTGCTCCGACAATCCCCATCCGGCGATGATGCTGGGGATGGCCATGACTCCGAACATCGCGGCAATGAACGTGATGCAGCCGCCTGCCCACGCCGCGCCAACGCGCGCTTCATTGCTGTAATCCTGCGCCACGATCGTGGCCACCGTTCCGGCGCCGAGGACGAGAAATCCGATGGCCACCACGATGCCCAGGATGCCGAGAATGATGAAGAGGACGGAGAGGACTTTGATGTGCTGTTCCATGGGAGTTCCTTTCGACTGGGTGCAGCTCCCCGCAAGTGAGTGTCCACTCCCCCGTCATTCTGAGTGAGGCGGATGGGTGGGTGTGAGCGAAGAATCTCAAAATGCGTAACGCGTGGCACAGGCCATGTTTTTCGTAGTTTGAGATCCTCACGCTCACGCCCGCCCAACCACCTCGCTCAGGATGACGGGGGTCACGAACTTCCGGAGCGTTCTATGTATTCGTGGTCGAGGACGCGAAGGTTTCCGTAGCCGGTTCTTCGAGCGGCGTTTCGGTTGCCGTCGTATCCGTCTGCGTTGCTTCGGTCTCGGTTTCCGGCGCGGTCTCGGTTTCCGGTGGCGGGAGGTCGGTGTCGGTGACGGCGGTTGTTCCGGCGGTGTCGGTGCCTGCGGTGGTGCTCGTTGCCGGCTCGCGCTTCTTTTCGGTGAGCACTTCGCGCTCCAGCAGGTAGCCCCACCGTTTCATGCGCGAGAGGATCATCCGTTGCCGGGCGCGGAGACGCTTGTTTGGATTGCCGGGATTCATGAGGCGCGGGTTGGGCAGGCAGCCGGCCAGGAGCGCTGCTTCGCTCGGTGACAACCCGGATGCGGACTTGCCGAAGTAATGGCGCGCCGCGGCGTCGGCGCCGTAGACGCGCTCTCCCATCTCCACGACGTTGAGGTAGATCTCGAGAATCCGTTTCTTACTGAGATGCTTTTCGAGCGAGCGGGCGATGAAGTATTCGCGGACTTTGCGCAGTGGATTGCGCGACGGCGAGAGGTAGAGATTCTTGGCCAGTTGTTGCGTGATCGTGGAGCCGCCGTGCGTGACCTTGCGCCGCTTCCAGTTGCGCTCGAACGCGTCTTTCATCCCTTCGACATCCACGCCTTCATGTTCGTAAAACGAGCTGTCCTCGGCCACCAGAACCGCGCGGCGCAGCGACGGCGCGATGCTCCCGTAGGGCACCCATCGCCACTTCAGCTCATCGCTCTTTCCCTGCTCGCGCAACCGCTCCTTGCGCTGCTCCATGAACGCGGTCGTCTTCGGCCGCTCCTTCGCCAGAACGGCCACGTCGGGAAACGCGATGAGCTCGTACACCAACCACGCAACGAGGGCGATCAGGACGAACAGCGCGACACGTTTCAGCACCGGGGAAGGATAGACGAAGCGGCGTTTCGGATGATTTGGACGTAGACTTTTGTCCATGAGACGCCCGCTTCTCGCCCTTTGCTTGTTTCTCGCGGCAACGACAGCATCCGCCTTCGACACGACGAAGAGTCCGGAACGGATCGGAATCCTGCGCGAGGCCACTGCCGGTGCGGCGGCCCTGGAACGGTCGCTGCTCGCCGAGCTGCGCAATCGCGGCTTCGATGCGTTCGACGCTGGCCTGACGTACGAAGAGCTGCTGGATCAGGAAGCGGTTCCCATCGCCGCCTACATCGTCGAGATTCGCGGCGGCCAACCGCATACCGCCGACTTCGGTGGAATCGAAATGCTGGGTCGTCATGCGGATGTGTCGCTGGGCATGGTGGTGTCGAAGATCGCCGCAGAGCTGCGCCTGTACGACGGCGCGACGATGGAGCTGATCGCCTCGAGCGATTTGTCGAAGCGCTCCTCCGCGTTCCTCCCGACTTCCATCGGCTTCGGCGGCAGCTCGGTCTACGCCTCGCTGGCGTTGCCATTCGTCGCGCAGGCGCAGCATCGCCGCGTGGCGAAGAAGGCTGCGCGCGAAGCGGCGTCGTTCGTTACATCCACGCTGCGTCCGGCTATCGAGGAATGAAACCGGTCCTCGTCCTCACCACCGTCGGTGCGGACTTCGATGCGCGTGCATTGGCCCGAACGCTGGTCGAGGCACGACTGGCGGCGTGCGTGAACATCGTCGAGCGCGTCCACTCGGTCTACCGCTGGGAAGACCGCGTCGCCGAGGAAGGCGAGCAACTGCTCCTGATCAAAACGACCGACATGCGCGTCGACGCGTTGCGCGAGGAGCTGTTTCGACTGCATCCCTACGATGTGCCGGAGTTCGTCGTGCTGACGATTGAGAGTACGTCGGAGGGTTATGGGGCGTGGTTGGTTGGAGCCTGCTCCTAGCCTGGTGGACTTTTGTGGACGTTGTGGACTTGGTGGACTTGGTGGACTTGTGGACGTTGTGGACTGTCTTGGACTTGGGTGGACGTGTCCACTACGTCCACTCAAGTCCACTTCGTCCACGGTCCACAGTCCACAACCCACTCACGATCGTTGTCGCCATCTCCGCCACACGAAAAACGCGATCAATCCCACGATCGTCACGAGCGTGATGTTCCTCCCTCGCGTGAAGGATTCGGGCTGATAGACAACGCGTACTTCGTGCGTGCCTTTCGGCACGTACACGCCGAGGAACGCGTGATTCGCGAACTGCGTCTGCACGCGCTTGCCATCGACGTAGGCGCGCCAGCCCTTCCATGCGCTTTCGGAGAGCACGACCCAGCCGTCCTCCAGCATCGTCGCCTTGATCTCGAATGTGCGGCCGTTGCGCCGTGTGGTCAGCGTGCCGCGGCCGTTGCTGATCTCGTGCGGGGGAAGCTCCGGCGCGAGGATCCAGGCCATGTCGGAGAAGTCGGTTGATTTCGACATTCCGTAGATCACGTGATCCTTATGCTGCTCGTAGCGGATGCGACGCGGGAGGAATGCGCGCGGCAAGACGCGTGAGTTCTCGAGCAGCCGCGCGTTGCGATCTTCCTTTACGACCTTCCACTGATCGTCGGCTGGCTCGGCTGGCAATGCGATCAGGTACTTCATGTTCAGCAGCGACAGCATGGGACGGCTCTTGTCGGGCAGCCCATTGAACGAAGCTGCGCTGTGGACGCTCCAGAGACCGTACGTCTCCGCCAGCGGTAGGAAGGTCATGGCCTCGTAGCCGCGCACATCTTCGAGACCGTAAAGCGCCGCCGCGTCGGGGAGAAACATGTAGTGCATCGCTCCCATGCGGAACGGCTCGCTCTTGTCACTCTGCATGTGCGTGAGGATGGGAGTGGGCGGATAGAACACGCGCTGCGGCAGAACGGGATAGATCTGCCCATCCTCGAGCGTCCGCTGCAGCAACAGCATCCCGAGGAGGAGCGGGAGCGCGATCCGAGCCGGCGTGCGCAACGCCAGCATCAGTGCCGCCATCGCCAGCGGCAAAAGCGCAGCAACCGTGAGCACGGTGATGAGCCCCGGCTTGACCCCGAGCGCGATGCGGCTGTCGAACACACGCGCGCTCAGCATGACGATCACGATGGCCACGCCGGTGACGATCGCGGCAGCGGCGAATGCGCGGATCGAGTCGGCAGTCGGCGGTCGGCGGTCGGCAGTAGCAACGGTAACGCCGGCTTCATCCACTGCCGACTGCCGGCTGCCGGCCGCCGACTGAGAAGGCCACGCATCCGCCGCGAACGCCGCGAGCATCGACAGCGCGAATGCGGCCGCGAGCGCGAGTCGTTCGTTGATGGTGATGTCGAAAAGCGGAACGCGGTGCAGCCAGTCGGCGAGCGGCCAGGCGTTGAGGCCGATCCAGCCGCAGATCACGGCCGTGCCGAAGAAGAACCACGTCTCGCGACGGCGCGGAGCCAGCACCAGCGCCGCGAGGGCCAGGGCAACGACGAGCGCGCCGGTGCGGATGTTGGTCGGCTCCCAGTCCGGTGTGTGATTGTCGTGCTCCGGCTGGCCGCCGTACCAGGCCAGCGTCGAAATGCCGGCACGGCGGAGAACCTCTTTCTCTCCGAACGGCAGCGGCTGTTTTTTGTAGAACTCGTGGCGGATGAAGAACTCCATCGTCTGCGGTGCCGCTTCGAGGAATGGCAAGAGCGCAACGGCTGTGAGCAGCACCGCCAGCACACCGCAGAGCGCGGCCAGTGCGATCGACTTGAACCGCCGCGTGGTGGCCACTTCGAACGCGCCGTATGCCACGCCGACCACTACGATGTGGAGAACCGATTCCGGATGGCCGACCACGAGCGCCATCACGAACGCGCTGGTGAGCACGACGGCGGCGCGCAGCGAGGTCTCGCGCACGACGAGGCGGACGCCGACCAGCAGCAACGGCAGAAACGTCCAGGTGCGTCCCAGCGGCCAGCCGACGAAGTAGGCCAGCATGGCGCTGAACATGTAAGCCGCCGCGCCGATCAGCGACGCGGTCTCTCCGAGTCCGAGCGTGCGCGCGAATGCGAACGTGAACAGGCCGGCCAGAAAGAACGTCATGGCCGCGCCGAACGTGATGGCCTGCGGCTGCGGCAGGATCAGCGCGATGAACTGCAGCGGATCGTATGGCGCCGACTGCATGTTCGCGGCGAGCACCGTTCCGCACAGCATGTACGGATTCCACATCGGCCACTCGCCGCGCCCGAGCGACGCGCGCACCGCCGCCTGCCACGGAATCATCTGCATGTAGAGATCGGAGATCGTGCCGTTGTGGATCTTCGCCTGTCCGGTGGGGCGCTTCCCGATGCCGTGCTCTTCCGCGTAGTCCAGCAGCGGCTCCGACATGTACGGCAAATCGATCGGGCCGTACACGCGCCCGGTCAGCAGAGCCCGCCCCGTGAAACAGAACGGGAGCAGCACAAGCACGATGGCCGCGGCCAAACGGATCGGCTGGATGAAGCGGTGCCACAACGCGATCAGACCGATCGCGACGGGGAGATAGAGGAAGATCGCCGGCATGCGCGCGCGATCCTACCGAAAATCACGGGGGAGTCGCAGACTACCAACCGTAGAATCGGGAACACCCGCCCCCTCCTCGCAGTTAAATAGCACCTTCACATGGATTCCATCGTCATTCGCGGTGCACGCGAGCACAACCTCAAAAACATCGACGTCGTCGTCCCTCGCAACAAGTTCGTGGTCATCACCGGCGTGTCCGGATCGGGCAAGTCATCGCTCGCGTTCGACACCATCTTCGCCGAGGGACAGCGGCGGTATGTCGAGTCCTTGTCGGCGTACGCGCGGCAGTTTCTCGAGCAGATGGAAAAGCCGGACGTCGACTCGATCGAAGGTCTCTCACCCGCGATCTCCATCGAACAGCGCACCACGTCGCGCAACCCGCGCTCCACGGTCGGGACCGTCACCGAGATCTACGACTACCTGCGCCTTCTCTACGCCTCGATCGGCGTGCCGCATTGTACGCAGTGCGGGCAGGAGATCCGGCCGCAGACGATCCAGCAGATGGTGGACCGGCTGCTGATGAATCCGGCCGGCACGAAGTTCACGATTCTCGCGCCCTACATCCGCGGCAAGAAGGGCGAGTATAGAAAGCAAATGCTGCAGATGGTCAAGGAAGGCTTCACTTCCGCCATCGTCGACGGCGAAGAAGTCGAGCTGGCCAGCCCTCCCAATCTCGACAAGCAGAAGAAACACACCATCGACATCCGCATCGACCGGATGGTCGTCAAGGAAGGGATCGCGCAGCGCCTTGCCGATTCGCTCGAGACCGCCACGCGCGTGACGAAGGGTCTCGTCAAGATCCTTTATCAGAGCGACAAGCGCGAAGAGTTGATGTCGCAAAGCTACGCCTGTCCCGACTGCGGCATCTCCATCGGCGAGATCACGCCTCGTCTCTTCTCTTTCAACTCTCCGTACGGCGCCTGCTCGCGCTGCTCCGGCCTGGGCATGCTGCTGGAGATCGACGAGCGGAAGATCGTGCCGGACCCGAAGCTCTCAGTCACCGACGGCGCCATCGCGCTCTGGAAGGAAGGCGCCGACAATTGGCGCCTGCGCCAGATCGAGACGGTGGCCCGTCACTACAAGTTCAAGATGTCGACGCCGTGGGAGAAGCTCCCGGAAAAGGCGCGCAACTGCGTTCTCTACGGCTCGGAGGACAAGATCCGCTTCGAGTTCACGGGCGGCGACAGCGCGTACTCGTACAACGGAACCTACGAAGGCATCGTCCCGATGCTCCAGCGCCGCTACAAGGAATCGGATTCCGACGACGTGCGCGAAGAGATCGAGCGTTTCATGACGCCGAAGAAGTGCCCGCAGTGCGACGGACGGCGCCTGAAGCCGGAGTCGCTCAGCGTGACCGTGGCCAATCGTCCCATCGACGGGATCGTGTCGCTGCAGTTGCGCGACGCCGCCGATTTTTTTAGCGACGTGGAGCTCACCGCGCGCGAGGAAGCGATCGCCGGCAAGATCCTGAAGGAAGTGCGCGATCGCCTCGGCTTCCTGAACACGGTCGGCGTCGGCTATCTGACGCTCGATCGCAACGCGGCGTCGCTCTCCGGCGGCGAAGGGCAGCGCATCCGCCTGGCCACGCAGATCGGCTCGAAGCTGATGGGCGTGCTTTACGTGCTCGATGAACCGTCGATCGGCCTGCACCAGCGCGACAACCGGAAGCTCATCGAGTCACTCATCGAGCTGCGCGACCTCGGCAACACGGTCATCGTCGTCGAGCACGACGAGGAAACGATCGAGACCGCCGACCACATCATCGATCTCGGCCCGCGCGCAGGCGTCCACGGCGGAAACATCGTCGCCGAGGGGACGCTCGAACAGATCAAAACCTTTCCGAGCTCGCTGACCGCGAAATATCTCCGCGGCGAAGCGCGCATCGAGATCCCGCCGGTGCGGCGCCCTATCGCAAAGCTCGGCGTCGAAAACAAACTCGTCATCCGCGGCGCGCGGCAGAACAACCTCAAGAACCTCGACGTCGAGATTCCGCTGGGCGTGTTCATCGCCGTCACCGGCGTGAGCGGCTCGGGCAAATCAACGCTCGTCAACGACATCCTCTACAAAGCACTCTCACGCCACTTCTACGACGCGCACGACACGCCGGGCGATCACGATCGCATCGACGGCCTCGAACTGATCGACAAAGTCATCGACATCGATCAGTCGCCGATCGGACGGACACCGCGCTCGAACCCTGCTACCTACACGCAACTCTTCGGCGAGATCCGCGGCCTCATGGCGCAGACGCCGGAAGCGCGCATGCGCGGGTATGGGCCGGGACGTTTTTCGTTCAACGTGAAGGGCGGCCGTTGCGAAGCGTGCAAGGGCGACGGGCAGATCAAGATCGAGATGCACTTCATGCCGGACATCTACGTGAAGTGCGATGTCTGCGGCAGCAAGCGCTACAACCGCGAGACGCTCGAGGTGAAGTACAAGGGCTTCTCGATCGCGGAGTTGCTAGAAATGACCGTCGAGCAGTCGCTGGACGTTTTTCGCAACATCCCGCGCATTTTTAACATCCTCCACACGCTCGACGAGGTCGGCCTCGGCTACATCACGCTCGGCCAGTCCTCGACGACCCTCTCCGGCGGCGAAGCGCAGCGCGTCAAACTGGCCAAAGAACTGGCCAAACGCGCCACCGGCAAAACGCTCTACATCCTCGACGAGCCCACCACCGGCCTCCATTTTGACGACGTCGCCAAGCTCCTCCACCTCATGCACGGTCTCGTCGACCGCGGCAACACCGTCGTCGTCATCGAGCACAACCTCGACGTCATCAAAACCGCCGACCACGTCCTCGACCTCGGCCCCGAAGGCGGCGACGGCGGCGGCTACGTCATCGCCATGGGCACACCGGAACAAGTCGCCAAAGTGAAAAACAGCCCGACCGGTTTCTACCTCGCCAAAACGTTGCGCGGGAGGGCGGCGGCGGAGCCGGCAGCGCGAATGGCGCGACGGCGGTAGATCGAACCAATAGCACACCCCCTCCCGTCATCCTGAGCCGCGTAGACGGCGAAGGATCTCAAAATAGGAGAACGGCGCCACATGCCAGCTTTTCGTAATTTGAGATCCTTCGCTCACGCCCACCCAACCGCCTCACTCAGGATGACGGGGGTGGTAGCGCTTTCGGCGAGTATTCATTCGGCGAGACTATCCCTCCGGCTCGTTCTCGGCGTCGATGGTCGTCATCTCGGCCATGACCATGCGTTCAGTGTGTGTTTCGCCCAGACGTCCACTCGGTAGTGCGAGCGCGCCGATGAATGCGAGGGCAACGGCGACGGAGCTCGCGGCGAAGATGTTGCGCAGCGTTCCCTGCAGCGCGTCCTGCAATTGACGTAACTCGGCGGGCGCCATGTGTCCACGCGCTTCGGGATTCACGAGGGCGTTGGGATCTTGCGAGAACTGCGCGAGGCCGGACGCCAGCAGCGCGCCGAGGATCGCTACACCGATCGCGCCGCCGATGGAGCGCGAGAACTGATTGAGCGATGTAGTGATGCCGAGTTGTTCCCTCGGCACCGAGTGCTGTGAGGCGATGAGGAGCGTGAGCATCACGAGGCCCAATCCTGAACCGATGCAGACCAGCTCCACCATCATCACGGAGCGCGGTGTGGCGCGCGTGAACGTGGCCAGGGCGACGAAACCTCCCAGCATGAGCGCCAGCCCGAACAACACGAGCACGCGCGCGCCGAAACGAATCAACAATCGCCCGCCCACGATCGACACCAACACCCACGACAGCATGAGCGGCGTGAGAAACGATCCGGCCTGCGTGGCGGTGGCGCCGAAAACGCCCTGCGCCATGAGCGGCACGAACGTGATGGCCGCGAACATGGCGATGCCGGCCAGGAAGCCGACGCCGACGGCGACGGCCACGACGCGATTGCGAAACAGAGCCAGCGGCACGACAGGGTCCTTCGCGCGCTTCTCGATTCCGATGAACCAGAAGAACGAGCCGATGACGAGCGTGATGAGCACGAGATTGAGCGGCGATGCAAGGTTCTCGGCGCCGAGGACGAGGAGCAGGATCGTCACGGCCACCGTGAGCACGGTCGCGCCGAGGTAATCGATCGACGGTGCTGCATGCCGAGGAGGCTCGACGAGCGCCACGCCGATGATCACAGCCGCGGCGATGCCGACCGGGAGGTTGATGAGAAACACCCAGCGCCACGAAAGCTGATCGGTGATGAAGCCGCCCACGAGCGGACCGAAGATGCTGGACAGTCCCCACACGCTGCTGAAGAGGCCCTGCATCTTGGCGCGCTCCTGCAGCGTGAAGATGTCGCCGATGATGGTCATGGCCAGCGGCACGAGCGCACCAGCACCGAGCCCCTGCACTGACCGCGCAACGATGAGTTGCGACATCGTCTGCGAGAACCCGCAGGCCGCCGACCCGACGAGAAACACGGCCACGCCAATCTGGAACAACCGGCGCCGTCCAAAGAGATCGGACAATTTGCCCCACACCGGCACCGTGACGGTGGACGTGAGTAGGTACGCGGAGAAGACCCAACTGTAATGCGCCAGGCCGCCCAATGCCGCCACGATCGTCGGCATGGCCGTGCCGACCACGGTCGCCTCCAGCGCAGCCAAAAGCATTCCGGTCATGACGCCGGCCGTCACGAAGCGCCGCCGCTTGAGGGACATGGTCAGCATGGCGGGCTGCATTCTGCACGAGACGCGCTGGAAACGAGTCGGCAGTCGGCAGTCGGCGGTCGGCAGTAGCAACAAGAACCAGTGCGCTTTTTCTCTACTGCGGACCGCCGACTGCCGACCGCCGACTCGTTGGCGCTATCCTTCCCTTTCGTGAGCGAACACCTGTTCAACCGCGAGCTGAGCTGGCTCGAGTTCAATCGCCGCGTGCTGGCGGAGGCGGAGGACGGCGGTGTGCCGTTGCTGGAGCGGGTGAAGTTCCTTGGCATCACGGCGAACAATCTCGACGAGTTCCTGATGGTGCGGATGGGCGCGATCCGGTCGCTGATCGCGGGCGGCGTGCGCGAGCGATCGCCCGACGGCATGACGCCGAAGCAACAGCTCAAGGCGATCCGCGATCACGTGAAGACGCTGCTGCGCGACATGTATCGCGTCCACGACGCGCTTCTTCCGAAGCTGCGCAAGGCCCATGTGCGTGTCGACATCCGCATCGGCGACTGGGCATCGCTGACGAAGAACCAGCAGGCCGATCTCGCCGAGGAGTTCAGGTCCCGCATCGCGCCAATCCTCACGCCGCTGGCGTTCGATCCCGGGCATCCGCTGCCATTTCTCGCTAGCGGTGCATTGAATCTCGCCGTCCTGCTCAGCACGGGAACGGAGACGCATACCGCTTTCATCAAGGTGCCGAAACTCCTGCAGCGCTTCATCGCCGTGCCGGGAGCGAAGCAGCGTTTTCTTCCGATCGAGGAGTTGATCCGCCAGCATGCGTCGTACTTTTTTCCCGGTCTGGACGTGCGGGAAGTGGTCGCGTTTCGCGTGATCCGCAACGCCGACGCGCTTCTCCGCGAGGATGAAGTAGAGGATCTGCTGAAATCCGTCGAGACCGAGCTGCGCCGCCGCGATCGGAAGGAAGTGGTCTGGATGGAGGTGGCCGCCAACCCGCACGAAGAGGTGCTGGAGCTGCTGACGCGCGAGCTCGAAGTGTCCCGCGATGACATCTTCTTCACGCCCGGACTGCCGAAGCTGAGCGATCTGCTTGCGATCTACACGGCCGTCGACATGCCATCGCTGAAGGACGAACCGTTCAATCCGCGCATGCCGGCGGCGTTGGCCACGAGCGACGACATTTTCTCCATCATCCGCGCCGGCGATGTGCTTCTGCATCGGCCGTATGACTCGTACAACGCCGTCGCGGAGCTCGTGCAGAGCGCGGCCGACGATCCCGACGTGATCGCCATCAAGCAGACGCTCTACCGCACCGAGCCGGGCTCGGTCGTCGTCGCGGCGCTGGCGCGCGCGGCCGAAAACGGGAAGCAGGTGACGGCCATCGTGGAGGTGCAGGCCCGCTTCGACGAGGAGCGCAACATCGCCTGGGCGCGGCGGCTGGAGGAGTCAGGCGTGCAGGTGGTCTACGGTCTGGTCGGCATCAAGACGCACGCGAAGGTGCTGCTCGTAATTCGCCGCGAAGGCGAGACGCTGCGGCGCTACGTTCATCTTTCGACCGGCAATTACAACGCGCGCACCGCGGCGCTGTACACCGACCTCGATCTGCTGACGTGCGATCCCGGCTTCGGCGACGACGCCGCGCAACTGATGAACCTCATCACCGGCTACAGCACCGCCACCGCGCAGGAGGCGTTCGAGCACGACCCGGCGCGGTGGCGTTGGAAGAAGCTGATCGTCTCGCCGACCGGCTATCAGGCCTGGGCGCTGCGAATGATCGAGCGCGAGACCCGCCACGCGCGCGAAGGAAAGCCGGCGCAGATCATCGCGAAAATGAACTCGCTCGTGGAGCCGCGCGTGATCGAAGCGTTACAACGCGCGGCCGCGGCGGGAGTGAAGATCGATCTCAATGTGCGCGGCATCTGCTGTCTCGTCCCGCGCGACAACATTCACGTCACCTCGATCATCGACCGCTTCCTCGAGCATTCGCGCATCTTCCTCTTCCGCAACGCCGGCGCCACCGAGATCTACGCCACGAGCGGCGACTGGATGCCGCGCAACTTTTTCCGCCGCATCGAAGTGACGTGGCCGATTACGGACGCTCGGCTGCGCGAGCGCATCGAGCTGCAGATTCTCGGCACGACGCTCGCCGACGACGCCAAGAGCTGGCGCCTCCAGACCGACGGTACTTATCGCCGCCGCAAGACGACGCCGGGTCCCGTGCGAAGCCAGCAACGCTTCATCGAGCTCGCCCGCGCGGAAGCCGTCAAGATCGAGCCGGGCGTCGGAAGACGGAAGGGAAAGAAGCGGAAACTCAAAACCGCGAACTGAGCGTCAGTACAGCCACTCCGTCACATTGCCCTCGAGGTCGAGGTTCGCGCCGCGGCGCCGGAACGCCCAGCACATGTAGGCGATCGACACGAAGAACGAAGCAGGCAGGCGATTGAGTTTGCCGATCTTGCAAGCCAGCAACGTGGTCTTGCCACCGAAGCCCATCGGACCGATGCCGGATTGATTGGCCTTCTCCACGATGCGCGCTTCCAATGCCGCGAGCTCGGGATCGGGATTCGGATCGTCCATCGTGCGCAGGAGTTGTTCCTTGGCCTCGCCGTAGCCACTGCCACGGTCGCCGCCGATGCAGACGCCGAGGATGCCCGGACCGCAGCCCTGACCCTGCGCCTGCACGATGCAATCGAGAATGGCGTTCTCGACGCCGCGCAGATCGCGGCCGCCGAGGTCCGGGTGCGGCAGTGAATACTGCGCGTTCATGTTCTCGCAGCCGCCGCCTTTGAGCATCAGCTTCACTTCGACGTACGGCTCGCGCCACTGATGAAAGTGAAAAACAGGCGAGCCGGGTCCGGTGTTGTCTCCCGTGTTCTTGCCGGTCACGCTGTCGACGCTGTTCTGCCGCAAGTAGCCTTTCTTCGTAGCCGCCCGCACCGCCTCGGTGGCCGTTTCCTCGAGCGCGAGCTGGTCATAGCCAACCGGCGTGTGGACGTAAAACAGGATCGTTCCGGTGTCCTGGCAAAGCGGCAACGAGCTATCGCGCGCAAGGATGATGTTGCAGCCGATCACGTCGAGCGCCACGTCCGCGTTCGACCCCTTCACTTCATCCTTTCGCGCTCCCGTCACCGCGCTAACGACATCGTCAGGCAACTGCGTCGACGTGCGGCGAATGAGCTCGAGAATGCTCTCGAAAAGAACGGATTGCGACTCGACGTTCTCTTCCACGGAATGCAGCGGTTGTGCGGTCATGGCAGATTCTCCGGACGAACGGCGAGTGTATCTGTTGGCGAGAACGTGCGGCAAGGGAAGGGGATTACGCCCGTTAGCTGCGAACGACCGTCAGCGCGGGGATGACATCGAACCCGCTGTCGTTGGTGAGAAGCGGGACGTTGTGCTGAATGCAGAGGGCGGCGATCCAGAGATCGTTACGACGCGCCTGCGTTGCGTTTGGCATTTCGCGGAGCAGGGATCGTACGCGTCCGTACTCGCGAGCGGTCTCCCGATCTGGCGAAACTACGGTCCATTTGGCGATGACTCGTTCGAGCGCCGCGACGTTGTCTGCTTTTCGCGTGGAGGCATATGCGCCAGCAAAGAGTTCGCCCAGAACCGGCAGCGGCAGCAGAATTGTCCGATCAGAACGGAATGCGCTCGCGGGAGGAATGCCCCTGCGAATGAGATCGATGACGGTGTTCGTATCGACGGCAAGCCGCTCGTTCAGTTCCAAGGCGGAAACATCTCATTCACGAGACGCGACAATTCCTCACCCGCCTCTTCCGAAAGAATGCCGTTGAGCTCCATCGACGACGACTCGACCTTTCCTCTTTCGTCCCCGTTCGCGACCACCAGTACCTGCACGGTTGCGCGATGGAGCACGTCATCGAGCGACTCGGCGAGCCGGAGAGTGTTCTCTGTCGCGTCGTATTGAGCGGTGACGACTTTGCTCATGATGTACTCCAAGATACCTCGGCTTGCTCTTATTTCCGAGGCGCTTTTCTTCGCGGCTCCCTTTATGCACGCGGAAATGCCGCGGAGCATGAGTCTGTTTCGGATATGAGTCGAACGCACTCAAATACGAGGTAAACCAGTGAATTTCAATAAGCTTACAGTCAAGGCTCAGGAGGCGATTGCCGAGGGGCAGAATCTTGCGCGGGGCGCGGGAAACCCTGAGCTTGCTCCCGAACATCTTCTTCTGGCGCTTCTCCGACAGGACGGCGGCATCGTTGCGCCGATCCTGAATAAGCTCGGCGTCAATCCCGGCATCGTGGAAGCCGAGGTTGCGGCGGAGGTGGCGAAGTTCTCGAAAGTGGGCGGCGCTTCGGCAGAGCCGGGTGTATCGAGCTCCCTTCGAACGATCTTCGATGCTGCGTTCAAGTCGGCCGAGCAGTTCGGCGATGAGTACGTTTCCACTGAGCATCTTCTCCTGGCCATCGCCGACGCGAAGGGCACCACGGCGTCGCAGGTGTTGCGTCGTCATGGTGTCGTTCACGACGCGGTGCTCAAGGCGCTGCAGTCGGTGCGCGGCACGCAGCGCGTGACCGATCAAAATCCCGAGGACAAGTATCAGGCGCTCGAAAAGTACGGCCGCGATCTCACTGCGTTGGCGCGGCGCGGCAAGCTCGATCCGGTCATCGGCCGCGATGAAGAGATCCGGCGCGTGATTCAGGTGCTGTCGCGGCGGACGAAGAACAATCCTGTGCTGATCGGCGAGCCCGGCGTCGGCAAGACGGCCATCGTCGAAGGGCTGGCCCGCCGCATCATGGACGGCGATGTGCCCGAGGGGCTGAAGAACAAGCGCGTGATCTCGCTCGACCTCGGCGCGATGATCGCCGGCGCAAAGTATCGCGGCGAGTTCGAGGATCGGCTCAAGGCGGTCATCAAAGAGGTCGAGGAGAGCGAAGGCGAAGTGGTGCTCTTCATCGACGAGCTGCACACGCTCGTCGGTGCCGGCGCTTCGGAAGGCGCGATGGACGCGTCGAACCTGCTCAAGCCCGCGCTGGCGCGTGGAGAGCTGCGCGCCGTCGGAGCCACGACTCTCTCCGAGTATCAGAAGCACATTGAAAAGGATGCCGCGCTCGAGCGCCGCTTCCAGCCGGTGCTCGTCGGCGAGCCGACGGTGGAAGACACGATCGCCATCCTGCGCGGCCTCAAGGAGCGCTACGAAGTCCATCACAAGGTCACGATCCGCGATTCCGCAATCGTGGCCGCGGCCACGCTGTCGAACCGCTACATCACCGATCGCTTCCTGCCCGACAAAGCCATCGACCTGATCGACGAATCCGCCGCGCGGTTGCGTGTGGAGCTGACGTCGATGCCGCAGGAGATCGACGAGCTCACGCGCCGCCTGACGCAATTGCAGATTGAAGAGCAGGCGCTGCAGAGGGAGAAAGACTCCGCCACGAAGATCCGGCTCGACGTCGTGCGTCAGGAGATCTCGGAACTGCAGGAGAAGATCTCCGGATTGAAAGCGCAGTGGGAGAGCGAGAAAGCGGTCATCAATGAGATCAACGATCTGAAGAAGAAGCTCGACGAGGTGCGTGAAGAAGCGAATCGCTTCGAGCGTGAAGGTGAGCTCAATCGAGTGGCGGAGCTGCGCTACGGACAGATCCCGCAGATTCAGCGTGAGGTCGATGCGCTCACCGCGAAACTCGCCGAGATGCAGAAGAACGGCGCTCTGTTGCGCGAGGAAGTAACGGAAGAGGACATCGCCGAGATCGTCTCGCGCTGGACCGGCATTCCGGTCACGAAGATGCTCGAGTCGGAAGTGCAGAAGCTCGTCCACATGGAGGGAAACCTCCGTCAGCGCGTCGTCGGGCAGGAAGAAGCGGTGCGTGCGGTGTCCAACGCTGTGCGTCGCTCGCGCGCCGGTCTCAAAGACCCGAACCGTCCCATCGGCTCGTTCATCTTCATGGGGCCGACCGGCGTCGGCAAAACCGAGCTGGCGCGCGCGCTGGCCGAGTACATGTTCGACGACGAGCACGCCATGATCCGCATCGACATGTCGGAATACATGGAGCGTCACGCCGTGGCCCGGCTCATCGGCGCTCCTCCCGGCTACGTCGGCTATGAAGAAGGCGGCCAGCTCACCGAGGCCATCCGGCGGCGGCCGTATTCGGTCGTCCTCTTCGACGAGATCGAAAAGGCGCACGTGGAAGTGTTCAATGTGTTCCTGCAGATCCTCGACGACGGACGCCTGACCGATTCCAAGGGTCGCGTGGTCGACTTCAAGAACACCGTGATCATCATGACCTCGAACGTTGGATCGCAGTACATCCACGAGGCGTCGCGCGGGACCATGTCGCAAGACGAGATGCGCCGCGCCGTCGATCAGGAGCTACAGCAGAAGTTCCGTCCGGAGTTCCTCAACCGCATCGACGACGTGATCGTCTTCCACTCGCTCGATCTCAAGCAGATCAAGCAGATCATCGAGATCCAGATCAAGAGGCTGGAGAAAGTCATCCACGACCGCGGCCTCACGCTCGACATCAGCGACTCGGCCAAGGATTACATCGCACAGGAAGGCTACGACCCCGCATTCGGCGCACGCCCGCTCAAGCGCGCCCTGCAGCGACAGATCATCGATCCGCTGGCCATCAGCCTGCTCGAAGGAAAGTTCAAGTCGGGCGATACGGTTTTCGTGAAGATGACGGACGAAGGAGAATTGGAGTTGTCGCTCGAGCCGGAGGCCGCCAGCGTGAACTGATCACCACTATCCGTTCGACTTCGCGCCAGACAATCACTGCACGCGACACAATCGGATCGATTTTCCGATGCGTTGGCATGGTTGGCCGTCGAGCCACCGCCAGCCTCCTCGAGCACGCGACCAGCGATACACATGGTCGCTGACGGCCACCCAGCCGTATACCGGCGTATGCGCGCCGACGTCGTAGTGCGGCGGAAATTCGAGGCGTTCGGGAAGATCGGCCGGACCGAACACCGCCAGGCCGAGTTGCTTGATCTTCAGACGGCGCACTTCGTTTCGAAGCCGCAGGACGTCCTGCCCCCAGTCGAGATTGCTGTCGACGAGGTATCGCGATGGATCCGGCAGCGCGAGCTCGTTGAAGTAAGCGAGGTAGTCAGGGTCGGCGACGAACGATGCAATCAGGTGCCATGACAGAAGCACGATCGCGATGCCGCGGGCCAGCTTGTGCCGATGGCGGATCATCTCCATCACCACGACCGCAGCGGCAAGAGAAAGAGGAACGTAGATCGGCAGGATGTAGCGGATGCCGATGTCGACATGGGTCGTCATCGATAGTCCGAGGATCGCGGCGGCGGCGGCCATCGTTTCGACGAATGCGCGATTCGCACGTGCGGACGCACGATTCCAACGCAGGAGGACCAGACCAGCGGCCAGCAAGAGCAACATCCCCAGCGTCGTCTTCAGGCCGAGAGCAAGCGGGAAATACCACCACCAGCCTTCGTTGCTCCACCGGCTCATCGCGTAACCGGGAAAGCCGGCGCTGTTGACGGCGATCATCTCCGCCACACCGCGGACGAACGCTGGTGCGGGAATCGGCGTGGCGGGATCCAACGATGCCAGCAGCCGGCCCGCGATTGCATCCGGGATCGCACGATGCACGACCGCCAGCTCCGACGCCGGCGCCGTGCTGAATCCGTAGCCGGCCCAAACCATCACTGCGGCGATCGGCGGCACAAGGAGCACCGTGACGATGCTCCGCCAGCGCGCGCGCGTCTCTGCGTCGCGCAGCAGTCGGACCAAATAGATCGCCGCGCAGGCGATCGGAACGTACGCGATACAGAGAAGCTTGCAACTGATCGCGAATCCCCACGCTGCCCCCAGCACCGCCGCGCGTACGCCGCTCGGCCGCTCCAGCCAGCGTGAGAAGGCGAGTAGAGCAGCAGCCATCCCGGCCACGCCGGCGACATCGAGCGTAGCCAGTCCGGAATGCCCGAGAATCGCCGGCTGCGTGGTGAAGAGCAGCAGCGCCACGAGCGCGGTGGTCTCATCGAGCTCGCGCCGCGCCCAGGCCCAGGTTGCGAGCGCGCCGAGAAGGAAGAACAGCAGCGTCCCCACGCGCGCAAGGACCAGCATCGTCTCGTAATCGCCAAGCGCATGGAACTTGGCCATGACCTCCGTCATCACATCGCCGCTACCGTCATACCGCGCGCCGGCGAGCCACGGCGGAAACGCGATGAGGACCCGCGGAAGGGGCGGGTTCTGATACTGAAGCGCATAGCGATGGTGCGTCAGGACCTGCAGTCCCGCCGACAAATGCATCGGCTCGTCCGCGGTCTCGGAGAACGTCGTATACGTCGCGGCGATCCGGATCCCTCCGAGGACCAGAAGAAGAATCACCGCCGCGCGCCGCATGCAGATGAAACGTAGCACGATCGATGGACGTTGGGCCGAAGCGACTTCTATTTGAACGCGGACATCTCACCAGTATCCGTTCGCCGGCGAGAACATCACTTCGTAGACCTTGCGCGCCCAACTCCGTTTGCCGAACTCGACGCGGCCTTCCTGCTGCAGCCATTCGCGGATCGGGAGAGTGAACCCGGTCTTGCGGCGGGTGCGGATGCTCGCCGGCAAAGGCTGTCGAGGCGCGTTGGCGAGAATCTGCTTGCCGCGATCATTGCGCGTCACCAGCACCGGCGCCACTTTGCGGAGCAGGTGGGCATCGACGAGCGGCACGCGCACTTCGAGCGAGTGCGCCATGCTGGCCCAGTCCATGTCGCGCAGCAGTTGATTGCGCAGGTAGAGCGATGATTCGAGCGCGGCCACGCGTGCGTACGGAGTTCCCGGATCGGGCGTCACCGCGCTCTCCAGAATGGCCAGCAAATTCAGGCGCTCGATTCCTTCGCGCGCGATGTCCGCTCCGAGCACGTCGGGCAATTCCGACATCAGGAACCGGCCCCGCTTCACGAGATACGCGCCGGCGTACGACGAACCGTGACGGAGGATCTCACCCATCTTCGGGCTGATGTGGCGGCTGCGTTTGGCGAGTGCGCTGTTGAGTCGAAAGGCACCTTCGCCGAGACCGGGGATGCGCGCGAGCACGGACGTCACCGGCATCCAGCGCGGGATGTCGCGGAAGGATGTGTAACCGCCGAACAATTCGTCGCCGCCTGTGCCGGAGAGCGCGACCTTCAATCCGATCTCCGACGCGGCCTTGCTGATGAAGTAACTATTCAGGCCATCGACGGTGGGTTGATCCATCGCGGCGAAGATCCGCGGCAGCTCGTTGCGAAAATCGGCGAGCGCGAGATCGCGGATCGTGTGGCGCACGCCGTACTCGCGGGCCACGAGCTCCGCCAGCGGCGCTTCGTCGTTGTCGCGGCCGCGGTACTCCTCGAAGCGCAGCGTCATGGTCTGCAGATCGGTGGCTCCCGATTCCCGCGCCAGTGCGACGACGGCCGTCGAGTCGATGCCGGCGGAGAGAAACGCGCCCACCGGTACGTCCGCAACCATGTGATATCGCACCGACTCCAGCACCGCGTCGTGCACGATCGCTTGTCGCTCTTCATCGCCGACGCGACGGGCGTTCTCGACGGCATCGCGCAGCGTCGCGGCGATCGAGAAGTATTGCTTCGGCTCGTGCAGGCCATTCGCGTCGGCGTAGCAGTAGGAGCCTGCGGGAAGCGCGCGAATGGCGCGATACATCGTGAACGGCTCCGGCACCGTGCCGCGCAGAAAGAAGCCGGCTGCCGCTGCAGAATCGAACTGCTTGTCGACTCGTCCGCCGCCGATGAGTGCCCTGACCTGCGAAGCAACGCGCAGCGTGCCGCCGTCATTGGCGTAGTACAACGGCTTGATCCCATACGGATCGCGCGCCAGGAACATCCGCCGTTTCGCGCCGTCCCACAGCACGATCGCGAACATGCCCCGCAGCTCGTTCAGCATGGACTCGCCCATCTCGTCATACAACTCCAGCAGCACCTCGGTATCGGAGTGCGAGGTGAACGTCCGGCCTTTCGCTTCGAGGCGGGCGCGAAGCTCCTGGTAGTTGTAGATCTCGCCGTTGAAGACGATGACACGCTCTCCCCGCCGCATCGGCTGCGCGCCGCCGGCAGAGAGGTCGATGATGGCCAGCCTGCGATGCCCGAGTCCAACCTTCCGGTCGTCCGAGATCCACGCATCCGCCGCATCCGGCCCGCGCGATCTCATGCACTCGCGCGAGCGCACCAGCTCATCGGAATCGACGGGCGGCGCCGCAGCCGAATACGAAAAAATCCCGTTGATCCCGCACATCGCGCGCGGAGTATATCCACGGTATTGAGGGCGATGGTGAGAGCACCACGCATCGCGAGAGCGCACCCCTCATCCGCCTTCGGCACCTTCTCCCCTCTCGGAGGGGAGAAGGCTACCCAATTTCGGACTGCGCGAGATTCAAGATCAATTTCGGACTGCGTAAGATTCAAGTAGCCTTCTCCCCTCGTGAGGGGAGAAGGTGCCGAAGGCGGATGAGGGGTTGCTCTTGCGACGCTCGTCATTCGATGCGCGAGCGGCCCACGATCAGATGTGCCACGTACCCGATCACGAACAACCCCGAGGCAATCCAGTGCGTGACCGCCATCGCCTCGCGCACGGTTTCGTTCGTGGCGATCTGGAGCAGATACGCGGAGAGCGTCATCGGCACGAGCAGCAGCATCGAGGCAATGCCGCTCTTGCGGCTGTCTTCGCTGAAGCGGAACTTGGGGAGCATGTGGTTGGAGAACGTCCAGCCGAGGACGAAGAGGGCAAGGGGCGCGATCACGACGTGCGCGGCGAGCATGTGCGGTTGCAGCGGATGATTCGCGACAGCGAATTCGTCGCTGCTTTCCATGAAGTACTTCATCACCGCGAAGACCACTCCCGTCGCCGTCGTCAGGGCGATCGAGAGGTGCAGCCAGAAGAGCTGGAGGCGGCTCACCATTCTCCGACGGCGCGGTGCAGGGCGAGCACCTTGCGCGATGCGTTCACGATGGCGCGTCCGCTGAGGCTCGCGCCGGAGATGGGGCGGATGGCGCGCTTGAGCGAGAGCTCGTCATCGAGCTTGCGTCCGCGGAACTGATCGATCCACCGCTTCTTCGGCTGATAGTCACCCGGCTCGTCGAACGACAGGATCTCGATTTTGTCGACGGTGCCTTCCGCGCTCACGACGATCATGATCGTCTCCGGCAGCGTGCGCACGCGGTGCGTATCGAAGTAGGCGTAGCCGATCACGCGATCGTTCGCGCTGCCGGTGTATCGAACGATCATGCGGTCCTCGAAATCGACACCGCTCTCTTTTCGCGCCGCGGCGCGCTGCTCCGGAGTGAGGAACAGCGCCTGCCGCGTGACTTTCGTGCCCGCGGGAAATGCGCTCGCGAGCGCCTGCGGCTGCGTCATGAAGACGCGCGCATGCGCCGCGAGCGCGATCGACGAAATCACGATCAGAAGATATAGCCGAGAGCGATGTTCCACTGGTTCGTTCCGGTGCCTGCCTCGTTGTCGACGTTCTGGTAGTCGGCCTTGATCACGGTCTGCGAGACCGGCTTCCATTGAATGCCCAGCGTGGTGATGCTCTGATCGAGAGCTCGATTGAGCGAGAAGCCCGTGGGTACGTCGCGCTGGGTGTTGAATTTCTCGTATCGCACGAACGGCGTGACGGCACGCTCGCCGAATCCGCGCAGCGACGCCAGATCGTACCCAGCCTCGGCGTACCAGCCACCAAAGCTTTCGCCGACCGACGCGGCTCCGGTCAGTCCATTCAGCTTGTTCACGCGCGCGGCTTCATCGAGCGTGCCGCGCGTGACGAGGCCGCGCAGTTGCACCCCGCGGAATCGCGACTCCGCGTGAATGTCGAACATCGTCAGTCGCGCGTCGAGCACGGCATTGTCGACCAGCGCACCCTGACCGGAGTTGCCTCGGTAGAACGAGCCGCCGAGGGTTGTTCCAACGATCGGCTGCCAGTCGACGCGACCGGTCAACGCGAAGTCTTCGGCCAGCGACTGTGCGCCGTTGCCGCGTCCGCTGCGAATGCCGCCGGACGTGAAGCGCGCTGCGTTCATCCCGGTCGTCACATACGCACGCCAGCTCACCGGCCCGCTCTCGCCGAAGACGCCGGCGCCCATCTCGCGCCACGTGGCGGGAATGATGACGCGCTCCACGAGCGCGCGACGCGAGCCGAGGTAGGCGGTTGGCTCGTGCTGCTCATTGATGAAACCCATCGGCACGAGCAGCAATCCGGCGCGCACGCCGAGGTTTTCGCGCATCAGGAAATCGAGATATGCGAACTCGACGGAGACTTCGCCGCCGGCACCGGTCGATCCGTGCTCGAACTCGATTTCGGAGTTGAGCAGGACGCGGTCGCTGAACTTGTAGCCGCTGTAGATCACCGCGCGCAGCGCATCGGCGTTGTCGCGCGTGGAGACGCGTGCGCCGGCATCGTTCGAGCCGGCCACGTTCTGATAGAGAAACTCGCCATAGCCGCCGAAGGAGAGACCGGACTCGGTGCGATAGACCTTCGAGGCGGCGGCGCCGAGGCCGAACTGCTGCGTGTCGGCGACGACGGCCTTGTCACTCTGGCGTGTCTTGAGCGATTCGATCTCCTGGCCGAGGATCTCGATCTGCCGGCGAATCTCGGCCAGTTCCGGAGTCTGCTGCATCTGGGCGACTTTCTGCTCGAGCTCGCGCAGGCGGCGCTCGATGTCGGTGGCGTCCTGCGCGAACAGCGCGGTGGTGGTGAAGAGTACGAGCGCAAAGCTCGCGATACGTTTGAACATCGTCATTCCTTTACTGAGAAGTTCTGGTCCAGCACCCGCAGCCCGCGCACATGTTCGCGGGCGGCAGCGGACAGCCGGACCTTGCGGTCGGACGTGATGAAGATGGCCGCGATGTTGTTGGCATCGGCCCAACGAAGACCGTCGTCTTCGCCCATCACATAGAGAGCGGTGGAGAGGATGTCGGCGGTGAGCGCATCCGTCGCGATCACCGATACGGAACCGCGCGGCGGAAGAGCATCGCCGGTGCGGGGATCAAGAATGTGGGAGAACGTGCGGCCGCCTGCGCTGAACGTTTTCTCGGAGCCAGAGCTCGTGGAGATCGACTCGTCGCGCAGCTCGAGCGAGAGCACCGGCTTATGGCGATCGGCGGGATCGGCGACGTCGACGCGGAGCGTTCCTCGCACGGCGATCTGGCCTCCGAAATCGATCGAGACTTCGTCGCGCGGGAGCAAAGCGAGCATGCGATCGATCGCGTAGCCCTTACCGAAAGAGCCTTCTTCGATCTGCGTTTGCGCACGCGCCAGCGCGATCGCGTCGCGCGATGGGACTGCTCCGTCGCCGCGGATCTGCCACACGTCGACCAGCGCCTTCACGCGCGGATCAAATGCGCCGTCGGTTCGACGCGACCAGTCGTGCATCGCATCGAGTAACGACTGCAATTCCTTCGAAGGAGCGATCTCTCCGCGATTGACGCGCGCGAGCTCGCTCTCCGTCGTCCACGTGCTCAGCATGGTTTCGATCCGTCTGGCCTCGGCATACGCGGCTTCCACCTGCTGGTCGTGGCCCGGCGGGACCCGGATCTCGCAGATCGTTCCCATCAGGAAACGGCCGCGCTGATAGGTTCGCGCCTCAGCCGCCGTGGAAAGGAGTGCGAGCGCGACGATGAACGCCGCTCGTTTCATGCTTCGATCGGTCCTCGTCCGTTTGCGCGCATGCGATCGAGAGCCGTCACGCCGGCGAGCCACAATGCGCAGATCGCCACCATGCCGAGCATGATCCAGAGGCCGTAGGGGCCATCCGCGGAGTATGGTTCGGTGGCGAGGTGGATGGCTTCGCTGTTCGGAAGCAGCTCCGCCTCGGAGAACTCATGCACGGCGTAGAACAGGATCTGCACCGTGAAGAGCAGGAGGAACAGGCCGGTGACCTGAAAGAAACGCTTGATGTTGACGCGATGTCCGTAGCGCGCCCACATCCAGGACATCGACGCGGCGAGCGTCAGGCCGAGCGCGCATCCGAGCCAGAAGTTTCCCCGCCGTACCTGGATGAGCAGCAGCACGGTCTCCATGCCCTCGCGGGCGATCAGCAGCAGCGTCATGAAGAAGACACCGGCCCAAGCCCACGGTGTCGAGGAGCGTGAGGCCTGCGCTTCGAGCTTCGCCTCCATCTCCTGCTTCATGGTCGGCGCGACGCGCCAGATGTGGATCACGAAAGTAGCCACGAGCACAGCCGCCACGAGCGCGAGGATGCCTTCCCACAGCGGCTGATTGCTCACGGTGCGCAACCAGAAACCGAGCGCCACGCTCGCTACGATGGCGGCGCCGATTCCCCACCAAACAGCGGGACGAAGCCAGTCGCGACCGGTCTTCTTCAGATACGCGAAGATGATGGCCACGGTCAGAAACGACTCGAATCCTTCGCGAAAGACGATGATCAGTGCCTGGAGCATTCGTTATTTCCTGAGCTTCGTTGCCTGGATCATCCTGACGCGATCCGGCGAATCGGGTGTCTGTCCCTTGCGCCTGCAGGAATCGCAGACACCGAGGATCTGAAGGTTGTGAAAGGTGGGGGTGAACTTCTTTTTCTCGCAGATGTCGCGCTGCCGCTGCTCGAGCAGTTCATCGTGAAACTCGATCACGCTGCCGCAGACGGTGCAGATGAGATGGTCGTGGTGCGAGTCGCCGGTGACGTGCTCGTAGTGGTAGTGGTCTTCGCCGAGATGAACGCGCCGGACCATTCCCGATTTCACCAGGAGCTCCAGCGTCCGGTAGACGGTGGCTCGCGAGATCTTGACGTTCTTCTCTTTCATCTTGAAGAGAAGCTCGTCGGCCTCGAAGTGGTAGTGAATGGAGAAAATCTCGCGCACGAGAGCCGTGCGCTCGGAGGTGAGCTTCTGCCCCTGCTGCTGCAGAAAGTCCTGGAAACGGCTGATCTCGCGGTCGACGGGCGGCATGCGCTGGCTTTTGTTTGAGACTGAGTCTCAGTTGCGAGCCAGACTAGTGGTCTCAACGCAGAGTGTCAAGCGCTCCGCGTCTACAGATGCGTCTGCGCCGCTTCGATGGCCAGGCGGATCGTAGGCTGGCGAGGGTCGATGCTGAGCGAGCGGTTCCAGAAGTCGAGCGCGCGGGCGTAGTCGTTCTTCTTCGCGTGGTAGGTGCCGATGTTGTTGAGCACGAGCGTTGAAGTCGGTTGGAGGCTCAACGCGCGCTCCATCTCCACGATGCCTTCGGTGTAGCGCTCCGCTTGCGCCAGCGCCGAGCCGAGGTTCGCGGCGATGAGGTACGACTGCGGATAGATCTGCTTCGCCTTGTACAGCAGCGCCACCGCGCGCGAGGTCATGTTGCGCGACCGGTAGAGCGCCGCAAAGTCGACGAATCTCTGTTCCGCAGCCGGCAGTTTGCGCGCAACGGCCATGATGAAGACGTCATCGGCTGCCGTGTACTGCTCCCGCTCGAACAGCGTCATGGCCATGTTCAGGTACGGCGACGGGTTCGATGGATTGCTGTCGATCGCCGCCTGAAACGCCTCGGTGGCCTCGCGCAGCTTCGCCTGCTGCCGCAGGGTTACGCCCTGGTTGTTGTGGTACGCGTACGTGCCCCACTGCGCAGGAAGGGGCGTGCTGGCCGGCGGTGGCTGATCGTCAGTCTCAAACACAGGCTGATTCCGCGACGGATCGACGAGATGTCCGATTGCCTGGAGTTTCTGCGCGTACTGCTGCGCATCGACACGCCCTCCGCCGGCAAGGGGATGCGGCGTGAAGAACTCGTCGTAGCTGACCACGCGCACGGTCGTGACGGGCGTGATGTCGCGGAAGACCCAGCCGGCGTGCTGTCCCGACATCTCCGTCGACTCCGGCAATCCCAGCACCGCGAGCACCGTCGGCACGATGTCGTAGAGCGAGATGGCATGGGTGCCGCGCGACGCAGCGACGTGATTGCCGTACGCGATGAACACGCCCGGATTGCGATGATCCGAGAGCGCGGCACGGCCGGCCGGCTGCATGCGCGGACGGGTTTTCCCCCAGCGGAATCCATGCGCCGAGACGATGATGACCGTGGTGTCGTCGCTGAGGACTTTCATCCATTCGCCAATCAGGCGATCCACTTCGGAGTAATAGTTCGCGACCGCCGGCCAGTACTTGCGGTAGCCCGTCTGGCTCATCCCTTCGCGATACGGCGGGTGATACGGCGCGAAGAGATGGTTCACCACGTCCGCGCCTTCGTAGTTGACCATGAGCAACAACGGCTCCTGCTGCTGATAGAGATTCACGGCCACACGATGATCGGTCCAGGTCTTGGCCAGCACGTCGCGGAAGACGTTGATCGGGTCCGCCACTCCGCCGCCATTCACCGCCGCCGTGAATTCGGCATCGGTGATGTTGAGGAAACGACGCACCTGCGGCGCCTGGATCGTCTGCGCCGGCACTTCGAGCTGCGCCACCCTCTGCGCGAACTGCGACGGATAGATCGCACCGCGCTGCATGGTGACCGGCGTGTCGAACGTGGTCGCGCTTTCCGGTCTGGCCGGCCAATCCGTCCACCAGTTCACCGTGACGGTCTTTCGTCCGAAAGCTTCAGCAATGTCCCAGAGCGCCGGCGTGCGGCGGGTCGTGGAATCGACGGGCCGTTTGTTCGTGCGATCGATGAAGTCGACGACGCCGTGACGGTCCGGCGGGAGTCCGGTGGCCATGCTGGTCCAGACCAGCGGCGAGACTGTCGGCTGGATCGTCTGCAGCGAGGCGGTGGTCCCGCCGTGCACGAGCGCGCGGAGGTTCGGGATGCGTCCGTCCGCGGAGAGCTCGGAGATCAGCTCCCAATCCGCCCCGTCGATCGCGAAAATAGCCACCCGTCCGGCCACGCCTCGCGCTTCGCGGCGGAGCTCCTGCCGCTTGTAGGCGAGCAAGGCGCGCCGGTCGGGCTCGACACGCGCAATCTCGAATGCCGTGACCTGCAGACCGCTCCTGGCCAGATGCCGCGCCACGGTTTGCCGAAGTTCATCACGCCGCGCGGAGAACTGCGACGTCGGCGAGAGCAGCTCTTCGATCGGCACCTGCTGCGTCACCGCCGAAACCGCCTCCGCCACGCGCGCGCGGATCCATGCGCTCCAACCGTCCTGTACGAGCCCCTGCGCGTCTCGAATGCGCTGCCCGGGGATGGTGAAGCGAAGCCGGTAGCTGATCGTGACCGGGACGCGCTCTTTCGACTGGATGCGCACGAATCCATCGCGCTGCGCAGACCCCTGCCGCTTCTCGAAACGGAGGCGATAGAACTGATGCGGCGGCAGATAAGTGATCCGGTTCTGCACCAGACGCACCTTGCCGCTGTTCTTGTCCACGCCGAGGATCAACTGCCGTGGAGAGGGCAGATAGAGGCTGACCAGCAGATACAGAACCGCCGCCATCCCAGCCAGAATCGCGACAGTACGCACAAACCTCGAGCGGAGCACGGGCGCGGGTTATGAAAGAAGGCTGCCAAGAGAAGCCAGTAGGCAGTTCGCAGTCGGCAGTCGGCAGGAGACCCCCAACACCGCCACCAGGTCGAAAAGCTCCCTCGTCGGGTCGCGATCTTCTGCCGACCGCCGACTGCCGACCGCCGACTACTTCTTCCTCTTCACCAACTGCTTCACCTCATCGCTGCCGATGGGGCTTTGCGCGGAGATGATCACCGCGGCGGTGCCGTCGCGGAATTGGGGGATGGTGCAGCGGATGGTGGTCGTGCCGTCGGCGGCGGTTTTGCCGCGGAAGATGACGCGCGGCGCTTCGATGGTGGAGATCACTTTCACTTCGATGGAGGCGGCCGGGATCGGCGCCTGCGAAAGGCTCTTCCGGGCCGCGACGCGCATCTCGATCGGTGAGCCGGCGAAGAAGTCGATCTGGTTGAGCAGCGCCAGCTCGAGATGTTCGCTCTCCGCTTCGGAGGCGAGGTAGTCGATGATCACCTGATCGAGCGTCTTCTCTTCGCTCAAGGTGACCGGTGCAACGCCCTCGTCGAACACCACGCCCGATTGCGCAGTGAGCGTCGGCAAGGCGCGCTCCTGTCCCGACCTCGTGACGTCCGCCGGCTGATCGAAGCGTCCGCGCTTGATGGCCGCGATCATGGTGCGGTGCTGCTGCTCCATCAGACCGCCGATCCATTTGTCGTCGACGCCGGTCTTCAACTGCTCCGCGTACGAAGTTTTCTTCGACGCCAGGATCTCGCCACCGACGTAGACCAGGGTTTCGATGTACGGATTAGCGACACCTTTGTCCTCGGTCTGGACGTGGTAGACCTTCTCGTTGTGCTTGATGTCTGTGTTGAAGCCGGTGATCACGTTGAAGTCGTGAATGTTATCAGACGGCTACGCTCGGGATGAGAGGGCGGCAACGCGGGCGCGCAGATCGTCCCCGATCGGCTTCTTCGCCTGGCGCTCCCAATCGAAGAGCACGGTAACGACCCGTCCCGTCGCCGCGACTTCGTGCGAATCTCGCACAGGAACTCGAGCGAGCTGGTGCCCATCTCTCCGATGCGCGTCCAGATCTCGATCGGCTCCATCGACAACTGCTTTTTGAAGTCGCACTCCGCGCGCGCCACGATGAACCCGATATCGCGCGCACCGCCCCACTCCGTCAGCTCGAACCAGAGCTGCGTGCGGCCCCACTCGAAGTAGGTGAAGAAGACGGCGTTGTTGACGTGGCCGAAGGCGTCGATGTCGGCGAACAGCACGTGATACGGAACGACGAACCAGCCGTCCCGCCACTCCCCGCGAAAACGATCGAGTGCGCTCATTGGATGCTCATTGAACAGGCGTGCTCGTGGCGAACGGCATCTGCCCCTTCGTCGCGGCCTGCAGATAACGGCCGGGAAGCGGGTGATCGAGATACGGCGCAATGATCGACGCGGCCTGCACGAGGCGTTTGAGATCGACGCCAGTCTCGATGCCCATGCTGTCCAACATGTACACGAGGTCCTCCGTGGCCATGTTCCCCGAGGCACCGGGCGCGTAGGGACAACCACCGAGACCGCCAGCCGACGCGTCGTATGTGGCGATGCCCATCTCCAGCGAAGCGAGCGTGTTCGCGAGCGCGGTGCCGCGCGTGTCGTGGAAATGCATGGCCAGCTTCGACGCCGGAATGACCTGCAGCAGCATGCCGATCACGCCTTGCACCTGCATCGGAGTCCCGACGCCGATCGTGTCGCCGACCGAAACTTCGTAGCATCCGAGGTCGAGCAGGCGCGCCGAAACCTCGAGAACTTTCTCCGGCGGCACCTCGCCTTCGTAGGGACATCCGAACGCCGTCGAGATGTAGCCGCGCACTTTCATCCCTTCGCCACGCGCGCGTCCGACCACCGGCGCGTAGTTCTCGATCGACTCCTCGATCGACATATTGATGTTGCGCTTGTTGAACGTCTCCGAGGCCGCCGTGAAGATCGACACCGACTTCACGCCGGCGTCGATGGCCCGCTCCAGGCCGCGCATGTTCGGCACGAGCACCGGATATTCGACGCCGGGGTCTTTCGGGATCTCCGCATAGACCTCGGCGGTGTCGGCCATTTGCGGGACCCACTTCGGCGAGACGAACGCGCCCGCCTCGATCACGCGCAGCCCGGCATCGCCGAGGGCCGTAATGTACGCAACCTTGGCCGCGGTCGGGATGGTGACCTTCTCGTTCTGCAGTCCGTCGCGCGGACCGACCTCGACGATGGTGACGGAGTCAACGGTGATCTTCATGGCTCTTTCAACGCGATCAACTCGACGCCGGATTGCACCAACTCGCCTTCGCGGCAATGCACCGCCGCGATCTCGCCGTCGCGCGGGGCGACGATCTGGTGCTCCATCTTCATCGCTTCGAGGATCAGCAGCGGAGCTCCTTTCGGGACAACGTCGCCCACGCGCACGAGAATTTTCAGCACGAGGCCGGGCATCGGCGCGCTCATCGACGCATCGCGATGCCGCGCTTTGGCGCGAACGCCTTTTTCCGCGACGTCCGCGAAGTAGATCTCGCCGTCGAATGAGAAGCTGATCGTCGAACCCTGCACGGCGTACGGGACGACGTGGAGAAGACCGTTCACGCGCAGATCCATCTCATCCGCGCGCACGGCCACGACCTCGATCCCGTGCTCGCGCGGGTCGGCTTCGGTCTGCTGGCCGCCGATGTTGACGATCTTCATTTCGAGTAACGCGATCCCGGCGCGTCGAGCGCGACGCCGCTTGCGCAGAGCGGGCAGGCGCTTTCTTCCTGTGTGGCAAAGTCGAGCGCCAGAAGCGCTTCGTACGGATCGGGCTCGAATGGATTCGCTCTGCCGCTGCGATTCAGGATCGATGCAAATCCGACCACGTTCCCGCCCTCTTGGGCAATCACGCGCGCAGTCTCGCGCGTCGATTTGCCGGTGGTGACGACGTCTTCGACGATGACGACACGCTCGCCGTCGCGGAGATGAAACCCGCGCCGCAGCGTCATCGCACCTTCCTTGCGCTCCGTGAACACAAACGGCAATCCCAGAGCCTCGGCGACGGTGTAGCCAATGATGACTCCGCCGAGAGCAGGCGCCACGATCCGCTGTGCTCCGAGGCTGCGCACGCGATCGCCCAGCGCCTCGCCGATCGCTTTCGCATTCCGGGGCTCTTCGAGCAGCAACGCGCACTGCACGTAGTTCGCGCTGTGAAGTCCCGACGAGAGCCGGAAATGGCCGGTGAGCAGAGCGCCCGTCTGCTCCAGGAGCGCGCGAACGTCGAGTGACATGGCCGGCGAGTTATAACATTGTCCCGAGGTGACCCCATGGGTGCATTGGCAGACAAAGTACGAGCGGACATGACGGCGGCGATGAAGGCGCAGGAGAAAGAGCGCCTCTCCACGCTGCGCATGCTCCAGTCCTCGCTGAAGAACGAACAGATCAACGTCGGGCATGAGCTGTCGGACGAAGAAGCGATGACCGTCATCCGCAAAGCCATGAAACAGCGCGAAGACTCGATCGAGCAATATACCAACGCCGGACGCACCGAGCTCGCGGACAAAGAACGCTCCGAGATGGAGCTCCTCAAGACCTACCTCCCGCCCGAGCTCACCGAAGCAGAAGTCGAGTCCGGCCTGCGCGAGATCATCGCCTCCACCGGCGCACAATCGAAGAAAGACTTCGGCAAGGTCATGAAAGAAGCCACCGCGCGGTTCAAGGGCCGTGTGGATGGGAAGAAGATTCAGGAGATTGTGCAGAGGTTGCTGCCTTGAACCGGGGAGTCTCAAAGTCTCAAAGTCGCAGAGTCTCAAAGGGCTTCGCCATTGCCGGGGTTCTCCTTTGAGACTTTGCGACTTTGAGACTTTGCGACTCCCAGAGGGACGCACATGAATCGCTACGCCCGCCAGATCACGCTCCCCGAAATCGGCACCGCCGGTCAGGAAAAGCTCCGTCGCGCCTCGGTGCTGATCGTCGGCGCGGGCGGATTGGGGAGTCCGGCGGCGCTGTATCTCGCGGCTGCCGGTGTGGGGACGCTCGGCCTCGTCGACTTCGATCGCGTCGACGTCACGAACCTGCATCGGCAGATCCTCTACGGAACGTCCGATGTCGGACGTCCGAAGCTGGAAGCGGCCAAAGAGCGGCTCGAGGATCTCAATCCCGACGTGCGCGTCGTTCCGCATCCGGCACGCCTGACCTCGGAGAACGCGCTCGAGATTGTGGCCGGCTACGACCTCGTCATCGACGGCACCGACAACTTCGCCACGCGCTATCTCGTCAACGACGCCTGCGTGCTGCTCGGCAAACCGAACGTCTACGGCTCGGTCTTTCGTTTCGACGGACAGGTCTCCGTCTTCGCCACGCAGGACGGGCCGTGCTACCGCTGCCTCTATCCCGAGCCGCCGCCGCCGGGTCTCGTGCCGTCGTGCGCCGAAGGCGGCGTGCTCGGCATCCTTCCCGGCATCATCGGATCGCTGCAGGCCACCGAAGCGATCAAACTGATCACCGGCGTCGGCGAGACACTGGCCGGCCGTCTGCTACTCTTCGACGCGCTTCGCACCACCTTCCGCGTCATGAAGGTGCGCAAGCGCTGCGACGAGCACGCGAAAATCACACGATTGATCGACTACGAGGAGTTCTGCAACCCCGTGCAACAAACCGACATCACCCCCGCCGAACTGGCCGCCAAGATTACCGCCGGCAACGACGTCGTCCTCATCGACGTCCGCGAGCCCTACGAATGGAACGCCGGCCACATCGAGAACGCCACCCACATCCCGCTCGCACAGGTCCCGCAGCGCCTCGCCGAAATCCCGAAAGACCGCGAGGTCGTCATGATCTGCCGATCCGGCGGCCGCAGCGCCCACGCCCAACAACACCTCATCGCCCAGCACGGCTACACCCGCGTGAAAAACCTCGTAGGCGGCATGCAGAGGTGGGCCAGAGAAGTGGACCCGAAGATCACGGTGGCGTAGAGGATCAACGGATCCGGTCAGGTGCCGCGAAGCGCTGATCTGCGTGCAGAACGCGGTCAAACGTCGCCACCGAGGAACAACCGCTCGCCATGCAGCGCTCCGCGATTATGTAGTCAGCAAAGTCGCCTCGCTGCACCGCATACGCTTCCGTCGCGCGCCGCACTTCGTCAGCTCCCTCGATCGTCATCTGTGCGCTGCGTCGAACCTGCTGAAGAGCGTCAACAATCTCATCGCGCGTGAATCGATATGCGTGCGATAAGACCCAGACGAACTCGCACAGGACGATCTGCGAGATGAAGAGAGTCTCGCCACCATCGATGGTTCGTTCGATCATTTCCGACGCCGTTGCTGATTGCTCCGGCTCGTCTCCGACGACGTAGCGAATCAGGACGTTCGTATCAATCCCGATCATCGGCCAGTCGCGCCGCGGCGCACTGCGCGATCCATCGCCTCGAGCGACACAGGACGGCCGTGATGTTTCAACATGCCGCGAAGGGCACGCACGTCCACGGTCTCGGGCTCGACCATCACCTCGCCCGCGCTTCCAATCTGAAAGCTGAGCCGGTCACCGGGTGCCACACCAAGATGATCCCGAATTTCCTTCGGAACGGTGATCTGGCCCTTCGAGGTGATCGTGGCAGTCGGCATTTCCTTACCAAGCAAGCGATTCCTTGCCTTATTCCTTACCGTTTCCTATTCGCGACCTGCTGCGTTGCGCGCTGGCTGCCGAACATGACCACGATCGATTTGCCGCTGGCGGGGCCGCGGGTGGAGCCTTCGATGATGGCGATGCCGATGTCTTCGTAGGCGCGGGAGAGGATGTTGGCGCGGTGGCCGGTCGATTCCATCCAGGACTGCACGAGCAGGCGGGCGGTCTCGAATCCGTAAGCGAGGTTTTCGCCGGCGGCGCGGTAGTGGTAGTCGCGCCGGTCGAGCCAGTCGAAGGGCGATTCGCCTTTCGGCGACTGATGGCTCCAGAACGACTCTTCTTCCATGTGCTGCATGCGATCGGCGGCTGCGAGGTCGAGCCGTTCATCGCTGTGCAGCGGTGCGAGACCTTCGCTGGCGCGATAGTCGTTCATCAGACGCAGCACATTCGCGGCGGTGATCTCGTTCGATGGCTCGACTGCGGACGCGGCCAGCGCGACGAACATCACGAGCGCGATGGGAACGATACGTGTCATGCGATCTACCGGGCTCCGTCGGGACGCACGCGGAGAAAGAACGTGCAAGCCTTGCCGGTCTTCGATTCCACCCACAGCGAGCCTGCATGCGCCACCGCGAACTCGCGGCACTTGAAGAGGCCGCGGCCGGTGCGCTCGGAGGACGTCGGGCTCCATACGAACGACGGCTCGAAGATGGACTGGCGGATCGCCTCCGGCACGACCGGGCCGCTATCCATCACGAAGAACAGCAGCAGCGGTTTGCCCTTGTGCTCCATCCAGCGGACGCCGATGACGACCTGGCCACTGGCGGGAACGTAGTGCAGCGCGTTCTCCATCAGGATCGCCAGCGCCTCGCCTAGTTGATCGTGATCCGAAAAACGCTCGTCGAGCTCCTGCACGTCGACGTCGAGCCGGATGGCCTTGAGATCGGCGTATGCACGGAAACGCTCGGCCACGCGGCGCACGACATCCGTCACCGTCGGCACCGGACGCGCGGCATACGAGGGCTCCTCGACTTCCGGCGCCAGCTCGAGCGAAGAGAGCACCTGATCGATGCCCGCGGCGGAATCAGCCAGGAAATGATCGTTGCGCGTTTCGGCGGCGGAACGGAGCGATTCGCGCATCGCGCGCAACGGTCCGAACACACACTCGCGGACGTAGGTGACGAACGAGACGTGCGCTTCGTTCATCGGATCCGATTGCCGGAAGACCAGCACGGCACCGCTGGCGCCGCCGGACATCGGAACGAGCGTGTAGATGAAGTTGCGGCCGCCGAGGCGTACGCCGGTCGAGTTCGGAATCGTCAGATCGCCGACGCGGATGCCGGCCTTCGCTTCGATCGCAGCCACGGTTGACAGCTCGGACGTCGGCGCGTCGAACAGTTTCTTGGCTTCGTCCGAAACGAACTTCACGCTCCGGTCGGGACCGACGATCACCGCCGGTACGCCCGACGCCACGAGCATGTTCACGACGCTGGTGATCGCCGGAGATGCGGACTCGACAGGGAACGGCAGGATGTGCGCCTTGGGAAACGGATCGGCTTCGACCTGCGGTGCCATCGCAGCGCGCTGACGGCCGGAGTCGGACGCGGATGCGGAGGTGCGTGGCGCTGCGACTTGCGGCGGCAGGGTCGGAGGCGTTGCGGTTGGCGGAGGCGGCTGCGGTGCAGCGGGACGCGCCGGCGGTGCGGTGAGCTCGGGAGCAGATACGCGTGGTTGCGACTTCTTGCGCGGTTTATCGCACTTCTCACAGAGGATGCCCTCCGTGACTTCGCGACCGCACATAAAGCATTTCCGAGCCATTTTCGCGGATCCGTTGAGACGTCTGTGGACCGAGGATCTTACGCCAACTGAGGTAGAGTCTGCCCGATTTTGACGACACAGGAGCGCAACCGAATGAAAAACATCGTCGTAATCGGCGGCGGCACGATGGGCAACGGAATCGCCCACACGGCAGCGGCCAGCGGCTTCGACGTATCCCTCGTCGATGTGAGCGAGTCCATCCTCGAGCGCGCCATTTCCACGATCACGGCCAATCTGCAGCGTGGCGTGGACAAGGGAAAGATGACCGCGGAAGAACGCGACGCCGTCGTCGGGCGCATCCGTCCGGTGACCGATATGCAGTCGATCGCCGATGCCGACATCGTCATCGAAGCGATCATCGAAAGCCTCGACGCGAAGACCAGCCTGTTCGCGAAGCTGGACGAGATCACGCAACCCGCCTGCATCCTGGCCTCGAACACTTCGTCGATCTCGATCACGAAAATCGCCGCGGCCACGAAACGTCCAGAGAAAGTCATCGGCATGCATTTCATGAATCCGGTGCCGGTGATGACGCTCGTCGAAGTGATCCGCGGCATCGCCACCTCCGACGAGACCTGGCAGCAGGTCGAGGATCTTTCCAAACGAATGGGAAAGACGCCGATCGAAGTGAACGACTATCCCGGCTTCATTTCCAATCGCGTGCTGATGCCGATGATCAACGAGGCCATCTTCACGCTCTATGAAGGCGTGGCTACGCGCGAGTCGATCGACGGCGTGATCAAGCTGGGCATGAATCACCCGATGGGTCCGCTCACGCTCGCTGACTTCATCGGCCTCGACGTCTGTCTGGCCATATTGCGCGTACTGGAGCAGGGTTTCGGCGATCCGAAGTATCGTCCCTGTCCGTTGCTCGTGAAAATGGTCGACGCCGGATGGCTTGGGCGCAAGAGCGGCAAAGGCTTTTACGATTATCGAAAGTGACCCCGGAAGTGACCAGCATCACTCGGGATGACACTTCCACTCAACGCTGTTCTAATCCGCACCCAAATCATGCTCTGTCAGACCTGCAGCGCGTATAACGACGACGAGCGCGAGTTCTGTTTTCGCTGCCAGAACAAGCTGCTCGTACTCTCCGGCGTCACATCATTCGAAGAAGACGACCTCGACGATTACGAGGAAGAGGAAGATCTTTCACTCGACGAGCATCTGCTCGAGCGCGTCTCCGCGATCGAAGAGATCGTGAAACGCTCCGCGGAAACGATCCGCTCGCTCGTCGATGCCGTGCAGAAGCACGAGCGCGCCATCTTCATCAACCAAACGGGACTGCTCTCCGTCAAAGAGGTTCTCGAGAAGAAGAACCTGCTCACCTCCGAAGAAGTCGTGGAGCTGTGGGAATCGAAGATGGGCGAGCAAATGCTCGCGCTCGAAAAGAAGCAACGCTTCGTCGAGCGGAAGGACCGCATGGTGTCGCTGTTCCGCGGCGAGAAGCGCGAGCGGTTTCTGATCCTCGTCGCGGATGCCGAGGCGGCGTTCGACGGATTCGATCCGGAGCGCGGCGTGAAACATCTCGAGGAAGCGTTCCGGCTCGATCGCGACAATTACGAGCTTTCGTTTTTCCTCGGCGAGATGTTCTTCAATGACGGCAATCTCGATCGCGCCAAGTCTTATCTCGAGCGCACCATCGAAGTGCAGCCCGATCATTTCGACGCCGCCGTGTTCTATGGCGTGCTGCTGCACGAACGGCAGGACATCAAAGGCGCGGAGCGCTGGCTGCGCCGCGCCATCCAGATCTCGCAGGAGTCGTTTCTCCCGTATTTCAGCCTCGGCGCGATTTACGCGCGCAAAGGAAAGCTGCTTCGCGCGCAGAAGTTTCTCGAGAAGGCCATTCAGCTCGAAGCGATTCCGCAGGCGTACTTTCTCCTCGGTACGATCTTTTATGAAAAGGGACAGCTCGAGCGCGCCATCCGTTCGTTCCAGGCCGCGCTGAAACTCGATCCCGATTACGAAGAGGCCATCTATCACCTCGGTCTCTGCTATCTCGATCGCAACTGGAACCGCAAGGCCATCGATTGCTTCCAGGAAGCGCTGGAGCTCAATCCGAACAAGATGGAGTACCAGCAGGCGGTCAAGATTTACGAGGGCATTTCCGGACACGTGCCGGTGGAAGGGGCGGCCGCGCAGGTCGTCACGCAGGCCGACTCGCTGGCCAGCGAAGGCAAGTACGCCGAAGCGCTCGATCATTACCGCCGCGCCGCGCAGGAAGAACCCGACAACGTCAACATCCTCCTGCCGTACGCGCTCCTCTGTTCGCACCTCGACATGAACAGCGAGGCCATAGCTGTAGCCAGGCGAGTGCTGAAACACCATCCCGCGGAAGTCGTGGCCGCTGCCGCGTACACGACGCTCGTCGAAGCGCTGCGCGCCGAGGGAAACTTCAAGGAAGCCAACCGCGCGCTGGAAGAAATGCTGCGCGACTACACCTCGAACTACGCGAAATCGATCGCCTACTTCGAGAAGGCCTACACCCTGGCCGACATGGAAGAGAACCTCGACGACGCGCTGGAGAGCGCGCAACTCGCGCTCAAATACTCGCCGAAAGAGCTCAAACAGTTCCCGCTCGCGGCACTGGGCTGGGTCTACTTCAAACGCAAAGAGTTCAAGAGTGCCGTCGATTTCCTCACGAAATCGGCGGACATGGGCCCGACCGCCACAAACCTCATGCACCTCGGCATGGCCCTGCTCGAAAACGGCGAGAAAGACCGCGCCCGCGCCGTCTTCCGCCGCGCCAAGAGCTTCAAAATCAAAGGCGCCGGCCTCGAGGAAAAGATCCTCGAACAAGTGCGCACAGCGACCAAGCTCATCGACCGCCTGCACGCGCGGCGGCGGAAGGTAGTGAAGGGGTAGAACGGGCGCAGCCGGCGGCGCCTCAGCGCCGACGAGCGACCAGCTCAACAGTGGAGGCTGATCATGCGCGTCACGATTGCAACAACGCTCCTTCTTACAACAGTCATGGCTGGGTCCCTGGCGGCGGACGTCACGATCCCGGTGAACCTGAAGGCCAAAGAGTGGATCGGCGCCTCCCTCATTGAAGACGACGGCTCCGGCACAATCGCCGTCTCGAGCCTTGCGCCGCGCGGGTCGCGCGTCATTCGTTTCGATGCGCGCGGCAAAGCGACGGAAGCCGGCGTCGCCGGTATTTCCATCAACAGCATTCAACCGCTCGGCGGCAACCGCTACTTTGTTCGCGGAGGCGCCGGCAGCGGCAAAGACGCGCACTATGCGGCGCGCATCGTCGATCTCGCGACCGGCGCGACATCATGGGATTCCTCGAAGCTCGTCAATTCCGCGAACGAGAATGCCGTCACGGCTGTCGATGCGAGAGGCGAGCATTGGGCTGCACTCGTTCCGGCGTCCTCGACACGCTTCACTGTTCTGTTCGGCGCGGTCTCAAAGAACACGACCACGATGAAGTATCACTTCGAGAGTCAGGCGACCTTCGGCAAAGGCCCGTCCGGGCAGTTCACAGGCGGGAGCTGGGATCTCGCGGTGCTCGACGGCCGCGGCGCCGACACGCACGTCGCCGTGCTCACGCCGCAGGGCAGCGTTTACATCGTCAGCGCCGAGAGTGGCACCAAGACGATCCTCAGTCCTGAGCGCGGTGGCGGCCAGCTCCTGTGGGAGCAGACAACGCGCACTCTTTGGGTCGAGAGCGGCGAGTCCTGGAGCGCGTTTCCGCTCGCTGCCACGGTCGACCGGCAGAAGTCGAAGAGCGCAGCCCCGGCCTCGGGACACGCAGCGCTCGTCACGTCTTTCGACCGAAAGAGCGGACGCACGGCCTCGGTCTTTCCGCTTTCCGGTGGACGCTTCGCTCTGCGGACGCGCAGCGGCGGACAGTCCGCGGTCGAGATCTTCTCAACGCATGACGCCGAGCCGCAGATCGTTCCTCTGTCAGGCCTGCCCGCGGAGGGAATCGTCAAGGTCAGCCGCGGAGGCCGCGCGATCCTCACTCTCCCCAACGGTCCGAGAAGCACAGCGGCTGTCGTCAAGACGCCCTGAGTGAAGGTGGAGCGGTGGGCTTTCCGGCCCACCGCTCGTGGCTCATGCGCGCGTGAGCTTTGCGTATTTGGCGATGAACTTTTTCGAGCCGGCGTGGTCGAAGTAGACGGTGAGTTTCGCGTCGGGGCCGCTGCCTTCCATCGTCAGGATGGTGCCGACGCCGAATTGTTCGTGCCGGACTTTCTGGCCGCGCTTGAGCTCTCCTGCCGCGCTTTGCTGTTGTTGCCGCGCGGCCTGAATCGCGTTCGGGTCGAATTGCACGGGTGCGTTCTGGAAGAACGAGAGGACGCCGTTGGCGTTGTCTTGTTTTGGAGCCGGTTTGGCGGGGGCGATGGCTGGTCGCGATGGCGGATTGGCGGGAGCGCGACGCGGCGTTTCGGGGCGGCCGTATTTGGATGACCCGCCGCCGTAACCGCCGCCATATCCGCCGCTTCCGTATCCGCCACCGCTGCCTGCGCGGCCGAGGGGCTTCTCGCGCCAGCTCGGTTCCTGCGACGAGTAGCGGGACGAACTTGCGAGCCTCACATGCTCAATGGCATCCGCGGGGATTTCTGTGAGAAAGGGCGAAGGGCTTTGCTCGCGGAACCTGCCGTGGATGCGCCGCTCATACGCGTGGGTGCAGAAGAGCAGCTCGCGCGCGCGGGTCATGCCGACGTAGCAGAGGCGGCGCTCCTCTTCGAGATCGTCGTTGTGCTCCTGCGAGTTGGAGTGCGGCAGGATCCCTTCCTCCATGCCGACGAGGAAGACGACTTTGTACTCGAGTCCCTTCGCCGAATGAAGCGTCATGAGCGTCACGCCTTTGCCGGTCTCGGCGCGGTCGATGTCCGACATCAGCGTGAGCGAGTCGAGATAGTCGGCGAGCGCCGCGTTCGGATTGTCTTCCGAGTACTCACGCGCGGAGTTCAGCAGTTCCTCGAGGTTCTCCATCCGCGATTCGTCCTGCAGATCGCGCGACTCCTGCAGCATGCGCCGGTAGCCGGTGCGCACGAGAACGTACTCGACGAGATCGGGGATCGGGTTCGAGGCCACGCGTTGCAGGTCGTGAACGATCTCGCGGAACTCGCGCACGGCTTTCGCGGCACGCGTCGGCAGAAACGCCAGGTCACCTTCGATGATGGTCCAGAGCGAGACGTCCTGCGCTGCGGCCTGCTCGGAGAGCGTGGCCACGGTCGTATCGCCGATGCCGCGCGTCGGGACGTTGATGACACGCTCGATCGCTGGCGTGTCGTGCGGCCGGATGGCCAGGCGGACGAAAGAAAGAATGTCCTTGATCTCAGCGCGCTCGTAGAACTTCACGCCGCCGACCACGACGTAGGGCACGTTCGCGCGCAGCAATTCTTCTTCAAAGGGCCGCGACTGGGCGTTGGTCCGGAAGAGCACGGCGAAGTCAGTGAGCTTGTACTTCGAGCGCAGCGACGAGATCTTCTCGAGGACGAACTGCGCCTCTTCGCGATCGTTGCTCGTGGTGACCAGGCGCACCGGATCACCCTTGCCGCCGCTCGTGAACAGCGTCTTCCCTTTACGGGCGATGTTCTTCGAGACGACGCCGGTCGCGGCATCGAGGATGTTGCCGGTGGAGCGGTAGTTCTGTTCCAGCTTGATGATGCGCGCGCCCGGAAAATCGCGCTCGAAATTGAGGATGTTGTTGATGTCGGCGCCGCGGAAACGATAGATCGACTGGTCCTCGTCGCCGACGGCCATGATGTTTCCCTGCTTGCCGGCCAGCAGCTTCACCAGAACGTACTGGGCTTTGTTCGTGTCCTGGTACTCGTCGATCAGAAGATGCTGGAAACGCTCGTGCAGCTCGTTGCGCACGTCCTCGTGATCCTCGAGCAGCTTCACGTAGTTGCCGATCAGATCGTCGAAGTCCATGGCGTCGAACTCGCGCAGACGCTTCTGATACTGGCGGTAGATCTCGGAGACGCGCGCGCCGAAAAAATCGTGATTCGTCTTTTCGTACTCGACCGGTCCGATCAGCTCGTTCTTGGCGTGCGAGATGCGCGTCAGCACGGATCGCGGCGGGAAGGCTTCGTCGTTGACGTTGAGCTCGCGCATGCAGCGGCGAATCAGCGTCATTTGATCCGACGTGTCGTAAATGGCGAAGGACTTCGTGTATCCGAGGCGGTCGGCGTAGCGCCGCAGCATGCGCAGAGACGTCGAATGGAAGGTGCCGACCCAGGGACGATAGCCGCCAGTGGGCGGCACGAGCTGATCGACGCGGTGGAGCATTTCCGATGCCGCTTTGTTCGTGAACGTGACGGCCAGAATGTTGGCCGGACGGACGTTCATCTCGCCCATGAGATAGGCGATCCGATAGGTGATGACGCGTGTTTTTCCGGAGCCGGCGCCGGCCAGAACGAGGAGAGGTCCCGTACCGTGCGTCACCGCTTCGCGTTGCTGGGGATTGAGTCCTGAGAGGTCGAGCATTGTGGGCGCGGCGATAGTAGCAGCCGGCCGGCACGGCCGGCAGCGTGGGTTGCCCAAGGCTTGGGCACACTTGTTGTCCATGGGTAGGAGTTTGCGCGGTAGAACGAGCCTCGAAGCGGCCGTACGTGGCCAAGGCTAGGCCAACCAGCGCAGCCGGCCGTGCCGGCCGGGAACGCGCGCACGCGCCGCGATGTTCTCCGATTTCAGTTAGACTTCCGCCGCGTTCTCGGTAAACCCCTGGAGGTAGCATGATCGGATCATTCGGCCCAATGGAGCTCGTTCTCATCCTGGCGATCGTCGTCGTGATTTTCGGCGCGAGCAGGTTGCCTCAGCTCGGCAAGGGCCTCGGCGAAGGCATTTCGAATTTCAAGGACGGGCTCTCCCGGAGCAAGGACGACAAGTCGCTCCCGAAGTCGCCGGACGATCGCACGTCCTGATTGTTTGCCGTCCTTGAAGTGGCTCATTACCGGCGCCGGCGGAATGGCCGGCCGCGACCTTCGCGACGCGCTCACCGCACGCGGTGAGGATGTCGTTGCACTCACCCGAGGCGATCTCGACATCACCGACTCGCGCCGCGTCAACGCGGTCACCGAGGAGCACGCTCCCGCAATCATCGTCAACTGCGCGGCCTACACGGCCGTCGACAAGGCCGAAGTCGAGGAAAGCCTCGCCAACGCCATCAATGGATCGTCCGTCGAGTTGCTCGCGGCCGCCGCGAATGCGGCGAACGCGCTGCTCGTCCATATCTCGACCGATTTCGTTTTCGACGGGACGAGCGTCGTGCCCTACGACGTGACGGACCGAACGGCCCCTGTCTCGGCGTACGGACGCTCGAAGCTCCTCGGCGAGCTGGCCGCCACGCACGCTGCGAAACACGTGATCGTGCGAACTTCGTGGCTGTTCGGCGTGCATGGTCCGAATTTCGTCGAGGCCATCCGCAATCAGATACGTCTGGGAACGAATCCGCTTCGCGTCGTGGCCGATCAACGCGGCCGGCCGACGTATACGCCGCATCTCGCGAACGCGATCATCCGGCTGGCGCGGCTCGCTCATGAGTCGCCGACGGCCCGCGGCATCGTGCATTACGCCGATGCCGATGAATGCTCATGGTTCGACTTCGCGCGCGTGATCGCCGAGGAGAGCAACCAGGATGTTGCGATCCAGCCGGTCACAACTGACAAGTTCCCGCGGCCAGCGAAGCGCCCTGCCTATTCGGTGCTCTCGACGGAGCGCTACGAGCGCCTCACCGGAGTCGAACCGGAGTCGTGGCGCGAGGGGCTCCGAGAATACTTAACGATCAAGCATTAACCGTATTCTTTACGGTCACCGCATTCATCAAATATTCGATGTTGCCTTCAGCGCCTTTGATCGGGCTCTCGATGACTCCGCGGACATCGAAACCGAGCTCGCGCGCGCACGCCACGACGCCGTCGATGGCCGCATGACGCTTCGTTTCGTCGCGGATGATCCCGCCTTTTCCGACTTCGTGCTTCCCGACTTCGAACTGCGGCTTGATGAGCGCCACCAACTCGCCGCTCAGGAAACCGAGGATCGCTGGCAGGATCAACTTCAAGGAGATGAACGAGACGTCGACGGACACGAAGTCGACCGGCTCGTCGAAGCTTTCCGGTTCGAGGTAGCGCGCGTTCACTTTCTCGCGGTTCACCACGCGCGGATCGTTGCGCAGCGAAACATCGAGCTGGCCGTAGCCGACGTCGATGGCGTAAACCTTCCTCGCGCCATTCTTCAGCATCACGTCGGTAAACCCGCCCGTCGACGCGCCGATGTCGGCGCAGACCTTCCCATCGAGATCGATCGCGAATTGCTGCACCGCGTGAGCGAGCTTCATCCCGCCGCGACCGACCCACGGATGCTCGAGCTCCGCGACACGCACTTCGTCATCGAGCGCAACGTTCGCCCCGGCCTTATCGACAAATTGTCCGTTCACGAGAACGCGCCGGGCCATGATCAGGGACTGCGCCTTCGAGCGCGTATCGACCAGGCCGCGCTCGACCAGCGCAACGTCGAGGCGCTGCTTTTTCATTGATTGACGAGCGTAAATCCCGCTTGCGCGAAATGGTGATCGTTCGTGAGGACGTGGTGAATGCCGCGATTCTCCATGAGAACCATCGACATGCAATCGACGTGAGAGTACTCCTTGTCTTTACGGTCGGCATAGCGATCGAGCCCGGCGGCGAAAAGCGCACGGCTCGCGGGAATGACCTCGATCTCGTACACGACGCGCCTCACGATTCCGACCGCCTCGGTACGTGCGCCCGCGCCGTACCCTGAGAAATAGGCGAGCACTTCTGTGAGGACGGCATCGTGCGTGACCAGATGCGCTTCTATGAGACGCGCGCCGAGACGCAGCGCACGGTGATGATGAACGTCCCCTCGATCGAGTCGTGCGACGAAGTACCAGGTATCGATGAAGTACGACGTCATTTACTTCACGGCACGACGCGGCATCCCGTAGACGACTTCGTCGATGTGGTCGGAGTCAACACCGCGCTCACGCGCCCGGTTCAACTCTTCATCCGGGATCCGAGCTGCAGCCTCCTGGAGAATCTTCTCCAGATCGCCGATCGTGCCGTGCTTCTGTTGGCCTACGAACTCACGCACTCTCTTGCCGATCCCTTCGGGATGCAAATCGTGCTGCGCGCGAAGCACGTCCTGCGCGCCGTGATGCACGTACTCGTCCGGAATGCCGATGCGATGGAAGCTAACGTCTCGAATCCCGAGCTGTTCGCAACGCTCCATGATGGCCGAGCCGAAGCCGCCCGCCAGCGAACCCTCTTCGACGGTAATGATGTTCGAATAAGGCTGACAGTATTTACGAATCAATTCATCATCCAAAGGCTTGATGAAACGAGCGTTGATTACTGTGACGTTAATGTCCTCTTTCGCCAGGATCTCGGCGGCCTGCATGGCCGGCCAGACTTCGCTGCCGATGGCGAAGATCGTGGCCGTGTCGCCTTCGCGCAGCACTTCGCCCTTGCCGATTGGGAGCGCCTTCAGCTCTGCGTCCAGCTCCGCGCCCACGCCGTTGCCACGCGGGTAGCGGAGCGACGTCGGATGGCCGGTCTCGAGCGCGGTCTTGACCATGTGCCGCAGCTCGTTCTCGTCCTTCGGCGCCATGCAGATCATGTTCGGGAAGACTCGAAGGTACGCCATGTCGTAGATGCCGTGATGCGTCGGACCGTCGGCGCCGGCGATGCCGCCGCGGTCGAGCGCGAACACGACCGGCAGATCCATGATGGCCACATCGTGGAAGACCTGATCGAAGGCGCGCTGCAGGAACGTCGAATAGATCGCCACCACCGGCTTCATGCCCTGCGTGGCCATGCCGCCGCTGAACGTCACTGCGTGCTCTTCCGCGATTCCCACGTCGAACATACGGTCCGGGAAGGCCTTGCCGAACTTATCGAGCCCGGTCCCTTCCGGCATCGCCGCGGTGATGGCGACGATTTTGGGATCCGTTTTCGCCAGCAGGATGAGGGCATCGGCAAACGCTGCCGTGTACGTCACGGGCGGCGCCGGCTTGCTGGACTTGGGCACTTCGCCCGTCAGGACGTCGAACGGATTCACGCCGTGCGACCAGATCGGCTTGTTCTCGGCCGGCTTGTAGCCCTTGCCCTTCTTGGTGATGACGTGGAGGAGAAGCGGGCCGTCGTAGTCGCGGTGCTCCTGGAACAGGTCGAGCAGCAGTTCCAGGTTATGGCCGTCGTACGGCCCCAGGTACTTGAAACCCAGCTCTTCGAACAACATCCCCGGCACGATCATGTTTTTGAGCACCTGCTCCATGTCGTGCGCCAGACCGTGCAGCTTGCCGCCGATCAGCGGGATGCGGTCCATGACGCCTTTGGCCAGGTCTTTGGCCTGGTTGTAGCGCTGGCCCTTGATGATCTGATTGAGGTAGCCCGACATGGCGCCGACGTTCGTCGAGATCGACATGTCGTTGTCGTTGAGGACGATGAGCAGCTTGCTCTTGAGGTGTCCGGCCTGATTGAGGCCTTCCAGCGCCAGCCCGCCCGACAGCGCACCGTCGCCGATGATGGCCGCGACACGGTAATCCTCTTTGCGGAAGTCGCGGGCCACGGCGATTCCGAGCGCCGCCGAGATCGAAGTCGAGGCGTGACCGGCGTTGAAGACGTCGTACTCGGACTCTTCGCGCTTGCAAAAGCCAGAAATGCCGTCGTGCTGCCGAATCGTGTGGAAGGTGTCGCGCCGGCCGGTGATGAGTTTGTGCGGATAGGTCTGGTGACCGGTATCGAAGACGATCTGGTCGCGCGGCGTGTCGTACATGTAGTGCAGCGCCAGCGTGAGCTCGACGATGCCGAGGTTGCCGCCGAAATGGCCGCCGATGCGTGAAACCACATCGACGATCTGGTCGCGGATCTCCTGCGCCACCTGCGGAAGCTGTTTGCGGTCGAGCTTCCGAAGGTCACCGGGCGTTTCGATCGAATCGAGTAGTCTAGGCATCGTCATCCAGTCTGGGCGCCTGGCACTAATTTCGGCGCTCGCAAATGAAACCAGCGATGGGCGCCAGGTAATTCACGGGGCCGGCGATCATACCAGCGTTCGCACGCGCTTCCGTCAGCAGACGCCCCACTTCCGCCCTTGCACTCTCGACACCCAGAAGGGCCGGCCAGGTGAGTTTTCCCTGTTCCACGTCCTTCCCGGCAGTCTTCCCCAGCGTGGCCGAGGACTCCTCGATGTCGAGCAGATCGTCGACGATCTGGAAAGCTAAGCCGAGGGCATTGGCGTAGCGGCGCAGGGCAACCAACTGCTCCTCGGAAGCACCACCGAGGAGCCCGCCAAGGACCACCGACGCCGTGAAAAGCTTCCCGGTCTTGTTGCGGTGGATGAACTCCAGCTCGCGCAGCAACGCTTCACGGTCCGTGGTCTCTTCATGAGAACGCTCGGCGACGATGTCTGCCACCTGCCCGCCGATCATGCCCGTCGAATCGATGGCGACCGCCACTTCCGCGATGGCGCGCAGTTGCCGCGCCGGCTCCACCCCCGCGATCGGCCTGGCCAGCCAAGAAAATGCCTCGGTGAGCAGCGCATCGCCCGTCAGGACGCCCATGGCCTCGCCATACACGACGTGCGTCGTCTTGCGACCGCGGCGCAGGTCGTCGTTGTCGAGCGCCGGAAGATCGTCGTGAACGAGTGAGTAAGTGTGGATCAGCTCCAGCGCGCAGAGATGCGGGAGCAGCGGACCTACATTCGCGCCGACCGCTTCGGCCGCGGCGATGGCCACGATCGGACGGATGCGCTTCCCACCGCCAAGGACTGCGTAACGCATGGCCTCATGAATCGTGGGAGGGTTCGTGGATGCAGGCGGCAGGTGCGCGTCGAGCGTGGCGTCGACGAGAGCGCGCTTCTCGCGCAGGTACTCCTCGAGTGTCACTCTACGATTTCCTCATCCTCATGCATCTCCTCGTCCTCGAAGGGCTCCGTGACCGGTTGCCCCTTCGCATCCGCCAGGATCAGCTCGATCTTCTTCTCGACCTCTTCCAGTCGCTGATGACAGAAGCGTGAGAGACGGATCCCTTCCTCGAAGAGCTGGAGCGACTCATCGAGCGGCATCTCCTCCCCCTCGAGACGCTGCACGATCTTCTCGAGGTTCTGAAACGCCTTCTCGAACTCGTTGGTACGGCGGGTGGCCATCTCGGGCGCGTTATAACACCACGCGCTTCGCGTGGGGCTACTTCTCCTGAATCTCCGGCCAAAGGCTTTCCACTCCGAGCGTGTGGCGGTCGACGGTTGCTTCGAGCCTTCCGCGCTTGAGCTGGACTTCGATCTGCTCGCCGACTTTGACCTGGCTGGAGTCCTGAATCGGTTTGCGGCCGCGGCGGGTTCGCGAGAAGGCGATGGCGTAGCCGCGCGAGAGGACCGACAGCGGCGATACTGCCTGCAGTGTGGCCATCGTGGCGCGGAGGCGTTGGCGCTCGCGCGCGACGCGGGCGGGATAGAGCGCCAAGGGCTCAGCGGCAGCGTCGAGGCGGCGGCGTAGTGTTTTTGCGCGGGCATCGAGCAACCGGAACAGGAGGAGACGGCGGCGCTCGAGGCGCTCGCGCGTGAGTGCCACGCGGCGTACGACGATGCCGAGGCGATCGGAGGAAGAGAGATGGCGCAGCTCGTGGCGATAGTTGCGGACGCGGCTTTCCACGACGTTCCGCACGCGCCGCACCATCGTGTCGACCTGCGTGCAGATCTCGCTTTTGGCGCGGATCACGATCTCGGCTGCTGCTGACGGTGTTGGCGCGCGGAGGTCAGCCACGAAATCGCAGATCGTGAAATCGGTCTCGTGTCCGACGCCGGAGATCGTCGGGATCTCGCAAGCCGCCACCGCACGCGCAACGACTTCCTCGTTGAACGCCCAGAGATCTTCGAGCGAGCCGCCGCCGCGACAGATCAGCACCACGTCGTGCAGCTTCCACTTCGAGAGATTGCGCAGCGCCGTGGCAATCTCGCGTCCCGCGGTCGGACCCTGCACGCGCACCGGATAGATTTGCAGCGACAGTCCCTCGAAGCGGCGTCCCAGCACATGGAGGATGTCCCGAATCGCGGCGCCGGTGGGGCTGGTCACAACCGCGATTCGTTGCGGAAGCATCGGCAGCGCTTTCTTGCGCGCCGCGTCGAACAGTCCCTCTTCGGCCAGTTGCTTCTTGAGCTGTTCGAACGCGAGCTGCAGCGCGCCGATGCCTGCCGGCTCCGCCGAGACAGCGTTGAGCTGAAACTCGCCCTTCTGTTCGTAGATGGCCAACCGGCCGCGCACGATCAGTTGCAGACCGTTCTCGATGCGGAAGCGAAGGAATCGCGCGTTCGTCGCAAAGAGCACGACTTTGATCTGTGCGCGCGCGTCCTTGAGTGTGAAGTAGAGATGGCCGGCCGCGGAGCGGACGAAGTTCGTCACCTCGCCTTCGACCGCGATGTCGTTGAAGCGATAGAGCTGGAGATTGACGTCGCGGAGCAGATCCGAGACCGAGTAGGGACGCGCGGCAGCCACGGTTCCAATCATAAGGTCCACCCGAGCTCGCTGTACTTCAAATAACGGGCATTCGTCTTGCCCTTCCGCCTTGCCGGAAGGAATCATGATCATGAGAAAACTGATGCAAAACGCTGCCGTCGCGGCGGGATTCGCTGCCCTACTCCTCACCGGCGCCTGCGCGTCGAACAACGCTGTTGCCACCGAACCGACCGATGAAGTCGTGCAGGTCACCGAGACGCAGACAATCGTGTCCGACGACACCGTCGCAGAAGGAAGCACGGTTGCCGAGAGCACCGTCACGGTGACCAATTCGCCATTGGTCGACGCCAATACCACCATCGACACTACCGCCACACCGCTCACCACGACGACGACCACGACCACCACGACCAGAGTGGCCGCGCCAATGCCCGCGCCGATGACCTCTGCATCGAGCCTCGATACGCAGACGACCACCGACGACACCACGGCTACGACCGAGACCGAAACCCGCACACGACTGCGCAAGGATTAGCGCTTGAAGCGGAAGCGCCGGCAGGACGCCGGCGCTCAACCCGGCGCGCGCGTCTGAAACCGGCGCTCGGCGATCACTTCGTCCTCTTCGTTGTCGGTTAGAGGGCCTTGCGCGCGACCTTCGATGAACTGACGGACGATGGGGTTGGTCGATTCCTGAAACTGCTCCGGAGTGCCTTGCTCGATGATGTGGCCCTTGTAGAGCATGGCCACGCGGTCGGCGATCTTGAAGGCCACCTTCATGTCGTGCGTGATGGTCACGGTGGTCGTGCCGAGCTTGACGTCCATCTCCTCGATCAGATCCGCGACCACGTCGCTGATGACCGGGTCGAGGCCTGTGGTCGGCTCGTCGAACAGCAGGATCTCCGGCTTCAGCGAGATCGCGCGCGCGAAACCGACGCGGCGCCGCATCCCTCCCGAAAGCTCCGAGGGCCGTCTCTTCTCGACACCGTGCAGGTGTACGTCCTCGAGACACTCTTCGACACGCGCCCGGATCTCCGCTTCCGTCATCTTCGTATGACGCCGCAGCGGAAAGGCGATGTTCTCGAACACCGACATGGAGTCGAAGAGCGCGCCTTCCTGAAACGACATTCCGCAACGGCGCCGGAACTGATTCAGCTCCACGTCCTTCATCGTGGTGATGTCGTGACCGTCGATGATCACCTGCCCGCGGTCGGGTCGCAGCAGGCCGATGACGTGCTTGAGCGTCACGCTCTTGCCGCTGCCCGAGCCGCCCACGATGACCAGCGACTCGCCCTGCTCCACCGCGATCGACAGGTCGCACAGTACGCGCCGCCCGCCGAATGCCTTGTCGATGTTGCGCAGCTCGAGGATTGCCATCAGAAGAGGAGCTTCGTCAGGAAGAAATCGGCGAACAGGATGATCATCGACGCCGACACGACGGCATAGGTCGTGGCGCGGCCGACGCCTTCCGCACCGCCCGTCGTGTAGTAGCCGCGCACGCATCCCGTCAGCGTGAGAATGAGACCGAAAACCGAGGCCTTGATCAGACCGCTCCAGACATCGCTGAGTTGGAGTAACTGAAACGTGTTCTGTTTGTAGACCACCGGATTCGTCTTCAGCAGCTTCACGGCCACGACGTAGCCGCCGTAAATGCCGAGTGCATCGCCGAGGATGACGAGAAACGGCAGCATGACGATGCCGGCGATCACGCGCGGGACGAAGAGATACTGAATCGGCTCGGTGGCCAGCGCCTTGAGCGCATCGAGCTGTTCGGTAACGCGCATCGTGCCGATCTCCGCCGCCATCGACGACCCCACGCGCCCGGCCACCATCAGACCGCAGAGTACGGGCGACAGCTCGCGCAGCATGGCCAGGGAAACGACGCTGGCCACGAACTGTTCGGCATGAACGCGCTGAAACCCGCTGAACGTCTGCAGTCCCAGCACCATCCCGGTGAACATCGTGGTCAGAAAGACCACCGGAATCGAATCGACGCCCACGCGAACCATCTGCCGGAGCCACTCGGCAAAATCGAAGGGCCGGCGAAACGTCCAGACGAACGTCCGCCACAGCGCGTCGAACCAGAGTCCGGTCTGTTCGAAAAGACGGATGAACGTGCGGCCGATGCGATCGAAGATGGTGATCATGGGTGAACGCGCGGTACGCGCGCGCTGATGCCGCAGAAAATCTCGTACGAGATCGTATCAAGTTTCGCCGCCAGCTCTTCGACAGCGATCTCGCCGTTTTCCTGCCGGCCGAGGAGAACGACCTCATCTCCAACCGCGGCGTTGGCAACGTCCGTGACGTCGATCGTGACCAGATCCATCGAGACGCGACCGACGACCGGCGCGCGTTTTCCGCGGACGAGCACTTCGCCAACGTTCGACAGGCCGCGGCGATATCCGTCGGCATAGCCCACCGGAAGCGTGGCGATGCGCGAAGGTCGCGTCGTGTGGAACGTCTTGCCATAGCCGATGGCGTGGCCGGGCGGCAGTTCTTTCAGACGCGCGATGGCCGTGCGCCAGCGCAGGACCGGCTCGAAGCGCGGGGAGCTCACGTCGAGCGGCTCCGCTCCGAACAGTGCGATTCCAACGCGGGCGTAATCGCCCGGAACGATGCCACGCATCATGGCCGCGCTGTTGGCGACGTGATGCGCAGACGCAATGAATCCGGCTTCGCGCAAAGTCTCCACGAGCATGTCGAAGCGTGCGATCTGATCGTGCGTGAAGGGATCGGCCGGATCGCCAGCGTTCGCGAGATGCGTGTAGATCGCCTCGACGCGCAATCGCGGCGTGGAGCGAATGAGCTCGACGACATCAGCCAGCTCGCTCTCCACGACGCCCATGCGTCCCATGCCGGAGTCGAGTTTGAGATGAATGGCCACATCGCGCTCGCGCGCAATCCGCGCCACGATCGCCAACTCCTCCGGCCCCGGAACGCCGAGGGTGACGTCGTGCTCCAGCGCGATTCGCACCTGGTGCTCGTTCAGCGGCCCCAGCACGAGAATCGGCAACGCGATGCCGGCGCGCCGGAGCTCGATCGCTTCCTCCAGCAACGCCACGCCGATCATCGCCACCTGCTCCGGCTTGCAGCGGCGCGCCAGTTCCACCGCGCCGTGGCCGTACGCGTCCGCTTTCAACATGGCGATGAGTTTCGTTCCCGGCGGAAGGTGCGAGGCCACCGCGGCGATGTTGCGGTCGAACGCGCGCAGGTCGATCTCGGCCCAGGTCGGGCGAAGGGATTGGAGCGCGACGGAATCAGGCGGAGAAGACATTCAGGTTCTGGCCGTTCATCGGCCGCGATCGATCCGATGCAAGAAAGAGGATCGTTTCGGCGACTTCGTCCGCAGTCATGCTGGCCGGCACTCCGCCGCTGACCGCCGCCCACATCGGCGTATCGACCGAGCCGGGACTCACGGCGTTGACGCGCACGCCGCGGGACTTCACCTCCACCGCCAGCGCCTCGGTCATCGAGATCACCGCGCCCTTGCTCGCGCAGTAGGCGACGAAGCCGGGGAACTTTTCGGGCCCCGGGACTCCGGAGATCGACGAGACGTTGACGATGGCTCCCGCGCCGCGCTCCAGCATCGCAGGCAAGGCGCGACGGCAGGCCAGATAGATGCCGTGGACGTTCACGTCGAACGTTCTGCGCCATTGCTCGAGCGTCGTCTCGATCATCGGCAGCGGCTCGATCATTCCCGCCGCATTGACCAGAATCTCACAGGGACCGAAGCGCGATTCCGTTTCGGCGAAGAGACGTTCGATCGCATCCGGATCGGCCACGTCGCCCATCACCGTTCCTGCCGAGCGCGCGAACGTCACCACGCGCGCGCCGCGTTCTTCGAGCAATTCCGCGGTCCTTCTGCCGATGCCCGAGGAGGCTCCGGTGATGATCGCCACTTTTCGTTCGAATTCACTCATAATCCGGCGCAGGCTACCCCAACTTTGACAACGAGGAGATTTGTATGCCTCAGAACGTAAACGACATCATGCAACTGGTCCTGCGCTGGGCGCACGTGGTCGCCGGCATCATCTGGATCGGCCATCTCTACTTCTTCAACTGGGTCAGCGCTCATGTCATGAAGGTGCTCGACGGTCCGACGAAGAAGGCCGTCATCCCCGAGCTCATGCCGCGCGCTCTTTTCTGGTTCCGCTGGGGCGCGCTCTGGACCTGGGTCACCGGCATCCTCCTGGGCGGCCTGGTCTACTACCACTCCAAGATCGTCTTCGAAGACCCGACCGATCCGGCCAACAATCCCTGGCTCTGGCTGGCCATCGTGCTGGTGATCCTGATCGTCGGCTTCCTGGTCTACAACGCGGTCATGAAGTCGGTGAAGAACGTGCTCGTAGCGAACACGATCGTGCTGCTCCTCTTCGCCGGCGTCTATCTCTTCCTCGAGTACGTGGGCAAGTTCGGCGGCCGCTCGTTGTACATCCACGCCGGTATGATCTTCGGCTCGGTCATGGCGCTCAACGTCTGGATGGTCATCTGGCCGGCCCAGAAGAAGATCATCACGGCCATCAAGGAAGGCACCGCCCCTGACGCCGCGCTCGTGGCCCAGGCCGGCCTTCGCTCGCGCCACAACACGTTCATGTCCGTGCCGCTCGTCTTCACCATGATCAGCAACCACTACCCGACGATGTACGGCAACACGTACCGCGACATCTGTCTCCTCGGCGTAATCATCCTCGGCTTCGCCAGCGTTCGCGCCCTGTACGGAAAATCGGCAAAAGTCTCCGGGTTCTGATCTCGCTTGAAGCTTCTTCAAATCGACGCGTTCGCCTCCGAGGCATTCCGCGGCAACCCTGCCGCGGTCTGCCTCCTGGATCGCGAGCGATGCGCAGTGGATGCAGGACGTGGCCGCGGAGATGAACCTCTCCGAGACTGCGTTCCCGCGGCGAACTGGTGTAGCGCTCTCCGCGCGGCGCGCTTTGGAGTGCGGTCAGCTTGCTGCCGCTTTCGGTAGCGTGGCAAGTACGACTCCGTTGCACGTTACTCAAAGCGGCGGCAAGCCGGCCGCACTCCAAAGCGCTGCGGCGCGGAGCTCATCGGCTGTGCGTTACAGTGCGCTCATGAACATCCGCGAGATGCTCGAGCGCATCGAGTTGGAAACGCTCGTCCCGCGCGCGGCACGCAGCGCCGAAACGCGCGGCCGCGATCGCCACGAGCCGGAAGACGACATCCGGCCGTCGTATCAGCGCGACCGCGACCGCATCATCCACTGCAAAGCGTTCCGGCGCCTCAAGCACAAAACACAGGTGTTCCTCGCGCCGGAAGGCGACCATTACCGGACGCGGCTCACGCACGTGCTCGAAGTGACGCAGATCGCGCGCACGATCGCCAAATCGCTGCGCCTCAACGAGGTGCTCACCGAGGCCATGGGCCTGGGACACGACCTCGGGCATTCAGCATTCGGGCACGCAGGCGAGGCAGCGCTCAACAAACTCGTCAAGGGCGGCTTCGATCACTATCGCCAGTCGGTACGCGTCGTCGAGAAACTGGAAGACCTCAATCTGACCGTGGAAGTGCGCGACGGCATCCTCAAACACTCCAAAGGCGAGAAAGGCGAATTGCTGCGCAAACGCGCCAAGGCACGCGCTCTGACGCTGGAAGGCGACATCGTCCGCATCTCCGACATCATCGCGTACGTCAATCACGACATTGACGACGGCATCCGCGCCGGCATCATTCGCGAAGACGACATTCCGAAAGACATCCGTACCACGCTGGGCACCAAAGGCAGCGACCGCATCGACCGCATGGTGCGCGACGTCATCGACGCCACACTGGCCACGGACTACGAAGCAATCTCCATGACGCCGGAAATCGAACAGTCACTGGAGGCGCTGCGCAAATACATGTTCGAGAACATGTATTTCGTGCCGGCCGTGCGCGGCGAATTCGAAAAGGCGCAGAACATTCTGACGGCGCTCTTCGAATATGTGGTGACGCATCCCGAGCGATTCCTCGACATGAATTCCGAGGAACCGGTGGAGCGGCTGGCCATCGACTTCATCGCCGGGATGACCGATCGTTATGCGCTCAATCTTTACACGGACCTGTTTCTGCCGCGGCCCTGGATTGCGTAACTGTCGAGCGTGACTGCTACTTTTTGCGGGTTTTCTTCGGCGAGACGTTCAGCAGATCGCGCAGATCCTTGCCCGCTTTGAAGCGAACGTTCTTCGAGGCCGGAATCTTGATCGGCTCCTTCGTGCGCGGATTGCGGCCCTCGCGAGCCTTGCGTTGCGTCACATGGAAACTGCCGAGTCCGGGGATCGCACAGCGCTCGCCGCCCTGACAAGCGTCGGCAATGTAAGACACGAAGGCATCGAACGCAGCGGTCGCTTCTCTCTTCGAGATTCCTGCCTGCTCGGCAATGGCATTGATGACGTCGGCTTTACCCGGCATTGAACGTCCTCCAAACCTGTGCGAATAGTTGTTGCGGATTGCTGCACAATCTAGGGATACGCCGCCACTATGTCAATGACAACACGAATGCTGTAAATCCGTCCGCGCCCGATTCGGGCGTCAGTCGCAGCACGCCGTTTTCCACCCACTTGCGCGCGCCTTCCGGCACGAACGGCGTGATGTCGACGAGGTCATGGCCCTCCACGATCTCGTCGTTCTCCTCCGGCTCGAGCGAGCAGGTGGAGTAGACGACGTACTTTGCGGCCAGTGCCACTGCACTGTGCAGCAGCTTCTTCTGCAAAGCCGCGAATTGTGTGAGATCACTTTCACGAAGGCGCCACTTCAGCTCAGGACTCTTGCGGATCGTACCGGTGGCGCTGCACGGCGCGTCCAGAAGAACGACGTCGAGCCCGCGCGCGAACGGCGGTTTCGTTCCATCACTGATCACGAGTGGAATGTTGCGGTCTTTCAATGGCAGAAGGCGCGTCAGCGAGACATCGTTGGCAATCACGCGCGCGCCCCGATGGGTCATGTAGATCGCCTTGCCGCCCGGCGCCGCGGCGAGATCGAGAATGTTGTTCCCGACCGCCTGCGCGATCGAGGCAACGACCGCGCTTCCCTCATCCATCGGATAAAAATCGCAGCGATCGAGATCGGCACTCGAGCCGTGCAGCTTGAACACATCCGGCACCAGCTCCGACGGAATCGCGTCAGGCGGCTGCGCTCCACTGAGCGACAGAACGTCCGGATAGGACAGCTCCTGATCGGCCTCGGCAATCCGCGTCGTGCGCTCCGCGCCATACATCCGCGTCCATCGTTCGATGAGCCACAACGGATGCGCGGTCCGCGTCGCCAGATCCTCCGGCTCCGGAACCTTCGTACGCGTGGCGCTGCGGAGAATGGCGTTGACGAATCCTCGCGCACGCTTCGGCGTGAGGTCGACCGTCTCCGACACCGCTGCATACGGCGCGACGTCCATGTACTGCAGTTGATACAGCCCGAGCCGCAACACCTCCACCACCGACGTGTCAAGCTGATTGATCGAGCGCTTCGCCAGCACGCCGATCACGAAATCGAGCCGCGAGCGCCACCGCAACACCCCCAACACCAGCGTGCGCACAAACCCCGACTCGCCGATCAGCAACAACGACGCGTAAAGATTCTCCCGCTCGATCCGCTGCAAGAGATGCAGCGCGCGTTGGCGTTCGGAAGGGGAGTTCATGTGCGCAAGCATGGCAACGTTTTGGAGTGCGGCAGCCGCAGCTGCCGCTTTTGTATGTTCGAGCGCTGCCAGTGGTATACAAAAGCGGCGGCTGCGGCCACCGCACTCCAAATTGGTGCCCGCCAAGTCTTTGTCCTCACGGTACCCGCTCCCCTACCCGCCACCCGAGTCCGCGCGCGATCGCGCCGGCGGCGCTGCGCGGTTTGCCGGGGCGCTGCATCTCGATGACGCGAATGGCACCATCGCGCGCGGCGATGACGAGGTCTTCGTCGATCGACAGAATCGTGCGCGGTTCGCCGCTCGCTTCGGCAATGCGGATGTCGGTGAGCTTGATCGTTTCTCCGCCGCTCTGCACGAAGATGCCGGGCCAGGGATCGAAGGCGCGGAAGCGGTCGTAGATCACCCTCGCGCTTTCCTCGAAACGAATCTCGCCTTCGCACTTTTCGATCTTCGGAGCAAGCGTAGCGCGTTCGTGATCCTGTGTCGTTTCGACTGCCGTCCCACGCTCGACGTCGCGCAAAACAATCAGCAACGCCTCGGCACCGAGCGTCGAGAGCCGCGCCGCCAATGCCGGAGTGTGTTCGTCGAGGCCGATCTCCGTCGTCGAGACCGCGAGCATCGGTCCGTGATCCAGCAACTCGTCGACGCGCATGATCGTGACCCCGGTGACGCGATCGCCCGCTTCGATCGATCGCTGGATCGGCGCCGCTCCCCGCCACTGCGGAAGCACGGATGCATGCACGTTCAGGAAGCCATGCTTAGGGATTTCCAGCAGCGCACTCGGAAGGATCTTTCCGTACGCGATGACCACGCCGGCGTCCGCGTTCGTCCGCGCCATCTCCGCCAGCACGTCCTCGCTGCGAATCCGCGCCGGCTGCATCAGCGGCAGCCCGAGCTCACGCGCACGCACCGCCACTGCAGGCGCGTGCATCTTCATCCCGCGGCCCGCCGGCTTGTCCGGCTGCGCCACCACCAGCACCACCTCATGCTCGCCCGCTACCGCCTCCAGCGTGGGAACGGCGAAGTCGGGTGTGCCCATGAAGAGAATGCGCATTGAGGCGCATTCTAGTGGCTACAATCTGCACCGGCATGATCAAGACGACCGCGCTCCTCTTCGCCGTTTCATTCGTAACGCTGCCGCTCTTCGCACAGGTCGCCGATGGCGATCGCCACTACGCGGCGCGTGCCACCGGCGCGCAGGGGGCGCGCGCGGCGGCCGGACCGATTGATGCGGCCATTGCCGCGTATCAGCGCGCCCTCACGCAGAATCCGAACGACGTCGCGGCGCACGCCAGGTTGCTGCGCGCGTATCGCTTCAAGGGCGCATACGTGGCGGCGAGCAATGATGAGAAGAAGAAAGTCTATGCCGAGGCCAAGAGCGCTGGCGACAAAGCGCTGGCCGTCGTCGGACGTCTCGTCTCCGCGCGCGGAGCGAAGCCGGACGCCCCCGAGAAAGACGTCGCCGCCGCTGCAGGCGCGATTCCCAACGCCGCCGACGTGTACATGTGGGACGCGGTCAACTGGGGTGAGTGGGCGCTGGCGTACGGAAAGATGGCCGCGGCGCGACAGGGCGCGGCGGACCGCATCCGGCGCGGTGCCACCATCGCGAATGTCGTCGATCCGACGCTCGAGGGCGGTACTCCGTCGCGTGTGCTGGGACGGCTCCACGACCAGACGCCGCGCATCCCCTTCGTCACCGGCTGGGCCTCGTCGAAGGAAGCCGTGAAGTTCCTCGAGCAATCGCTGAAGATTCAGCCAACGAACAAGATCACGCTCGTCTTTCTCGCGGAGGCGCTCGTGTCGAATGACTCCGCGGCGAAGCCACGCGCACTTCAACTCCTGCGCAGCGCGATCAGCACTCCGTCCGATCCCGATTACGCGGTGGAGGACGCGGCTGCGATCGATGATGCGCGCGCGGTGCTCAAAAAATGGGGCGCGTAACCGCGACGATCACGTCGCTGACGACCAGCGTCTCCACCGCATCGAACAACAGACCCGAAGTGCGTTCCTCGATCAGCCGCAGCGGCAGTTGACGCAGCGTCGCGAACTCATCGGAGCGCTGTTTCCACGCCGCTTCTTTTGCGCACCAGAAGTGCAGGATGCGATGCGGCAGCGTGCTGCGGAGCATCTGCTGCGTTTCTTCGTCCGAGAGGAAGAGATGCGCTGCGCGCTCGTCGAGATCACGGATGAGCTGCACGTCGATTCCGATCGGCTCGCGCGCAATCGCGGCGCCTGCGTAGGGCGCTGAGTGAGAGAGCGAGATGCGCCATTCGCTCGGAACGTCATCGATGACGAGAAACGGCCGAGCGATCTTGATGGAGCGCGGATCATCGATCAGTCCGAGTTGCATCGCCAGTTGCTTCGCAGCGATCCGGCTGAGCAGCCATTCCTCGCGGCGGCTGCCGAGCTTGAAGGTATTCGCGATTGCAAGCTCGCTCTCGGTGAGTGCCGGGATGACGACGTCGCCTTCCTGCCGCATCACCAGCACGCGATCTCCCCACGGCGTGTCGATCGTCTTCATTGCTGCTGCGCCGGAATCGCGGCGATGAACTCGGAGTCGCCGCCATATTCAACGACCGTCGCGAAGGCGACGCCAGTGCCGGCGATGACAGTGATGCGCACCGTCATCGTCTCGTCGAGCGTCACACCGAGTTCGTTTTCGATGTCGTTGACGAGCCAGACCTGGTCTTCGGGCACGCCAGACTCGACACTACCTCCGGCCGTCGCGCCGGTGCGCGTGCGCGCGGAGATGCGGAACGTCGCCGGGATCGTACCGAGGTTCACCACGCCGACATTCACGCGTCGCGGCAATCCTGATTTTGGAGGGACACCGACGATGGCCAGCTCGGCGTGCTCCGTCGACGCGGTGGCGGCATCGCGTCGCGTGAGCGGCTGCTCCACCGAGGCGCTGGCCTGATGGGCGACATCGGACGTCTTGACCACGGCCACCGGCGTGCGCCCTTCGCGATGTTCGACCCACAGCGTGCCGAGACTGTTTTCGCTCTGGAAAAGCGTGCGCACGACGTTCTCCCAGCGCAGCGTCTGGCGCGGCGCAAGCGTCAATCGCCGGTCCGTTCCGCTCTCGCCGGTCACGTAGCGCAGCGTGAGGCGCAACGGATCGCGATACGGGTTGTGCATCGTGAGGTCTGATTGCCAGAACGCGCCGTTGACGCCGGGCACGCTGCCGACCGCCGGAAAGACCATCCGCTCCAGACGGCTGTTGACGAGCTCTTTCTTGTCCGGCAAGCGGATCAGTCGAAGGTAGTTGGCCACCGGGCGTGGCTTCACATCGGGACGACGCGTCCAGAGCTCGACGCCGCGCACCGATCGGTAGAAGCGATACGTGTCGTCGAGATACGCAGATACGGCCTGCGCGCGCAGATCGTTCGTCACGCCGTCGAATTGATCGAAGAGCTCCGGCGAACGGCGAATGACCACCTTCGGCCGCGCACGCTCCAACGCGACGATCGTCTCCTCCTGAAACGCGCGCGGCGAAAGAATCGGGACCTGATAAAAGCGCGTCGGATTGGGGCGGTCGGCGAAGAAATAGAACGCCGGCTGGTTCGAGAAATCAAAGACCGGCTCACCGCGGCGCGTGAGCTCGCGGATGTGGAGCGAGACATCATCAATGCGCCACCGCACTTCCTCCGACCGCGGCTCGTGGTCGACACGCAACACGCGTCCGGAGTAGCGGATGAACTCGTGCAACCGGCCGTTGATGAGATCGGGGATCCAGAACAGGACCGCGATGACCGGCACCGCTGCCACGGCGAGCGCGATCACGAATGCGCGCGTTCCCTGACTGCCGCCGCGCCATAGATCGCGCAGCATCCGCACGACCAGCACGGCCAGCAACACCAGCAGCGGACCGATGAGAAACGCCGCGAAGTATTGATGCTGGAATGAGACGCGCCCGAAGGCCGTCCGCTGCGCCACCGTGGCGAAGACCGTCAGCACGATCAGCGCGAAGTCGAGCGAGTCGGTACGGCGGCGCAGCCACCGGTCGATCGAGTAAATCGCGGCCACCACGATCGTCAGCGGGCTGAGGATGAGATGGAACTTCTCCCACACCACGAAGTCGGCCAGCGTGTGGATGTTGAGGCCCTTGCGGAATGTCGAAGCGAGATCGGGAAACGGCAACGACCAGACCGCATCGATGATGCGCGGAATGGTCACGAACGACGCCAGCAGAAAATCATCGAACGCGCCGCGCATCGACAAGTAGATGACGAACGGCGCCGCGCCGAGCAACGTCCCTGCCGCGAAAAACGCCGCCGCCCGCGCCGGATGCAGTCCGTCCCACGACACGCGCCGCGATGCGATCCAGAGCAGCAGCGACGCGGCGAACGCGCCTGCGATCGTGTAGAGACCGATCTCGTAACTGAAGAAAAGCGCCACGCCCGCGAACGCGCCGCTCAGCACCGCGGCGATGCGACTGCCACGCTTCGCGGAGTCGGCGGTCGGCGGTCGGCGGTCGGCCTGAACCGAGTCTGCGGTCGGCAGTCGTCTGGAGGAATTATCAAATTCAAAATAGGATAATGAGTTTGGCTCCCAATTTC